>CAYLZR010000058.1:0-10764 GCA_964388145.1 uncultured Gemmatimonadaceae bacterium | reverse complement strand
TTGGGACCGACTCCGACTATCGTTACCGGCCGGCCATTCAACCGCACGGTAGCGCCGATGATGGCGGGATCCGCTCCGTAACGCCGAACCCAGGCCCGGTGGCTCACCATGGCCACGGCTTCGGTACCGATCTCGTCCTCACTCGGCACGAAAGCACGTCCAAGCGCCGGCGCGATTGCCACAAGCGCAAAGAAGTCGGCGGACAAATATTCCGAAAACACCACCTCCGGCCCGTCGTCGGTGACCAGACTGACCACCGCTGCCGTATGGGCTACCACACCCGCGAACAAGTCTTGCCGGTCACGAAAGTCCAGGAAGTCGGGAAACGAAACCGCCGATGGGGTCGTTCCATCGTCGCTCGTGGTGAACAGACGGACCAACTCCTGTGGTTGTTCGTACGGAAGGGATTTGAACAACACCGCGTTGACGATGCTGAAAATCGCGGTATTGGCCCCAATGCCGAGTCCCATGATCGTGACCGCGATGGCGGTAAACCCGGGACTCTGCCGCAGGCGACGGACGGCGTAGCGGAGGTCCTGTGAAAACGAGCCAATCGCGGAACCCCGCTTGCGGGGTTGTGTGCCACCGGGACGTCCTGACGACGGCCCCCTGGTGCCATGGAACCGCTCACGCAGCCGATGGAGTGGGAAGCTCACGAGCTGCGACCAAAACCAAACGGCGGCATGGAAGCGTCCCCTCGACCGCTGCCGCGCCTCGAATAGTTCGGTCAGATCTCCTACGACCTCAGGCTGCCGCCGCCAGGCGAAATAGTGGCCGAGCAGCCACGCCGGGACCGGGGGCGGGGGCTGGGGCGGATGACGCACGCTCATTGGTCCAGCACCGGATCGAGCCCTTCCCACAGGCTCGCCAGTGCCCGGCGCGATTCCTTCAGCCGCTCGACTCCCTTCGGCTCGAGCGTGAAATACCGACGCACTCGACCCCCTTCATCTTCGCCGGGTTTGACGAGCCTGGAACAGAGCAGCCCCTTCTTCTCGAGGCGCGTCAGCGCGATGTGCACGGCGGCCGGAGCCACGCTCTTTCCAGTGCGATCCTCCAGCTCCAACACGATGGGAACGCTGTACGACTTGGTTCCCAGCCGCAAAATCGTCAATAGTACCTGGTGCTCGAACTCTCCCAGAGCCTCTCTACCCACGGCTTCCTCCATTGGCTAACACTGTTAGTCATAAATACAACCATTTCACTAACAAAGCTAGTGCTAGTAGCCGTTACGGAATTGCTGGGCAAGGAGTTTCAGATGTTCCTCTACTTGTAGCCGACGGCCTGCAGATTGAACAACTCGGCATACAATCCGCGCTGTTGCAACAATTGCTCGTGGGTACCCCGTTCGAGGATACCGCCGTCTTTGAGCACGAGAATCCGGTCGGCCATGCGCACCGTCGAGAATCGGTGCGAGATGAGCACAGCTATCTTTCCTCTGGTAAGCTCGGCAAAACGCTGAAAGGCCTCGTACTCCGAGCGAGCGTCGAGCGACGCGGTCGGTTCGTCGAGCACCAACACCTGCGCCTCACGCATGTACGCCCGTGCCAGCGCAACCTTTTGCCATTCGCCGCCTGAGAGGTCCACGCCGCCGGCAAACCGGCGGCCGAGTTGCTGCTCGAAACCATCCTGGAGACTGTTCGCCACGGTATCGGCGAGACTCCGTGCCGCGGCGGTCTTGATGCGATCGATGTCGGCTATTTGGTCGATTTGGCCGATCCCGATGTTTTCCTTGAACAGGAACGAATACCGAATGAAGTCTTGAAAGATGACGCCGGCGTTCGCACGGAGTTCGTCCAAATTGTAATCGCGCAGATCGACTCCATCCAACAAGATGCGTCCCTCATCGGGATCGTAGAGCCTCGTGAGCAGTTTGACGATCGTGGTCTTACCCGCACCGTTCTCGCCAACCAGCGCGACGGACTCGCTCGGCCGCAATTCAAAATCGACATTGCGTATTGCGTATGTATCTGCACCGGGATACTTGAAACCCACGCCTTCGAATACAAACCCCTGGCTCAGCACTTTCGGAACCGCGATGGCATCCGGCTTCGAGAACACTCGAGGTTCGATGTCGAAGAAGAGAAACAGATCGCGAATGTAAAGACTCTGGCTATAGATCTGCGAAAGGGTGAGAAGCAATTGTTGGATCAATCCGCGACTCTGGCGGAAGGACCCCATGAGGAAGGTCAACACACCGATAGTGAACACACCCGCCGGTGTTTGATGGCCAACGATCGTGTAGTAGATGATCACCGCATAACCACCATACAGTCCCAGCGATCCGATCATCGCGAGGAGCAAACCTATCGTCGTGCGTTTGACCAACAGCTTCTTGTTCTCCAGCAGGAACTGTTCGGCGCTCTCACGGTACCGTCGGACCAGATATTTCGATAAGCCGAACAGCTTGACTTCCTTGGCCGACGTGTCCGTTGCGGCGATGTAGCGCAGGTAATCGAGCATCCTTCGGCTCTGCGTCCACCGATGTCGCAGGAGATAGCCGAGGGTTGCGAAATGTGTCTCCGCGAAGAACGCCGGGAGGACGGTGACGACCAGCAACACGATCAACCACGGAACGTAAATCACTAGAGCTGTGATCAGGGACAAGAGCGTTATCACCGACTGCATCAGTCCGAGAACCTGATTCAGAAAGCCGATGCCGCTGTAGGTCTGCTGGCGCGCCCGTTCGAGTTGGTCGTACGTGTCGGGATCTTCGAATTGGGCGACGTCCAGCTTCGCCGCGTGTTCCATGATGCGGATCGAGACATGATTATTGAACAGTTCGCTCAGCAGCCCTTCGACTAGGTTGGATCCGCGAGACAGGGCGTCACCCGCGACCGCAATAGCCAACTCGATCGCCACCAAAGTCCACAGGTAAGACCAGTCGATTTGTTGCCCGGCACGATAGTAAATCTCGACCGCTTCAATGATGAGTTTGCCGACCCACAGGAGCGACACGGGCACCAGGGCCTGTGTGAGCCGGAAGGCCAAGATCGCAATGGTGTACCTCGGGTGCGTGCGGTACACCATCTTGATGAGGAGTGGAACGTATTGGAGCGCGCGGAACCTATCGCGCCAGGAAGTGGGGGGCTCGGGTATGCGCGGCCCCTTACCGCGACGCCGCCCGTCCCGAGAGGGATTCAGTGAAGCTTTACTCGTGCCCCAGCGCCGTGATCGGATCCATCTGGGCCGCGCGGTGTGCAGGCCAGAGACCGAAGAACACGCCGATGATGGCGCTGAATACGAACGCGACAATCACCGCTTCGAGCGACACCACCGTATTCCATCCTCGGAAGCGTGACAGCGACATCGCGGCGCCCGATCCTGCAAGCACACCGATCGTACCACCGACGACGCACAGCGTAACGGCTTCCACGAGAAATTGCATCAAGATCGTACGGCGCTTCGCACCGAGTGCTTTGCGGATGCCGATCTCCCGGGTGCGTTCGGTCACCGACACCAGCATGATGTTCATGATGCCGATGCCGCCGACCAAAAGGCTCACCGCCGCGATGCCTGCCAGCAGGAAGGTGAAGGTTTGAGTCGTTTCCTGTTGGGCGGAGAGATACTCGGTGCGATCGCGGATTTGGAAGTCGTTGGTGGCACCCGGTCGGATGCCGTGTTCGCGCCGCATAACTCCCTCGATGCCGATCATGGCCACGGCCATGGAGTCCGGGTGCACGACCTGGACCGTGATCGCGCGCAGGCGATCCGTCCCGAACACACGGAACTGTCCGGTTTTCAGCGGGATGAGAACCCGCTCGTCGGGGTTGTTGTGACCCTGCGCGCCTTTCTCGTTGAGGAGGCCGATGATCTCGAACGGAATGCCGCGGATCGAGAGTTGTTGGCCGATCATTGCGGCACCATTGCCACCCAGCATCTCCGGTACCGAACTTCCCAGGACGACGACGCGCTGGCGCGCCTCGTTGTCGGCCTCGGTAAACATCTTGCCCGCAACTATGCGTTGGTGCTGCACCTCGAGGTAGGCCGGCGTCGATGCCATCACATTCACATTGGCATTCCGGTTTCCGTATTCCAGTTGCTGGTTTCTCGAAAGTTCCGGTACGACCGCTCTGATGGCGTATCCGTCTCTGGCCAATGCTTCGGCGTCATCGGTAGTGATGCTGACGCGATCGCCCCTGGCGACGCCGTGCGTCCATGACTGGCCCGGGTAGACAGCCAGAAGATCGGTTCCCAGCGCCTGGATCTGCTCTTCCACGGCTGCCTGAGCCCCCGTTCCCAGTGCCACCATGGTGATCACCGCGCCGACGCCGATGACCATACCCAGCATCGTGAGGACCGACCGAAGCGGATTCGCTATGATCGAGCCGAAAGCGACTCTAATCGTTTCCATTACCGTTGGCCTCCTCCTTGGTTGGCGACCCGCCCCCCTAACGACCGCCCTGGGAAGCCTGACCCGCACCGACAGCCGTCAAAACAACCAGCGAGTCGCCCTCGGTCAAGTCACCCGCCAACACCTCATGGTAGTCTAAGTCCGTTAGTCCGGTTCGAATAGGGATCGGCTTCGGAACGCCGTCACGTAGCGCAAACACGATGAAGTTGCCTCCAAACTGGAAGCCGGATCCGGCGTCGCCCTCGCTGTTTCCGCTCATGGTGCCGTTACCCATCGCCAGTCGCTCTCTCGCGTCGCGGAGTTGGGCCTCAACGGTTTCGATATCCAACCCGAGCACCGCCGCCGCGGAAGCGAAGTCGTTGCGGGTTCGGAGAGCGGCATCGGGCACGGTGAGCACCCCCCGGCGAGACGCCACCTGAATCTCGACCTCCGAATTCATACCCGGTCGCAGCAGCCCGTCTTCGTTCGGGATCCGGATGAGCACGGGAAACATCGTGACGTTCTGCTCGGTGACGGCTTGCGGTTCGATCTTCAATACCCGTCCCTGGAACGGCTGGTTGGGATACGCATCTACACGGATGCTCACCCTGAGATTGGGGCTGATCTTCCCAATGTCGGTCTCATCCACCAGCGTGCGCACCTGCACGGTGTCCAGATTGGCCATGAGGAGAAGTACTTCACCACCACTTACTCCACTCGTGGCCGACTGAATCACCGACCCCACCTCCACGTTACGCTCCAGAATGATTCCGTTGGTGGGCGCGCGAACTTCCGTGTCTTCAAATGCGATTGCCGCGTCTTCCTTGGAACGCTCCGCCCGGACCAACGACGCGATGGCGTTTGCCTGGCCCAGCCGCGCGTCGTCGAACTCTTGCTCGGTAATGGATTGCGTTTCGTAAAGGGCCTGAGCGCGGCGTAGCTGAGCCTCGGCGTTACTGAGTTGGGCTTGCGCCACTTCGAGGTCCGCTTCCGCCTGCGTCAAGCCGTTGCGGGGAATGCGTTGGTCGACTCTGACGAGCAGTTTGCCGCGGGTTACCTCGTCTCCGGTCTCCACCCGAACATCCAAGATCTCGCCGGACGCCTTGGATTTGACCTCGACGATGAGGATGGGCTCGACCGAGCCCGCGGCACTCGCCAAGATCGTAATGTCCCGATTCGAGACGGGGACGAGTTGGAAAATCGGTACCTCGGCCTGCTCCGTACATCCGACGACGGCCAAGAATACAGCGGCAAGCAATCTATTCATGTGGCGAACTCTTCAGTCAGACAGTCAATCGGCCGGACTGCGAGACTGGCTCGCCGTCCGACGGTTATTGCTCGATTCGGGCCACCTCAAAGGGCGCCGATACGCTATTGAACGCACTGAATACGCCCAGCCCGTCGCGGATGTTGCTTGGCGGCTCGTTCAGGTCGCGCGAGTCCTGGGTCCGGTTCTCGTATAGCTGATTGTACTCCTCGTTGACCCGATAGACCTTGGCCTGGTGGCGCCCCAAGGTCTCCAGCAGCAGGAGCCTCAGGATGAAGAAGTTATCCAACGTGGGTTCAGAGATAAAGCGAAACCGCCCTATCCGCTCTAAAAACTGGTCAGGGAAAATCTGCTCCGCGTTATCTTCCAGTCCTTCCACAACCACGAAATGCAGTAGGTCGCCGGGGTTGTCCCAGGCAACGGCCACCTGCGATTCGTCAGGGTTGAACCCACCCCCACCGCGTCGACCCCCCCCTCCGAACTCGAGGTTGGGAGCGAACAAGGTATCCGCGTCGATGGCCACGTCCGCCGGCGGTGCCGGGACCACCGTTTCCCCCCAGGCCACCCTGCCGAAGTACTCCACCTCGAGCCGGAACTCGTCCCCTTCTGCTACGACTAGATCGGTCCCCAGATACTCGTATCGCCCATCTTCCCCCGCCGAAGTCAGAGCGTAGGTCACACCTTCCTTGATGAGACGTACCGTGGCGTCGTCGATCGTCGGCGCGCTGTTGGGATCCTCGCCGAGGGGGATCGTGGCCGTCAGGCGGATATCCTGTACCGGCTCGCCCGCAAAGAGGAACGCTTCGATCACAACCTGATCGCTGCCGCTCGGCTCAACGGCCGTGTCACATCCTACGAGCATCGTCCCGATGGTTGCCAGGCCGACCATGTATCGCTGGGTCATGATGATCACCTTTCGCCCTTAAAACTCGAACCGAACGGACAGATTCGGCGTGATACCCAAGAACGTCACGTCCGTGACCAAGATCGGCGACTCCGTCAGCTCGAACTCCCGATACCACACGTTTGTTCGGTTGTACGCATTGAACACCGACAACCCGAGGTCGCCCGCCCACGTGCCCAGCTCGAAGCGATAGTGCGCCGCAAGGTCGAGCCGGTGGTACGCCGGTAATCGCAACGAGTTCTTGTCGCTCACGTGGATGTAGCTCTGTTGCCTACCATCGAGCAGCTCGATGGCATACTGCGATTCGGGAGCGGTGTAGGGTTTGCCGGAAGCAAGAGCCCAGGTTCCCGAGAGATTCCACCGACCCAGGGACACACTCGACACGGCTTTGAATTCGTGCGTCTGGTCGTGCAGCGCCGGGAAGGGCTCGCCGTTATTGAGATCCGGGAAGATGTGTTCTACCCGGGCGAGCGTGTAGCTCGCCCACCCTGTGACCATCCCCGCCTTCTTTTGCGCGAGGATCTCGAGGCCCTTCGCGATACCGCTGCCCTTGAAGAACAGATTTTGGGGACCCGAGCGCGGGCCCCGCTGAAACCGCAGCGAGAATTCGGAGAGGCCGTCCAAATTTTTATGATAGAACTCGGCGTCGAGTAGGTATTCGTCGGTCTCGTAGCTCAGACCGCCGATCAGGTGCCGCGAGCTTTGCACATCCACCAAATCTCCGTCGGCCAGCAACCAAAAATCACGCGAGCCTTCGGTGACGTTCTCGTTGACGACGCGATTCACGAATTGGTGGTACTGCCCGTATGCGCCCTTGACGGTGAAGCGATCGGTGAGACGGAATCTCGCGGACGCGCGCGGTTCGAGGTACGTTTTGTCGGTGTTGTCGTAGTACGCCGCGCGTCCGCCAACCGTCAGCGCAAGGCTCGACCCGAGCGACCAGGTATCCTGAACGTAACCCGCGACCCGCAGTCCTTGTTGATCGCGATCCAACACGGTAGTGGTATCGTCGCGCATGAAGATGTAGTCCACATTGGATTTCGTCACCCATGCACCAAAATCCAATTTGTGATCGCGCAACAGCTGCCATTCGTTGTCGAGCCTCAGGGTCAGATCGGTCACCCGGTTGTCTTCGCTACTACCGAAATTGCGTGACTGCAATACGGAATCTGCGTCCGCGTCGCGCACTTCAAACGCCGTGCGCCGCCGGTAGTCGCTGAAGTATTCCGAGTAGGCCACCAACGCGTTGGAATACAGCCTCGCACCCCACTGCCTCGCCCACTTGCTGCTGATCCCTTTGTTCCCCCAATCCGTGAGGTCGGTGATGTCGGTATTCACCGCCCTGGTCGGCTGGGTGCCCTGAGTCGCGAGGGTTTGGTTCTGAAGACGGGACTTGTCCAGATAGTCTTGGCCGTTGTATATGCTCAACGACACCACGTCGCTACCCGACGGCCGATACGTCGCCTTGCCGTTGATATCGTAAAAGTAGAAATCGGGATTCGTCGTCGAGAAGTTGGCGTCTTGGCCGAACTGACCGCCGAATCTTCCCGCAGCCTGGCGAGGAGCCGCCGTGTTGCCCACACCGATCGCTTCCTCTTCACCGTTGAACATGTCGAAGATGCTGTTGTACAACCCGGTTTGCAGCACATCGGTGTACGACCGCCTCGCCGAAAACATGATCGACCCTTTGCCGAACAACGGAACCTGAGCCGACGTCTGCGCGCTCAGCAGATTGGCTCCCATGCTGACGTGGGCGTGGTGTGGATCTCCCGTCTTGCCCGTCATGTCCACCACGCTCGACACGCGGCCTCCATACAGTGCCGGAAACCCTCCCTTGTACACCTGCACATCTTTGATAGCGTCGGCATTGAACGCGCTGAAGAACCCAAAGAAGTGATCGACGTGGTAGACGGTCATGCCATCGAGCAACACCAGATTTTGATCCGGCGTGCCACCCCGCACGTAGAGTCCGGAAGAGCTTTCGTTCGTGCCACTGATACCGGGCAGAAGTTGCAGCGAGCGGAAAATGTCCACTTCCCCTATACTCGGGAGCATCGCCATGTCGCGCGGCGAAACCGTCACTCGGCTCACGCCATCGGTGGCGCGCATGATGCGGTAGTCGTCGGCGAGCACGGTAATGGCCTCGAGGACAAACGGAATGGGTGACATGTCGACGACGATCCGCTCTTCCGGCAAGTCTGGACCCACCTCGACATCCATGACCGTGAACCCAACCGAAGCTACGCGCATGATGAAAGACCCTGCAGGCGCCCCCACAAGTACGAAATACCCATCACGGTTCGACGCCGTGCGCAGATTGGTTCCCGGAATCGCAACGACCACGTACGGCAGGGTTTCACCCGTCGTAGAATCCCGGACAATCCCCTGTACCGTTCGCGTTTCTTGTGCTGCAACCGATCCGACCGACCCCACCACCAAAGCAACGGCCAACGCCATGCTCGCTCCAAACGTACATTTCATCATCGCTGCGACCTCCGGTATGCTCCGTCGTGATTCGCTGAACACATTGCCGACCGCGGTGCACGTAGGTCGGCTGTTTGGACGGCGTTATTGAGTTAGACAGGCGGTACCCGCCGGTTGTTAGGCTGCACTTTGGACGGGCGATCCACACGCGGCTTTGACGCATAACCCGGGCGGTCATCACCCCTGATTGGGGCTAACACTCTGGAACGGCTGGATGTCCTTGATACGAGGCACGTCGAGAGCGGATGATGGAACACCCGATGCGACCCTGGTCGATCGCGCTCGTCGAGGGCATCCCGAGGCGTTCGAGGCCCTCGTTCGCCGCCACTTCAAGAAGGCCTATACTGTTGCCCTAGCGTTACTTAGCAACAGCATGGACGCCGAGGACGTGTGCCAGGACGCCTTTCTGAAATCGCTCGAGCGCCTCGACGATTGCCGAGAGCCAGAAAAGTTTGCATCCTGGTTGCTGCAGATCGTGCGAAACCGCGCGCACAACTTCCGGGATTATCGCCGAGTGCGGGCGGCCGTAACACTCGAGCTGGTCGGCGCCGCCGGGCCCGAAGATTCGTCTGAGGGCGCCGAGCAGTCCGATTTGCGGACGCGGCTCGAGCGGGCGCTCGGCCAGTTGAGCGACATTCAACGGCAGGTGGTACTTTTACACGACTTGGAGGGGCTGAAACATAGAGAGATCGCAGAGCATCTCGAGATCTCGGAGGGTATGTCGCGGCAACATGTTTTCAACGCACGTAGGACGTTACGCGAGATCTTGGGCCCAACGGCCTTGAAGGAACATCTCCATGAATGACACGAACGACAGCCCGATCAACTTTGCGTCGATCGACCCCACGGCCGATCCGGTGGAATTCGACCGCCGCGTCGAGGCACTCATCGCGCGCGCGGCTACCGAGTTGGCGGCGCGACGGGTTCGTTCGAATCCGATTCTGCAACTCGCATTGTGGCGCAGACCCATGCTCGCCGCCGCCGCTGTCGTGGCGGTGGTTTCAGCAACCATACTGACACAGGTTCAAGTCCCTCAAACGATCGCACCGATCGAAACGGATGGCATCGCCGAAGCAGTCGGCATACCACAACAAATGGCTCAGTGGATCTGGAACGATTCACTCCCGTCCACCGCGGACCTTTACGTGGCGTTCCAGCAGTGAGCAACCAGAATCGCCCCCGCCCCTTACCGACCCGCCGGCTGAGACTCGAGGCCATCGGACTGTTGGTTGTCGCACTCGTTGTCGGCGTGCTGGTGGGCGTGACGGCCGAGCGTTGGCGCGTTTCGCAGACCGTACCCGAGCGGAGCGCGGGCTTCCGGAGGGATTCGGGTCGCTTCCCGTCACCCTTGAGCCGCATCGACCTGACCGACAGCCAACGAACGCAAATCGACGCGATCTTCCGGTCCCGACGCGAACGGACCGATTCGATCATGCGCGACATCATGCCCCAGATCCGCTTTCACATCGACGACGTGCGAGAGGGAATTGCCGACATTCTCACCGCGGAACAACTCGAACAGCTGGATAGGGAATTTGAGGCGATGCGGTTGCGCCGCGGCGACCCGCTGGGCGAGCGACGGGGGTTCCGTGGTGGTCGTGGCCGGGACCGGCTGCCGCCGGACGAACGGAGACGGTAACCCCAACAGCAAACCGCTCACTAACGTAACTGACGTTATGGATGTCACAGGGGCATAGTAGCGCTATTCCGTCAAGGAGAATGAGCATGAAGAACTTCCGCGCGTGGTTGATGGCCGGTGCCCTGACTGTGGTGCTCGCT
>CAYLZR010000057.1:6973-10776 GCA_964388145.1 uncultured Gemmatimonadaceae bacterium | reverse complement strand
GCTCCCTGCTCCCTGCTCACGGCCCCGCAGACTACCGGCCCGGTGACCAATGCATCATGTTCGCCTCATGTCCGCACGTGCTTTGATGTGCCTGACAGTGGCAACGGTTGCAACCGCTCTGCTCTCGGGGTGTGCCCCCGCCCCCGCCCCCGCCCCCGGGGAGGGTGGCTGGTGGAAGGGCAATCTCCACACCCACTCGTTCTGGAGCGATGGAGACCAGTTTCCCGAAGCCATCATGGATTGGTACAAGTCGCGGGGTTATCACTTCGCCGCGCTCTCGGACCACAACCGGATCGCTGAGGGTGACCGCTGGATCGATCCCGCACGGAGAGTCGGCGGGCTCGACGTGCTGGAGGGCTATCTGGCTCGATTCGGCGCCGAGTGGGTCGAGCAGCGGGAGGACTCCGGCCGCGTCGTGGTGCGCCTGAAAACCCTCGAGGAGTACCGCAGCCTGTTCGAGGAAGCCGGGCGGTTCTTGATCATTCCGGCCGAAGAGATCACTTCTCGCTTCGAGGCTAAGCCTATCCATGTGAACGCGACGAACATTATGGAAGTGATCGAGCCTCGGGGTGGAAGCAGCGTCCGCGAGGTGATGCAGAACAACGTCGACGCGGTTTTGGAGCAAAGAGAACGCACCGGGCAAGCGATGTTCCCGCACATCAACCATCCCAACTACGGCTGGGCGGTCACGGCGGAAGACCTAATCGCCCTCGAGGGCGAGCGATTCTTCGAGGTGTACAACGGCCACCCAGCCGTCAACACCGACGGCGACGATCTGCGGCCGAGTACGGAACGCCTGTGGGATATCGTTTTGGCGGAGCGTCTGAGTCGCGGGCAAGACGTGATGTACGGGATCGCAACCGACGATGCACACAACTATCACGAATTCGATGACAACCACGCCAACCCCGGGCGTGGTTGGGTCATGGTTCGCGCGGAGGAACTGTCGGCAGAAGCGATCGTCACGGCGATGGAGGCGGGCGATTTCTACGGATCGTCCGGCGTGGTACTCGACGACGTGGCCCACGCCGATGGCCGGCTGACGCTGCGTATCCGCCCCGCGGAGGGAGTGACATACACGACCCGGTTCATCGGAACGCGCGTGGGATATTCGGCTCCGATGGAGATTGACTCGGTTGTTGACGGATCGTCGGTCGCCAAACGGTACAGCGACGAGATAGGAACCATATTGGCCGAGGTTCCGGGAACGTCCCCGAGCTACGTCATGACCGGCGACGAGCTTTACGTCCGTGCCAAGGTCATTTCATCGAAGCCGAAGGAGAACCCATACCGTGAGGGCGAAGTGGAAGTGGCATGGGTCCAGCCCGTTGTCGTGCTTCGCTGAGAACCGCCGACTCGGTCCGTCTGCCGCTCCCCGCTCCCTGCTCCCTTAGTTCGTCCCTCTCACTTCTCACGTCTCACCTCTCACGTCTTCCCACTTCCCCCCAACACACGTCCCCGCGATCGCCTCGTTTCCTGAGCCGAACACGAAACTGTCCAGCAACGTGGTCTCGTCACAGCCACGCAGACTGGGCGCGTTGAGGTCGACGGCGACGAAGTCGGCAAACGCGCCCTGGACGAGCCGGCCCGCCTCGATGCCGAGTGATGCGGCGCCGTTCTCCGTCGCGACCCGGAGCAGCGCCCGTGCACTCCCACCCCTTGCGTCGGTGTGGACGCCGCGGGCTTCGTTTGCGAGGCGCTGGCCGTATTCGAGCCACCGCATCTCCTCCGTCATGCAGATCCGCGCGTTCGAGTCGGTACCCAGGGCGATACGGCCTTCGACGTTATGGCCGCCGGGAAGCGCCGGTATCCCGTCGCCGAGGTTGGCTTCGGTCAGCGGGCAGACGCAGACTCGTCCGCCGGCGTCGAGAAACTGTTCCATGTCCTGCTGGTCGGTGTGTGTACAGTGAATCGCCGTGACATTGGCGCACCCACGCAACACGCCCTGCAACAACGCCATCGGCAGCTTGCCGTACGAAGTAATCGAATCTTCGATTTCCTTGCGCTGCTCTTCGACATGGATATGAAACGGTAGCGAGCGTTTGACAGATTCGAGGTGCAATGCGGCGATGTCGTCGGGCTTTGCAGCGCGGATACTATGCACCACCGTCCCGACAGTCTGAGTATTCCCGTCGAGCTTGTCGCGCAGCGAATCCAGCTGCTCCCAGT
This sequence comes from uncultured Gemmatimonadaceae bacterium, assembly GCA_964388145.1. GTDB lineage: Bacteria > Gemmatimonadota > Gemmatimonadetes > Gemmatimonadales > GWC2-71-9 > B3T1B10. The sequence goes on along the minus strand of CAYLZR010000057.1, from coordinate 8,607 downwards.
ACGCTTCGGGTGACTCGGTGCGAAACCGCTGTTGGGCAGCGCTCAACGGCTGCCCGATCCCTCCGGTCTTGTAGAACGCATTCAACAGCACGATTCGAATTCCGACGGCCGCCGCCGCGCGCAACACCAGCTCGTCGAAGGCGTAGTCGGAACCGTCGCCCGAATGATGGAAATAGTGAAACTCTCCGACCGTCGTGATACCCGCGGCTCGCATCTCGCGAAACGTTTGCAGGCAAAGTCGGTAGAAAGCATCCGAATCGATTTCTTGGACTAGGCGGTACATGGCTTCCCGCCACGACCAGAAGCTCCCGGCACCTTCCGGGAAAGATTCCCCTGTGCCACGAAGTCCGCGTTGAAACGCGTGAGAGTGCGCGTTCACGAATCCCGGAAGCAACGCGTGTTGGGGGAAACGCTTGGTCGGTTTGAGCCCCAGAGGACCGACGTCCATGATCTTGCCCCGCTCGTCGACCGCGATCTGCACGTCGGATTCGAACGACTCGCCTGTCCAAGTCCAGTCGCCCTGAAATACTTGTTGCGGACTCACTGTGTTGTCATTCCGGTGACAGGCAATGCTTCGCGATGATCTCCGAGACGAGCTGCGCCGCGCGTTCGAGCTGGTCGATCGGCATCGACTCGTTCGGTTTGTGTGCTACCTCAATCGACCCGGGTCCCCAGATGACACACTCAAACCCCATGGTCTGTAACCAACCCGCATCCGTGGAATAGGAGACGCTGTGAGTGTCTTCCTGGCCGATGTGCCGGCACAGCGTCTGGTAGACGTGGGCGTTCTCGCGGAGCAACATCGGCGGACTCTCGTATCGAACGTCCAAGTTGTACTGCGTGTCCCCGATCGCGTCCCGTATCGTTTCGCGAATGCGTTCAAGCAGCGGGCCACTCTCCATTTCCGGCAGAAGGCGGAACCCGATGTTCAATTCGCAAAGATCCGGCACCACGTTGATCGCCGAACCGCCGGAGACCTGCGCGATATTCAGCGGGACGAAGGGGACCTCGGGAAAGTGTTCGCGGTTGGGTGGGTGTTCGCTCATGAGTTGGGTTCGCAGGTCGGTCAGCGCCACGATCGTGCGCCCAACCGGCTCGATCGCGCTGTGCCCCAGATGAGGATATCCGCTGTGGGCCGGGGTCCCTTCCACAACCAGTCTGATCGCCATGTGTCCTTTATGCATGCGGATGGCGTTCAGCGAAGTGGGTTCGCCGATGATGGTGGCTTTGGGCAGGACGTCGGCGTCGGGCCAGGTAGCCGCAAACCTCTTCGCGCCTACCGTGCCGATTTCCTCGTCGTACGTGAAGATGAATACGAGCGGATGCAGCAACTTGGTTGGATCGATTCGGGCAGCCGCGTTGACGGCGATCGCGAGAAACCCTTTCATGTCACTGGCGCCGCGCCCGACGAGAGTATCGTCCCGCTGCATCAGGGCGAACGGGTCGGAGCGCCAGTCGTCCTCATCGGCCGGTACCACGTCCATGTGTCCCGACAACACGAGGCCGCGCCGTGATTCCTCACCTTCGGGCCCAAAGCAGATAACGAGATTGGTCTTCTCGCCGTCCGCCGACGGGTTGCGTTGTACCCGCACGCCGGGCCGGTCGACGTAGTCGGCCATGAAATCTGCGATGGG
>CAYLZR010000057.1:0-6873 GCA_964388145.1 uncultured Gemmatimonadaceae bacterium | reverse complement strand
TTCGTCAGAGAGCGGTTCCGCTTCGACCGGCGGAGAGTCGTCGACGTAACACGGATACTCCCGCTTGGCGTGTGCGGAAACCGACCGGTAAATGTCGGCGGAAACCACCGGTTTGTCTGCGGACGTTTCGGCGATGACGACGCCCGAAGGATCGACGATCCACCCTAAGCCTCCGAATGTCAGATTCCCTTCTTCGCCCGCTCGGTTCGAGCTAGCGACGTAACATCCGGACACCACCGCGGCCATCTGGATCGCTGTTTGCCAACGGCTCAGCGTGGGAACGGGCGTCGCGCGCGGCACCACGATGAGATCCGCACCCTCACGTCCGTAGTATCGCGCCCATTCGTTGAACATGATGTCGGTGCAGATGAGAAAGCCGACGTTGAGTCCACCCACCTCGACGACTTCAAACGCGGGTTCGCCGCGGTCGAACCATAGATTCTCGTACCAGCCTTCTTCGTTCGGGAAGAATTGCTTGGTGTGCGCCGGCGTGACGCCCGATTCCCGTTCCCAGACGAAGCCCTGAATGACGCTGTGCCCCTCTTCGAATACGGGGTGGCTGCCGATGACGACCTGTGCACCGAGGTCGCCGTACATCTCCAACCCCTGTTCGTGTAGCCGCTGGACGGCAACGAGGTCGTCGAATTGTGGTTCGTTGCTAGCGGCGAGCCAGGGACCGAACGGCATCTCGTTCAGCAAAAACATGTCGGCTTTCGCGTCTTTCGCGTCGGCTACCAAGGCGCGCCAGTTGTCGTCCCCGGGGTTCATCCCCGCGGCGCCCTCGCAGACGGCGAGTCGGACGGGTCCTTCTGCGGTCACAGGTCCAATGCCTTTCGAACGGCGTTGAGATCAGCGGGTGTTTCTTTCGGCCCGGGACACGCTTCCATCGCGATCGAGGGGTCCTTGAGTCCGTGTCCCGTCAGTGTACAAACAATAATAGAAGGCGCCACCAGACCGTTATCGGCATGGATCTTCTTGAGACCCGCCACCGCCGCCGCGGAGGCCGGCTCGGCGAAGACGCCCTCGGTGGCTGCCAGCAAGCGGTACGCATCGAGGATTTCTTCGTCGGTGACCGCATCGATCGAGCCGCCGGATTCGTCGCGGGCCGCGACAGCCGCCCGCCAGTTGGCCGGATTGCCGATGCGTATGGCCGTGGCCACCGTTTCGGGCGTGGGAACGGGCCGGTCCAAGACGATTGGTGCTGCACCCGCCGCCTGTATCCCCATCATCTTGGGCTTCGCTTCGATCACCCCGGTCTCGCAATACTCCCGGTAGCCCATCCAATACGCGGTGATGTTTCCAGCGTTGCCGACCGGGAGGAAATGATAATCCGGCGCGGCGCCAAGCTCGTCACAAATCTCGAACGCCGCAGTCTTTTGACCGTGGATGCGATACGGGTTGATCGAGTTCACAATGGCGATCGGCTCGGTCTGCGCGAGTTCGGACACCAACGAGAGGGCCCGATCGAAGTTTCCGTCGATGGCCGCGATCTTGGCACCGTGCACCACGGCCTGGGACAGCTTTCCGGAGGCAACGTTTCCCTTGGGGATGATGACGTAGGCGTCTAGGCCAGCGCGCGCTGCATACGCTGCGGCCGATGCCGACGTATTTCCGGTGGACGCGCAGATGATCGCCCGGGTCCCCTCGGCCGCTGCCTTGGAGACCGCGACGGTCATGCCCCGATCTTTGAACGATCCGGTGGGGTTGAGTCCCTCGAGCTTCAGGAGCAAGCGGCAGGAAAGACCAAGCGCTTCGGCGAGGCGCGGCGCTTCGACCAGCGGCGTCCCGCCCTCGTGGAGGGTGACCGCCGAAACGTCGGCATCGAGAGGAAGCCGCGCTCGATATTGCTCGATGATGCCCGGGGCGTTCACTCGCGCTGCCCTATCCCCTCCTGCACCAGCTCTTCCAGTAGCGCGGCGGTGGAGCGGCCCAGATTGGTATTACCGCGATTGTAATTTCGCAACAACACCACGCCCACCGTGCTCATCGGATCGAACACCAGATAGGCGTTGTATCCGGCCACGGAACCTCCGTGGCCCACTGTCCGCACGCCGCTCTCTCCCGTGCGCAGCGCTAGTCCGAGTCCGTAACCCGCGGTTGGGTCTTCAGGTGTGTGCACGCGCATCAGTTCGCGCCGCCATTCCACCGGCAGAATTTCTACGGCCGACGTGCCCGTGATCGCGCCGGCAAATCTGGCCAGGTCGCCAACCGTGGAGTAGATCCCACCGTTGGGCACCTTGTACCCACGTCCCCAGTGCTCGAGAGCCGGCATGTCGGGACTGATCGTACCGTCGCGCGACACCGCGTATCCCACGGCGAGGTGGGGGTATAGTTCGGGCGTCATGACGAACACCGTTTGTTTCATCTCGAGCGGCTCGATGATGTACTCGGTCACGAGATCCATGAATGGTCTTCCGGCGGCACGGGAGACCGCCAAGCCAAGCATCCCGAATCCGATGTTGGAGTACGAGTACCGTTCGCCGGGCGCGGCGAGAAAAGATGTTGTCGGTATCGACGCGATGATCTTGTCTTCCCACATGGCGATCGGACCGGCCGCGGCTCCCGGCAATTCCGGTTCCCGAATCAGGCCCGCCGTGTGGCTGGCCAGCCTTCTCAGCGTCACGCCCGCGAGGGTGTCCGTGCCGCCAGCCAGCCTCTTGGCTTCGGGTAGGTAGTCGCTCAACAATCTGTTGATGTCGAGCACGTCTTGGGCGCCGAGCTGAGCCATGAGCAGTGCGGTGAACGATTTGGAGATGGACCCGACTCTGTAGATCGTGTTGGCGTCGGCCGCGATGTGCCGGTCTCGATCGGCCCAGCCGAATCCGTCGGCCCACACGATCTCGCTTCCGACGAACACTCCCGCGGTGATGGCTCCAACGTCGTCTTGTTCCACATCGGCGGCAATCTGCCGAGCAAACCGTTCGATCGCCGCGGACTGCGTTGCGGTGTGGACCGCGGTGCCCTGCTGCAGCGCAACCGCCGCTCCGGGCAGAGTCGTTGCAAGCAAAGCAGCGCCGGCAGATCTCAATGCGTATTTCCACATGGTACATGCTCCCGAGCGCGGTTCGAACGAAGGTACCGCGAAGGTGGTGAATCAGCGTGGGTTGGCTAGCGGGATTGGGCGCGAACAACCGTGCCGGATGATGCGGTCGGACGTTATTGGATGGTGAGGTAAGCGAGCCTCGAGGCCAGCTCAAACTGACTCAGGCCCTTGAGGTCCGGCGAGATTGACTCGACCAATTGCGAGAGTGCAGCGGTAGCGAACGAGAATCCTTTTCGCTCTCCGGTGATGGCCGTTCGCTGGCTGACCATGGCCCGCGCGCGTGGCTGCATGTCTTGGAGGCGACGATCCAAACGGGCCCCGGTGAGTTTGCTTTCGAACTCGGCGACGAACATCACCATGTTGTCGCTCTTGCGTGCCATCTCCAAATCGCCCAGGCCTGAGAAATCCACTTCGTTTTGGATCACGGTGAGGCGCATCGACGGTCCATCGTCGCCGCCGCCGACGTAAATGTCGAGGAAAGGACTTTCGGATTCTTCCTCATCGTCCGCGCTCGCCATGCTTGACCTCCCGCCACCAAACCCCACCAGGCTGTCACGCGCCATGAACACGCCGCTCTTTCGTTGCCGAAGCCCCTCGGTGAGCGGATTGGAGCCCACGCCGCTTGCCCGGTCGCCTCCCGCTCGCGGCTGACAAAAAACCGCTACGAGCGCACCGTCGGGCGAGAGTTCAACTTGTGAATCTTCGACGTTGAGTGTCAGCCCCGCTTCGGTGAAGGCAAAGGCTTTGACTGATGTCTGTGCCGGGATCTTCGCCAGCTTCTCGCCGGGAACCGACACGACGTTCAGACCGGCCGTGCGCAATATGCCGACCGTCGGATCGATTACGCCTTCCGCGCTGTCGGCGAGCCAGATCTCCGGGATGGGATAGTTTGCCTTCATACGTACTTCGGCGGGGGAAAGCCCAAAGCACGGCGCCGCGAGGGCAGGGTCGATGTCCTCGTGGGGCGGGTTCGAAATGACGAGTGTTGGATTCTCCATGCGCAAGCCAAGCTACGTAACACCGCGACATCTGTCCATGTCTGTGATGCCAGACGGATTGGGACTCCCCGGCGATTGTGATGTTGGACACAATGGGATTGGACCCAAAATCACAGTCCTCAGCGCTCGTCACGTCTAGTTTGCCGGTGTAGATTTAGGCGCGCCAAGTCAGCCGACCTGGCGCGCACATCTTTTTTGTGGGAGGACGCTTGAATCGCGGATTCACCCTCCTCGAGGTTCTGATCGCGATGGTCATCATGGGCATCGTCATGGGCCTTGGTGCGCCTCGCTTTCGGGAGTGGTTGACCCACGAGAACGTTCGGCAGGCGCGCGTGAATGTCACCACGCAACTTGCCGGTGCGCGCTCGATCGCGGTGGTACGCGGGTGCGAGTCGGTGTTGCACATCGACGCGGCCGCGTCGCGCGTGTGGGTCACGGCCTGCAAGCTCGCGGGGGCCGGCAGAGACACTATTGGAAGTATCGACAACCTCTCGAGCCGCTACGGCGTGGTGTTCTCGTCGACAGGCGACTCGATCCTGTTCACTCCGCAGGGAATTGCCTTCAACGCCGCGTGGATCACGATGACATTCTCAAAAGAAGGGTACGATGCCATGCTCGAGATCTCGCCGCTGGGGAGATCGAAATGGTAAGCGGTGAACGCGGCTTTACACTCGTTGAACTCACGATTGCCATGACCCTGTTCACGATCGGCGTGCTTGGGATGCTAGGTGTCACTGCAGGCATCACTCGCCTTTTGAGTATGGGGGATCGAATAGCGACGGCGAGCTTCTACGCTCAGGAACGCCTCGAGATGGCGCGCAATACGCCGTGCGCGGCAATGACCGCGGGCTCGGAAACCCGCGGTGGGATTTATGACGTTGCCTGGAGAATCGCGCCCATGTTTGCTGGAAAGTCGCGGCGAGTGGAAGTTCTGGTTGCTTACCCGTCACGTCTAGGCGTTACTCGCGTTGATACCTTGGGCACATCCATCTCATGCGTTCTGTAGATCGACGCGGTTTCACCCTCATTGAGTTGGTTGTCGTGCTGGGGTTGATGGGCATCATCCTCGGCGCGCTGTACCAGTCGATTCTGGCTACGCAGCGAACCACCACCACGCAACTCCAACGGATCGATCTCCAACAGACGACGCGTGCCGCCGCGCTGTACATGAGCAACATGATGCGCGAACTCGACGCCGCCGAGGGAGACATTCTCCTGTCACAGCCGACGCTGCTGCGGTTTCGCGCGATGCGATGGACGGGCATCCTGTGCACGATTCCGGTCGAGGCCGCCGGGCAAGTGCAGTTCACCATCCGAGGGGATCTGCTCTACGGGGTGCGCGGTCCAGACGCCGGTCTCGATTCCATCCTCCTGTGGCAAGAAGGCGATCCGACGATTCGGACCGACGACGTCTGGCTGATCGGCGGATTGGAGTCGTCGTCGGCCGGAGTCTGTCCGTCCGATGGGAGCGCAGGCAGCACGCTCCGCGTCGTGATCAATGCCGCCTCGGGAGGTAACGCCGCAGCCACCGTCGGCATGACGGTGGGATCCCCGCTGCGTGGATTTCAAGTCGAAGAAATTTCCCTCTACCCCTGGGACGGGCACTACTGGATGGGGCGACGCACGGCTGGCCGGGACGGCGCGTGGACGCCCGTTCGTCCACTGGTGGGGCCCCTCACCGCCAACGGTATGTCCTTCTCGTACGTCGACGCCGCCGGAGCGCCACCGGCCTTCACAACTGGTATCGCCTCGATCGCGTTGACCATACGAGGCCTTTCGATGCAGCAGGTGAGCGGAACAGGTTATTTGCAGGATTCGATCGTCACGCGCGTGACGCTTCGAAACAACGCACGATTCTAATCGCGGAGGTTTAGCGAAATGAACATGCATACAGACAACGAACGCGGAATCGCTTTGCTGATGTCGATTATCGCCATTGTGGTGGTCGGCGGCCTGTTGATCGGCGTGGCCCACTCTGCACGGCTCGAAAATCGTCAGGCACAAAACACCGGAGCGATGGCTCAGGCGTTTGCGGTGACGGAACTTGGGTTGAGCGAGACGGTGGCAGATTGGTACGCCGGCGACTTCAACTTTATGGCGATTATGGATGAAGCACCCATTGCGGGAGGATCGCCGCAGGGTATGGGGACGTACACAGGCAATATTCAACGCCTGAGCCAGGAGTTGTTCTTTCTCGACGTGACAGGCACGAGCACGCGCGGCCTCTCGCGGCAACGATTGGGTACTTTTGTCAAGCTGACCCCGTTGACCGTCCAGATCCAGGCGTCGCTCACGAGCCGCGGTGCGGTAAACCGCGTAGGAAACGGTCAAATCAGCGGGACGGATCTTCCACCGCCCGGCTGGGCGTCGTGCGGGGGCACCGATAACACAGCGGGCGTCCGGGTTCCGGGTGGCGGCATGGTCAATGATGGCGGGTGTGCGTCGTGCATCGAAGGTGATCCCCGGGTCCAGGTCGATCCCAGCATCGACGACGACACGTTCTTCGACTTCGGCGGCCTGGACTGGGACGCCTTGACGGCGCTGGCCACAAAGACCGGATTCACGCTCCTCCAACCGGACATCGGTCCGACGTTCGCGGCGGGCGGAGAGTGCAACGTCGGCGATCCGGAAAACTGGGGAGATCCGCTGAATCCCGGATCGACGTGCGGTAGTTACTTCCCGATTATCTACGCTCCTGGAGACCTGAGGCTCAATGTCGGGGTCGGGCAGGGCATTCTCTTGGTCGATGGGGATCTTGTCGTTAATGGAACCTTCGAATTCTACGGCATTGTGATCGTGCGAGGCTCGATGACAACCCAGGGCGGTGGCGCC
>CAYLZR010000056.1:4016-10782 GCA_964388145.1 uncultured Gemmatimonadaceae bacterium | reverse complement strand
CTCGAACTCCTGGTTCTACTCCTCGTCATGACCCTCGGGACTTCGTTCTTCGCGGTCTTCGAGGTCGAGACACCTGGGTGGCGCAAGGCGCTGAAATGGACGATTGTGCACGCGTCTACGATCGGGCTGTACTTCGCGGTGGGACATTGGGCCCTGGCCTTTCCGCTGGCCGCAGGTTCCGCAGGCACGACATTCCATTTCATCTGGTGTCGCAAACAGGGGATTCACCCGCGGCTGGCAACGCCCAGACGGCGGTACTACGAGTTACGTGGGTGGCAGTGGGTTGAATGACGGAGGGCGGTAAGGCGGTAGGGCGGTAGGGCGGTAATCACACCTCACGGCTCACGGCTCACGGCTCACGTTGCACGACCTACCGCTCCCCATACAGCTTGGTGAGTTCCGCCAGCCCCGCCGGCTCCCCAAGGATCGTGAGCCGATCCCACTCGCGCAGCACCGTGCCGCCCCGCGGTACGAGCGTCTCGCCACGCCGGCGGATCAACGCAATCAAGCTCCCCTCCGGCATGCGCAGGTCTTTCAAGGCACTGCCGATGAGCGACTCCGACGGGGTTCCGTTCTTCAACTCGAGCGACAGGAACCGATCGTCACGCAGCAACGCCTCTTTGAGGTCCTGTTCGTTCGCGCTGGCCATCCACTCGTTCATGAAGGTCTCGTCCTCCATGCGGCCGGCCAGTTGCGCCAAAATACGCAGGTGCTGGCCTGGATCCGACTCGCCGCTGATGAGCACAAAGACGGCGTGGATGGGTTCGTCTTTGGCTTGGCGGGTCATATAGTCACCGGTCTGCTTGACGTCGACCGCCGACCGGCATCGAACGATCACCAACTCCGACATTTCGAGATCGGGAAGCCGAGTGTGCAACAAAACCGAACCGTGTGCAACGGGGGTGACTCCCATCGCCACACCGCGGGTCAGATCTTCTGCGATTTGCTTCGCCGGCGCGGGCACGCGGCGCTCCAGCAGTTGGGCGGCTTCCTCGATGACACGACCGAGGTCACCAGCACCTTCGCGGTCGATGACGAACGCTCGGGCGACCACGTGATCGAACGGATCCTCGGCTCGGAGGCCCTTTTCCTTCATGATGTCGCGCAACTCGACATCCAACCCCGCGTAACGCCGACGTCCCAATCGTTCGAACACGTGATAGATCGCCCCGTCTCGGGCGAGACGGCCCCGCGCGTAATAGTTGTACCATCCGACACTCGCGGCGACGATCCCCATCGAGAACAACGCTGCGAGCCACCCCATCTCGGCGACGAGAATCAACGGGACCACAACACCGGCGATTTGCATCCACGGGTAGAGCGGCGACTTGAAGCCGGGATCGTAGGACTCGATATGGCTTTCGCGCATTACGATCACCGCTATGTTGATCAGCACGAATAGCGACAGCTGCAGCGCACTGGCGAGCTTGGCGACCTGCGCAACATCCAATATCAGAATGAACGCTATCAGCAACATCGCCGTCGTGATGGTGGACCACACCGGGGTGTGAAACCGTCCCAGCTTCGCCAACCCTTCCGGCAAGAGGTGATCTCGTGCCATCGCCAATGGGTACCGCGACGCGGCCAAAATCCCCGTATTCGACATCGAGGCGAACGCTGCCACCGCCGCGGCGACGACCAGCCAGACGCCGACATTGGAAGGAATCCAAGTCACGAACTCCCTTGCGGCGTCAGCAACGGGTGTGAGGCTATTACTGAGCACGTCGCCATCGACGACGGCCACCATGATGGTCACGCCGATGACGTATATGGCAATCACCGTCGCCAGAGCCAGCGTCATCCCGAGCGGAATATTTCGGTCGGGATGCTCGACCTCTTCGGCCAGACTCGCCACCTGTGTCAAGCCCACATATGAGACGAACACCAGCCCGACCGTCCCGAGTAGACCGTCTACACCGTGCGTAAAGAAAGGCGTGAACTGCGTCCGTGCTATGTTGGCCGGATCCGCCGATGCCACCGCGATCACGCCGTGCAGAATGAAGAAGCCAAGTATCGCGAGCAACGTGAACACCAAGATGCGGATCAACTTCGTGGACTGTTTGGCTCCGACAATATTAAGGGCCGCAAAGAGCACCGTGAGTGTTACAGCCAGCGGTTTGACCGGGACCTCGAGAACGATGCCGAGATATGCGCCCATGCCAATCAGGGCAAACGCGCTCTTGAGTATCAACGCGATCCAGGTGCCCATTCCACCGATGGTGCCCACGAGCGGGCCGAGGGTCCTGTCCAAGAAATAGTAGGCCCCCCCGGCACGCGGCATGGCGGTGGCGAGTTCGGCTTGGCTCACCATGGCAGGGATGATCAAGAGACCGGATAGGAAATAGGCCAGCACCACAGATGGTCCGGTACCGGCCGCCGCCAAGCCGGGCAGCAAGAAAAAGCCCGAGCTGAACATGGCGCCAGTCGCGATGACGTACACGTCCAACAGGTGCAGTTCTTTCTTGAGACGGCCTGCTTTTTTGACGGCCATGTACTCTCGCCGCGTGATTGCAGTGAAGAATGTACCGCCGGCGCCACCACTCCGCCAAGACCGTAGCCGCGGTCACATCTTTCCCACTTTAACGCTCTATCTTATCCTACCTTTGTCGCGCCGATAGAAAGGCGTCCATGCACGAGCACCGCATTCCAGAATCCTTTGGCCGCAAGATCCGGGTACGGCGTTTCCTGGTGACGGTCTATCGGGATCACGTGCTGTTCTTGGCCAGCGCCTTGAGCTTCGACGCACTGCTGGCCGCCATACCGCTGGCCTTCCTCGTGCTTGCGATTCTGGGCGTCGAGGACCTGCGGTCCGTGATCGAAGTCGTCATGCCAACCGGAGCCGACGACCCAGGAGCACCCTTGTCAAATGCGGAGCGCATCATCAACTCGGTCGTGGCGAGCCGACGGGAATTGTCATTATACGGTGTGCCCTTGTTTCTCCTCTTTTCAACGCGACTCTTCTCTTCGGCACGCATCGCCCTCGACAACATTCGGGGCGTGAAAACGCCTCGGCGGCTTGTCCACGATCTCGCCTTCGATATCATTCTCGTCGTCCTGACAACCGTATTGTTCGCCGCCAACTCCTTCGTTTCCGTGCCGGCGTTCGGGTTCGCCGGTTTCGAGCGCTTCGCGGCCCATCTCCTGGCTATCGGTTTTGGTACCGTACTCTTTTTCACCGTGTACTTCCTGGCGCCCACGACAAGGCTCGAATGGCACACCGCACTCCTCGTGGCCTTCGTGGTTGCGATCATCTTTGAAGTCTCCAAGGTCTGGTTTGGCGTATATCTGGTGCAGTTCGCCACCGTCAACCGCATCATCTCTCACGCCAATGGCATCGCAGTGTTGTTGTTCGTCCTGTGGATCTATTTGACGGCGCTGTTGTTCTTGATGGGAGGAGAGATTGCGAAGGCGGTAGAGGAACGTAGGGAATATCGAATATCCAATATCGAATAACGAATATCCAATATTCATTCTTGGACATTCAATATTGGATATTGGATATTGGATAATTGGATATTGGATATTGGATATTCTATTATCCCCGTTTGCGTTGAAAAAATTCCGTAAGCAACCCGCCACACTCCTCTTGCATCACCCCGCCAACAACCTCCGGCCGATGGTTCAATCGGGGATGCCTTAGGAGGTCTTCTACGCTGCCCGCCATTCCCGCCTTCGGGTCGTAAGCGCCAAAAACAACCCTCGCCACCCGCGCCAATACCACGGCACCGGCACACTGCGCGCAGGGTTCGAGGGTGATGCAGAGTGTCGCGGTGTCCAGCCGATCGACCTGTAAGATCTCTATCGCCGCACGAATGGCGATCATCTCAGCGTGCTGTGTGAGGTCCCGGCGCGCTACCGTCTCGTTGTGGGCAACGACGATGACGCTGCCGTCTACTACGACGGCGGCGCCAACGGGAACTTCATCCAGCCGGAAGGCCTGGCGGGCCGCCTCGAGCGCGGCCGCCATACCGGTCCGGTCGCCGTCGGATAATGAAAGCGGGTCAGGCGCTTGCACGTGACGGCTCGACCGCGGTCACCGGTACACGGGTGAACTCGAATTCACCGCTGGTGTCGTTGAGACTCACGCGCACGGTGTCGGCCTCGCCAAACTCCCCTTCTAGAAGCGCCATCGCCAACGGGTTCTGCACGCGCCGCTGGATAGCACGCTTGAGCGGACGCGCACCGTAGGCAGGATCGAAGCCTTCGCTCAGCAACGCTTCCTTCGCCTCGTCGGTCACTTGCAACTTGATGTGACGGGCCGCCAACAAGTCGCCCACATGTGCGAGCTGGAGATCGACGATGTGGAGGAGATCCGCCCGGCCGAGTAGACGGTACACAATGACATCGTCCACTCGGTTGAGGAATTCCGGCTTGAATGTTTCACGCAAGGCGTCGTGTACCAACCGTTCGGTTTCCTCCCAACTTCGCTCGCCATGTTCGAGAATCCACTGCCCACCGACATTGGATGTCATGATGATAACGGCGTTCCGAAAATCAACGGTGCGGCCCTGACTGTCCGTCAGACGGCCGTCGTCCAATATCTGCAGCAGGATATTGAACACGTCCGGGTGGGCTTTCTCGATCTCGTCAAACAACACCACGGAATACGGGCGACGGCGCACGGCCTCGGTGAGCTGCCCGCCCTCTTCATATCCGATGTAACCCGGAGGCGCGCCGATCATTCTAGCAACCGCGTGTTTCTCCATGTACTCCGACATGTCGAGACGAACGATGGCACGGTCGTCGTCAAACAAGAACTCTGCGAGCGCCCGCGCCGTCTCGGTTTTCCCGACACCAGTGGGGCCGAGGAAGATGAAACTCCCGATCGGACGGTTGGGATCTTGCAATCCCGCACGCGAGCGTCGCACGGCGTTGGCCACGGACGCAATCGCTTCGTGCTGCCCGACCACACGACGCTCCAATTCGGCTTCCAACTTTGTAAGGCGCTCGCGCTCGGGCTCCATCATCTTCGTCACCGGGATTCCCGTCCACCGTGCAACAATCGATGCAATTTCCTCGGCATCGACCTCTTCCTTCAGGTATTTTGCCGTGCTCTGGATATCGCCCAACCGCACCGTCTCTTGTTCGATTTCACGCTCGATCTGCGGTATACGGCCGTAGGAAATTTCGGCTGCCAGCTGGAGGTCGCCGGCACGTGTGGCCTTTTCGGTTTCCAAGCGCGCCGCCTCGAGTTCGGCCTTCTTCTCCTGCAACTTGGCGATCGCGCCCTTCTCCGCCTGCCACTGCGCTTTCATCCCTTGCGAAGTCTCGCTCAGCTCCGCGATCTCCCGCAGCACCGCGTCGAGCCGCTCTTTGCTTGCCTTGTCCTTCTCACGGCCCAGCGCTTGCTCTTCGATGCGCAGCTGTACAATGCGTCGCTCCACCTCGTCGATTTCCTGTGGCAGGCTGTCGATGGCCATGCGCATGCGACTCGCCGCCTCGTCGATCAGATCGATCGCCTTGTCGGGAAGGAAGCGGTCTCCTATGTAGCGATCCGAGAGCGTCGCGGCGGAGACGATCGCTCCATCGGTGATACGCACGCCGTGATGAACCTCGTAGCGCTCCTTCAATCCACGCAGAATCGCGATCGTGTCCTCCACCGTCGGCTCGCCCACGACGACCGGCTGAAAGCGCCGTTCGAGTGCTTTGTCTTTCTCGATGTGCTTGCGGTATTCGTCCAGTGTCGTGGCGCCGACAACGTGCAACTCACCGCGCGCGAGGGCGGGCTTCAACATGTTGGACGCATCGACCGCTCCTTCGGCGGCGCCGGCACCCACAATCGTGTGAAGCTCGTCGATGAACACGACGAAACGGCCTTCCTGACTGGTGATCTCCTTGAGTACGGCCTTGAGACGCTCCTCGAACTCGCCGCGGAACTTGGCCCCCGCCAGCATCGAGGCGATATCCAGAACGACGATCTGCTTTCCTTTCAACGACTCGGGCACGTCCCCGTCGATGATGCGCTGCGCCAGGCCCTCGACGATGGCCGTCTTGCCAACGCCAGGCTCGCCGATCAACACGGGGTTGTTCTTGGTGCGACGAGACAGCACCTGCATCACGCGCCGGATCTCCTCGTCGCGGCCGATCACCGGGTCCAGCTTCCCGGCCCGGGCCCGCTGCGTCAGGTCGTGGGTGTATTTCTCGAGGGCACGGTACTTCCCCTCCGGCTCCTGGTCGGTGACTCGGTGGCTTCCGCGGACGGCCTCCAGCGCCTGCAGTAACGTGTCACTGTCGATACTGTGACCACCCAGGAGTTGGCGGGCCGTCGTCCCCTTGGTTTCGACCAGGGCGATGAGGAAGTGCTCGGTCGACACGAACGCATCGTCGAGGCTGGTGGCAAGGCGGTCGGCCGCCGAAAGAGAATCGTTGAGCTCGCGGGCAGCTTGAGGGTCAGTGCTACCCGTCTGCTTCGGGAGACGATCGAGCTCCCCATCGGTGGCCTCTTTGAGCTCGGTCACGTTGACACCCGCCTTTTGAAGGACGGGGACGACGATGCCCGCATCCTGTGCCAGGAGGGCCGCGAAGAGGTGCGTGTCGTTCACCACGGGGTTTCCACGCTCCGTGGCGAGCGCCAAGGCGTGTTGGACCGCCTCATTGGCCTTGAGTGTCAGACGATCTTGTCTAAGCATGGGATGCCTACCTACGAAGCAGTGCGGCCGCCTGTCGCGACCGTGTTCGATCGCCAGCCGGCAACTCTATCTATGAGAATCGCTTACATGCCTAGTATGTGCAATGGATGTGCCGGGCGAGATATGCCATAATGGCA
>CAYLZR010000056.1:0-3916 GCA_964388145.1 uncultured Gemmatimonadaceae bacterium | reverse complement strand
TTAATCACCGTCATCTTCTTCGATCCGGCCGCACGGCCGTTGACGATGATCTGATATACATACACGCCGGACGGGGCTTCTCGACCGGTGTCGAGAACCTTCCCGTCCCAAAACGCTTCGTACTCCCCGGTCCCGTTCCAATCCAACGCGATGTTCTCGAACTTTTCACCGGTTCCCTGGAGAACCGGAATAGCCACGATCTGAGCCAGCACATTGTAAATGCGCAGGCTCACCACGGGCCTGTCGACTTCCCACAACTCTTCGCTTAGGACGAACGGAATTGTGGTCTCAGGATTGAACGGGTTGGGTGAATTCTGTTTCAGCCTTACCGGGTTGGTGACCTGGGAATCGGCCTGAGCAGGATTCACCGCTAGGAGCCCGAGCACTGCAACCGCCCAGGCAAAATACCTCATTCACAGCTCCTGTCTGACAAACAAGTGACCTTGGCCAAACTCCTTGATTGAGACCCAATACTCCTTGTCACTCTAGATTAGGCGAGACTACAAGTACTGTCAAGCGTTCCGATCACATCTGAACGGACGTTACTCGAATCGGTCTCCCTTTGGTCCTAGACGCCGCGTATCTCCAACGCGCATAGTGATTTGGCGCGCATCGAGCCACTCGAGCAGCGGGATCAGATACTTTCTCGAAAGCCCTAGGGCTTCTCGGAGATCCGCCGGACCGACCTCGCCGCGCTGGCGAATCGCGGCAACCGTCATGCGACTGATTTCGTCCAGGACGCCCTGTGCATAGTATCGGTCGGTTCCCACGCGAGCCGCAGTGCCGGACCGCACGAAAAACTCGGCGATCTCGGCGGCCGTCTCGGTCGGGATATCGCTCGCCAGTTCGGCGATTGTCGCCCCGTGGGCCCCTGCGGCCGCCAGCTTGGCCTCCAAGGCCCTACCGTACTCCGCACGGTCCCCCGACAGCGTTGGCGTGAACGCCGGTACCCGTACCATGCCCGACGCGACCTCGATCTTCCCCTCGGCCTCGAGCCCTTTCCGAACGTGGTCGGCCACCTGGACGCCACCCACCGTGCGCCGGAAGACCTCCATCGGCATGCCGGGCAAGAGGGGGTTGTCTGTATGAAAGCGTTCGACGGCGGCCAGGGCCGCGTCGCCGGCCTGCGACACACTGTCGGAGCGATGCAGCCTACCGCCCACCACGGTCACGCCGGAGGATTCCACGAGGGATACGACCGCATCGGCGTCCTCGGGAGAAATCCCAACACGAACCGGCAAATCGTCCACCGCCAGGGAACCGGCGTCTTCGGTGGCCACGAACGCCGCCAGGCGCTCGGCTGAATCGAGCGAACGCCTACCCTCGCCGTCTCGCGGGCGGCGCGGACGGGCGGCCGGCCACGGATCGACGACCACGAATCCACCGACCGTGGTGACGGGCGAGTACGATCTCAGCACACCGCGATCGCCCCAACGGCACACCAACGGCGACTCCAAGCGTAGCCGGACCACACCGGATCCGCCCGGCGCGACCTCGCCATGGGCCGGCGTCACCCGCGCCATGACCTCCGCGGTTCCGACATGCACGCGGATGCGGGATCGCTGCGTGAGCGGTCGCGCTTCGGGCAACAAGGTCACGTGAACATCGATCGAGCGGCAGGCCTTCCAGCTCGGATCCGAAACCACCGTGCTGCCCCGACCGGCCTGCTCGCGTTCGACACCAACCAACGCCAAGGCGGTGCGGCGGCCAGGATCGGCGCGCGTCGCGGTTTGGCCGTGGACCTCGACCCCCCTCACGCGAGACGATATGTCGGCCGGCAATATCCGTATCTCGGTACCTGGAGCAACGGTTCCCGCCCACGCCGTGCCGGTGACGACCGTGCCCGCACCAGCCACACTGAACACCCGGTCGATGGGCATTCGGAACAGGTCTCCGGTGGTTCGTTCCACGGCCCGCCCAGCCGCACTCACCAACGACCGCTGGATGGCTTCCAACCCCTGCCCCGTGCGCACCGACACCGGTACCGGTGACTCCCAAACGATCTCTCCGCGCTGTAATCGATCCGAGAGATCGTCGATGATCAAATCGAGCCAATCCTTTTCGACGAGATCCACCTTGGTCACCGCGACGACGCCGGTGCGAACGCCGAGGAATTCCAAGATGGCGAGATGCTCGACGGTCTGTGGCATGACCCCTTCATCGGCGGCCACGACAAGTAACGCCACGTCGATTCCGGTCGCGCCCGCGACCATGTTGCGCACAAAGTCTTCGTGGCCTGGCACATCGACAATGCTGGCGGCGAGGTCGTCGTCGAGGCTGCAGTGCGCAAATCCCAGATCGATCGTGATGCCGCGACGCTTTTCCTCCTCCCACCGATCGGTGTCGATTCCGGTGAGGGCTTTAACGAGGGCTGTCTTGCCGTGATCGACGTGACCCGCCGTTCCGATTACGATGTGTCGCGCCACGGTAGACTTTCCCAGAAGTTCAAGGCTTTCAAATCGCGGTCTTCGGCCACGTGCAGGCGAATGAAACGCGACAACAAACGCCGGTGCGCCGTGGCGTGGCGGGGGTCCAAGCGTTGCTCGCTCGGAGCAGTCGATTCGTCACCCGCCCCCGCCCGAACGAATCCTTCCAGTATTTCCCGATCCTCGGCGCCGATCCGCGACGTTTCGCGCGAAGCTCCACAGCCGGCGCAGACGAACCCGCCGTCGGCGATGGAAAAGTCCGCCGCGCCCGGTTCGATCACGCGCCCATCGACGGCACATCCATCGAGCGCCGGGGCAAAACCCAACACGCCGACAACCGACCACAGCGCTCCCAGCGATGCAGCAGGAAGGTGCTCGACGCCAACCTCGGAAAGTCGGTCCAACAAGGCGGCGAGCAGCGCGAAGATCTCGGGGTGCGGTTGTTCAGGGGCAAACCGTAATACCAACTCGCAAAGAGCCGCCGCCGATGCATATCGCGCTACGTCGTTTGCTAAGGCGCGGCGCTCGTGCTCGATATCGAACTCGGCGAGGGTTTGCAAATCACGGTTGGGCCGAATGTACAGCTGGGCCACACCGCCGCTCATGGGCTGGAGCCGCGCGCCGAACTTGCTCTTGGCGCGTTGGGCACCCTTGGCGATGGCGCTCAACACTCCATGGTCGGGCGTAGCCAGCCGCACGATCTTCGACGACTCCCCATAGGGAAACGCGTGCAGCACGATAGCCGGGGTGGAAATGACCGCCATGGGGGGAATGTACTACGTAGAATATCCAATATCGAATATTGAATATCCAGTATTCATTCTTGGATATTGAGTATTGGATATTGGATATTCATCACATCATCACCGCCCCACCCGCCCGCCCACGAAAATCGTCCGACGCCGGGCGGGAAACCCGAATACCTCCACGTATTGCTTGTCGAAAACGTTCTCGACACGAAGGGTCCACGTTAGCCCCAAGTCGGTCTGTTGCGGGAACAGCTGGATTTGTGCGGCGAGATCCACCGTGGTGTAGGTCGGCAAGACGACAGGCGTGGCTGGAAACGTCGCGAAATCTCTGTCGTCGCGGTCGCCGACGTGATTCACGGCTGCGCTGACCACCCCGCGGTCCCAACCTCGGTACATCGCCGTCACGTTGAGGGTTGTGCTCGGACGCCGCAGCAATCGCTTTCCTTCCACAAAGGTCGCACCGTCACCCGAATCGAATCCCGCATCGATCACATCGGTATCCAAATAGGTGTAGTTGGCACCGATGACGAAGTCGGGTATTGGAACGACGTTCGCCTCGATCTCGACACCCGACGCCTTGGCCTCGGCGATATTCTTGTAGTTCGGCACCTCGGTGAACGAGAACTGTATGAGGTCGTCGAAGCTTTGATCAAAATAGGCGCCCCGCAGCGTGATCCGACCGTCGGCGAGCGTTTGCTCGAGTCCCACCTCCCATGACAGCGAGCGTTCCGGATCGAGGTC
>CAYLZR010000055.1:0-10960 GCA_964388145.1 uncultured Gemmatimonadaceae bacterium | reverse complement strand
CGGCGCCTCGTCAATGAGCTTCCAGAAGGATCTCTGCGCGCTCCGCGGTGAGATGTCACCGTACTTGTGACCCGGAGTACTATTCAAAGGCAGTCACGCTATCCTGACGCTGCGGTTTACGACGACGGAATCAACGGCCCACTACCTACTCGATGCGGTCAGTGGTGACCCATCTCTTGCGCTCGGGCGGTGAGACGAGGACTGACCATTGGGAGCGATCCCGCGAACATGCCATAAGCCGTGAGGAAGAGTCCCAGGAAGCCGAGCGAAACACCGATCTCCGGCAAGCCGAATACCGGAGTGTCGATCAGTGATGGTTGAACGAGAAGGTACCGCTCGAGCCAGAACCCGACCATGCTGACCATGAGAAAGGTCGTGAACGTCAGGACGGTGGTTTTCGATTTGACCCAGATCAATCCCCAAAACGGAATGAGGAATACCAAGAGTCCGACGGCAATCGCCAACGGTCGCCAGTCACCCGACAACCGCCAGAATACGAAGCTGGTCTCCTCGCGCAGATTCCCATACCAGATAACCAATAACTGGCTGTACATCAGGTACGCCCAGAAGACCGAGAACCCGAACACCAACTTGCCGATGTCGTGGAACTGGCTCCGGCCAATGATCGCCTCCAAACCCAACTTCTTGCGCCAGTAGACCGTCATCAAGCCGATCATGGTGAGACCGGTCAGAAACGCGCCCATGAAGAAGAACGCGCCGAAGAGGCTGCTGGTCCAATACGGCGCCAGCGACATGATGAGATCGAAGCCCACGATCGTAAATACGTACGCGTACGCCATGATCAAGCCCGGCGCGAGTCTGCTGAGCCGAGTGTCGTTCCTGGCAACCTGCTCCGGTGTTCCCGTATAGTCGCCGGCGATTCTGTCGTAGAGCCGACGACGCCAGCCCGACACGTGTTGTGCCAGTTCCGCCACGTCCGGTTTGAGGTCGTGATACACAAAGGCAATCGCCAGGCCGAACAGCACGAGCAGTGAAATGAGATCGCGGGTAAACACCCAAGGCACCGTGAGCCAGTTTCCGCGAGTGGGTGTCGGATGCTCGATCCACGGGAACAGCTCGTTGCGCCCCAAGAACAGGATGAGGAAGCAAATCAGTGAGATCGGGAGGAAGAACACCGTCGCTTCCGCAAAACGGATGATGGCGCCGCTCCACCGACTCTTGACCACTTTTTGGATGGCGGCAAAGATATTCGCTCCAACGGCAATCCCCGTGAAGAACAGGAAGTTCACGTGGAAGATTCGCCAACCGCGGGCCGGATCCTCACCCATGATCTGTACGACGAAGAGAACCGTGCCGACCGCCGCGAGCAGGACGCCCGCCAACAACATGCGGCCGGCTGGTGCTTCCGCGCCGCGGCGGAACAGTTCTTGGTGATTCTCGCCGCTCATTGGGCGATTCCCTGCAGAACGCGTATGTAGTTCACGATGTGCCATCGATCGTTGCCACGTACTCGCTGACGGTACTGCTTCATCAAGCCTCGCCCATTTGTGATGATCGCGTAGATGTATCCGTCGTTGTAGCCCCGGACTTGGAGCGACACCAGGGACGGGACGATTGGCATCGCCGCGGCGATTGGTCCATCTCCGCCGCCCTGCGCACCGTGACAGAGCGCGCAGAAAATGTCGTACCGATCCCTGCCCCGCTCCAGTGACTCAGCGGTCTGAGCAACCGAGTTCTGGAACCGCTGCCCCATGGCCCGGACGTTGGCCGGCGTCGGCGCAAGTTGTATCGGTGGCACGAGGTCTTCCGGGCCCGTGATCGGGACGGTGCCCTCGACGGGCTGGCGGCAGGTGGGCCGATCATCCGGACACCACGATTTCAGCGGTGGAGTCGCCACATGATCGACCATGGTCGCAAACCATGGAACCAACGCCACGATGTCGTCCGGCCCCGGGCTCCGGCGCCAATCCTCGACAGTGCAGCCGGTGAGCATCACGCAGGACGCAAGTAGCGTCGCCTCAATCAGTCTCAATCTTCACCTCCGTTGCGCCAGCCGACGTGAGCAACTGCTCGATGGCGGGGCGTCGTTCGACGGGACAGGGGACGAAGATCCCGATTTGATCGTCGCTGAAGCGGCCATCAAACGGAGCGCGCTGGTTCGAACGCCACGCGTGGAACGCCAATCCGGCTAGAGTGGACAGCGCGCCGAAGAGAATCGTCAACTCGAACATGATTATGATGTAGGGGATCACCGAACCGATCGGCTTACCGCCCACGACGGTGGGATAGTCGTACGACATCCACATCGTCATGGCGAATCCGGTCACCAGACCCGTCAATCCGCCAAAGAGCGTCCATAGCCGCACCGGACTCACCGGGTGGCCGACAGCATCGAGGAGTTCCGGGTTCGGTGCAGGCGAATACACCGTGAATCCCTCGTAGCCTTTCTGCTTCAAGGCCGCGATAGCGTCTGTCGCCGCGTCGATGTGCTGGTAGGCGGCAAGAATGCCCCCGGGCGTGCTCGTCATACGGCCCTCTTCCGAGGCATGGGAATGACCTCTTTCACTTCAGTAATCGACACCGTCGGGAAATTCTTGGCAAACAGCAGGAACCACATGAAGAACCAGCCGAAGCTTCCGGCCAGAATCGCCCAGTCGACCCACGACGGCGTGTAGTGACCCATCGCATAGGGCTCGTACTCGAACGACAACGACACCACGATGATGACGAATCGCTCGAACCACATCCCGAGGTTCACGAACAAGGCCAAGACGAACAATGCCGGTATGGAGCGACGGATCTTCTTGAACCACAGGAGGAACGGCAAGAATCCGTTACAGATGATCATCGTCCAGGTTGCCCACCAATAGTCCCCAAAGGCGCGATTCCAGAACGAAGCGCGCTCGAACTCGTTACCACTGTACCACGCCATGAAATACTCGCAGACGTACGCGTACGCCACGATCATGCCCGTCAACAAAAGCAGTTTTGACAGGTTTTCGAAGTGATCGGTCGTGATGTACCTATCGACCCGGAACACCTTCCGTAACGGGACGAGCAGTGTAATGACCAAGGCGACGCCGGAATAGATCGCACCCGCCACGAAGTACGGAGCGAAGATCGTCGCGTGCCATCCCGGCACGATGGACATGGCAAAGTCCCACGACACGACGCTGTGCACCGAGAGCACCAGCGGTGTCGCGAGGGCGGCAAGGTACAGGTACGCCCGGGTATAGTGGCGCCACTGCTGGTCGGTGCCCCGCCAATTCAACGCCGTGATGGTATAGAGTTTCTTGCGCCATCCGGTGGCTTTGTCACGCACCGCGGCAATGTCGGGAATGAGACCCAGAATCAAGAAGCAGCTACTGACGATAAAGTACGTCCCGATGGCGAAGAGATCCCAAACCAACGGCGACTTGAAGTTCACCCACAGCATGCGCTGGTTGGGATAGGGAATGAGCCAATACGCGTACCACAATCGGCCGACGTGGATGAGCGGGAAGAGTCCCGCCGTCATCACGGCAAAGACCGTCATGGCTTCCGCGGTTCTGTACACAGCGGTACGCCACGCGGAACGGAACAAGAATAGGATCGCGGAGATCAGCGTGCCCGAGTGCGCAATCCCGACCCAGAAGACGAACGTGGTGATGTACACGCCCCACATGACCGGCGGGGTGTAACCGGCCACGCCAAGGCCAATCCTGATCTGATACAGGAGGGCGCCGAACCCGATCAACATGATCGTGATAACAAACGCCAGCAGTCCATAGTAGACCTTGGTCGGGTTGCCGAGCGTGGCGGTAATGTCGCGCGTGATGTCCGCGTACGTGGGGCGGGCGGCCGGCACGTTTTCCGGAGGGGCGGTCGTCGCCATGCCGGTTATGCCTGCACCGTGTTGCGCACTCTCATCAGGTACGCCACACCCGGATCGGTGTTCAGACCTTCCAACACCCTATAACTCAACTCGTTTCGGAACAGACGAGACACGTCTGAATTGGGATTGTTCAAGTCGCCGAAGGTGATGGCGTCGGCAGGACAGGATTGCTGGCACGCCGTCATGATCTCTCCGTCGGCTATTTCCCGGTCCGCGAGCGCCGCCTGATTCTGCGTGTCGCGAATCCGCTGCACGCAGAACGTACACTTCTCCATGACGCCCTTGGAACGCACCGTAACGTCCGGGTTCAGCTGCAGCGGCAACGGCTCGGGGAACGAGTACGCGGCGTCGTTGGCGTTCGCGTGGTCGAACCAGTTGAAGTATCTGACCTTGTACGGGCAGTTGTTGCTGCAGTACCGCGTCCCGATGCAACGGTTGTAGATCTGGCCGTTGAGTCCGTCAGGCGTACGATACGCGGCGAACACAGGGCAAACCGGTTCGCACGGGGCGCGTCCGCACTGCTGGCACATCATCGGCAGGATCTCGACCGTCAGCGGCTCATCACCTTCGCCACCCTCGAAGTAGCGCTCGATGCGCAGCCACGACATCTCCCGACCGCGCTGCACGCCTTCCTTGCCGACGACCGGAATGTTGTTTTCCGCGTAACAGGCGGTGACGCACGCGCTACACCCGGTGCACCGGCTGAGATCGATGGCCAATCCCCACCGCGGATGTTCACCGGCATAGTTGCCGATGGCTTGCTCGCGTTCTTGCGCCGCTTGCCATTCGTCGAGCGCGCGCTCGATGTTCTCGGGCACTTCGGCCGCGTGCTCTGCGTGAGCCGCGTGCGCTTCGCCTGATTCGACTTCTTCGAACGTCGTGCTCTGGGCAATCCCCCGACCCATCTGCCGGCTCCTACCGGCCGGCGTCGCGAGTACTTCGTGCTCGCCGGTGGGTCGAATCGTCACCGACTGATAGTGTGACAAGCCGCCGAACGCCGTTGGCGCGCTGTCCAACAGGTCGTACACCTTGGCCCCGCGACCTTGCGCGTAGCGGCCGAGTTCCGAGTGCCCCTGCCCCAGCGGCATCGCGATAACGTCGCGACGCACTCCCGGGTACAGGAAGGCGGGCGCGACCGCCGTACCAGCAGAGGAGGTCACCTCAACAAAATCTCCGTCGACGATCCCGTGCTCAGCCGCCGTTTCCGGATGGATCTCGACCCACGAACCCCAAGTGATCTTCGAAACGGGATCGGGCAATTCCTGCAGCCAGGGTCGACTCGCGCCGCGACCGTCGAAGAAGACGGACGACGGATACGCGATCAACGTGAGGTCGTCGGGTCCGCCGGAGGCCGACCATGTCGCGAAAGTGATCTGGCCGACATTTCGACCCAGCCGTGTCGTGCTGCGCGGCTCGGCCTGGTGAACACCGCCAGCCTGCAGCGATGCGTTCCAGAAATCGTCGAAGGCCATGCCGCGACCGCCGAGCTGGTTCTGCCGGCGACGCCAGACGTTTTGCAGGTATGCCTTATAGCTCTGGGCCGCCAACCGGGACGCCACGGTGCCACCCATCTGCGCCGCCAGGGCGAGCAGGACGTCGCCGCTCTGCCGCGTATCGAAGAGCGGCTGCATGACCGGCTGCTGCAGGAGGAACGTACCGGTGCGCGGTTCGAAATCGTTCCACTGCTCTAGGGGGTCGTGATCGGGAAGGATCAAGTCGGCCTGCGCCGCGGTTTCGTCGATCACGCGCGCGAAACTCACCTTGAAACCAACCTGGCCCATCGCCTGTGTGAATCCCAATCCGCTGGGTGCGTTGTACGCCGGGTTCGTTCCGTGGACGAACAACACCTCGACGTTGCCGTCGCTCATTCGTTGGGTGAGATCGGTCAAACCCTCGTACGTGGATCCGGCAGCCGGATCGGGGTTCGAGCCGAACGTCACCGTTTGGCCTACGTTGCCCGCAACGTAATTGAGAATGTTGGCGGCAGCGGCCGTGGCGTGAGCCTCGCTGTGCTGGTTCCCCATGCCCCCTGCCAACGCGACACTCGGACCCTCGGCAAACTCCGCCGCCAGTCGTCGGATCGTGTCGGCCGGCACGCCGCACGTGGCCGACGCGCTTTCCGGATCGTACCGCGTCAACATCTGCCGCACCCGGAACACGTCCGACGGCGCGTTGTCACCGTGACTGGTGAACACCACGTTCGCGATCGCCAGCGCCAAGACGGCCTCGGTCCCCGGGTTCGGGGCGATCCACTCGTCGGCGTTGATTCCGCTCAGGCTCATCCGCGGTTCGACGTGTACGTAGCGGCCCATCTCGCCGTCACGAATGGAGTGGGCCTCCGCAAACTCCCTCGTGTTCTGCACGGGGTTCATCCACGTCTCGAGGAAATCGGCCCCGAACGAGAGCACGTAGTGGGCATCGGCGAATCGGTATGTCGGCAAGGCGTTTACATCGAAAACTTGTTGGTTGGCAAACCGCAACGCTTCGTACCCAAACGCCTCGTAGACCAACCGCCCGTTTGGAGAACCGATGGCGGCGAGCCACTGGTTCACCAACCGATCGAAGGAGCCGGCCTCATTTCCGGTCACGAATGCCACACCGTTGGCCGAAGCCTGGCCCAAACGCTGCACAATGCGCGTATACGCGTCATCCCACGTGATGGGCTCGAACCCGCCGCCAGCCGCGCGCGCCATCGGACCGCGCAAACGATCGGGGTTATAGAGTCCCTGCAAAGAAGCCTGGCCGCGGGCGCAGAGCTTCCCGCGGTTCGACGGGCTGTCGGGATTCCCTTCCACCTTTACGGCACGGCCCTCGCGGACGCGGACGTGCATGCCACAACCAGCCGGGCATTCCCGACACGTGGTGGCGTAATACGTCGCTATGCCGGGGATCTGGTTTTCGGGCGGTACGAGATAGGGAATGAGTTTTTCGGGTGTACCGGTGGAGCACCCTGTTGCAGCCGCGCCCCCTCCCGTCACCCCGAGAACTTTCAGAAATCGTCTACGGTCCATCTGCTTGGCCATTCGCGATCACCTAGTAGTGACAGGCGGTGCAGTCGGTGGTCACCCCTTCGGTCTTATGACACGCGAGGCACCATCCCATCTTCAACGACGAAAACTGGTACACCTTTGCCATCCGCTCGACCTGACCGTGACAGTCCTGACATTGGATACCTGCGTTCACGTGTCGCATGTGCGGGAAGTGCACAAAGGATGGGAGCTTGTGGACTTCAACCCATTCGATGGGTCGTCCTTCGTTGAACGCCTCACGGACCTTTGCGACCTCGGGGTTGCCCGCGCCGACGAGTAGGTGGCACCCCATGCATGTATCGAGGCTCGGGAGTCCGGGACTCGAACTCACCTCGGCCGCGTAGTGACAATAGCGGCAGTCCATTTGGTACTGGCCGGCATGGATGTCGTGTCTGTAGAAGATGGGCTGGAGCGGGCCCGGAAGACCGGTCGTATCGACATCGACCGGAGCGATAAATGGGGCCGTCTGCTGAGTGGTTGGTTGTGCCTGGACCGCCTGCAAGACCGCGTAGAGCGCCGATCCCACCAAGGCAAGCGCCGCTATCCCCTTGGCCAACGGCCAGACTTTTCCTGTCATCGATCCCCTTGTTGGGGCGGCAAGTGAGCGTACGCCGCTGCCGGAACCTGCCTGCGACAGCTACTGCTTAAGCCGAGTTTTCGAGCAACGAAAGCGGCTGCGAGGGCTTAGTGAAAAACTTCACATGCGACCGCCTGACAAAAATTACTCTAATGTTTCCGTAAAACAAGCGCCGTTTTTCTAACCCTCGACAGGTCTCTTCCAGCCTTCCCAACTGCTGCACCTTGAGATTCCAAATCCGCGAACCGTCCATGACCTCGTACACGCGCGCCTGTCGAGTCGTCGTGTCAGCCACGTGCAGCTCCCACTATATCCCGAAACCTCAGCTCTCCACCGACTTCTTCGAGCACGCCACGCTCGTGAAGATGCCACATCCACGGTACGAGGCCCTCTCGCTGGTGCAGCAGAAGTGTGTGCAGGGCCGACGCGGTTCGGGTTCCACCCGTGGTGGTGTATTCGCTTCGCGGAAGCTGAAAAAAAGTGTGCAGCTGGCCGTTCTCGCATCCCCGCAACGCGTATTCGATCATCATCCGACCCGAACAGATGTTGCCGGTAGCCGAAAGCGGCGGGAGAGGCAATCCGTGTTCGCGGGCCAGATCGAGTACCCGCAGGTTGCGATCGCTCAGGTCCCAGCCTCCGTACGCCACACGCATGGCCATGTCGAAGAGGCGGTTGAATACAACCAGAAATGCCGGTCGCGGCTCGACGCGTGCCAGCGTCTCCAACATGGCGAGTTGAAACCCCTCATCGGCAACCGCATTCATCACTTTGATGCCGAGCCGTACGCGTCCTTGGCCAGCGTCACAAATGATCCCCGGTACCTCCCGCAACCAACGCAGGATCACCGAAGAATCCCCCGCGCGTTCGTCGCCGGCGAGGGTGGGGCTGAAGTCCTTTTCGAGCAGCATTGCCTCGTCGTGCCCAGCCCGCGTCCAGACGTCCAGGAGCCGGCCAGTGGTGTGCTCGTACTCCGGGCGGCGGAATTCCTCGCCTGCAAGCGGCAGATGGTATTTGACGGAGGGAACGACAAGCGTCGCGGAGCCACGTGTGGCCTGCAACACCTCGCCAAAAAAAATCAGGTAGTCGTCCAGCGTGCCGTGCCACCCGCGCCCGGTCCACGTGACCGTCCACCCTTTCTCCCCCCGGGAGCTCCTCCGTGGCTCGACGCGCATTTTGGTATCGTGAACGGTCCACGCCGCCATCGCGCGGTCACCCGATGGATCCTCGGCAATCACCGTCTTCAACACGACGAACGCCAGACCGGCACGGACGTCGTCTTCGACCTGTGACAGTGTGCACGAAAGTTGACCCGAGGCCTTGCCAAACGGATGCGTGATCGGCGTGCCTCCGTACTTGGTGGATAGATCGATCGCGAGTTCGTCTCCAATGATCGCAGCGAGATCCGACGGTGGATCGGTACGGGTGCGGTCGAACAGGGACCGTAACTTTGTCCGCTGCTCGACCGGAACGGAGGGAATGGAGGCGAGTGTCACTGCGAACGCAGCGCGCGAACAGCGGAAAACACGCGGTCACGTTCGTTCAACTCCAGCGTCGGACACCACGGATCATGGGCCGGCCGGGAAAACACACCGTCTGCTTCGAGCGCCCAGAGCATTCGTTGCACGTACCCTTCCATCGGCGCGACGAACGTGGTACGCGAGAACACATCCAGCATTGACGACAGCTCGTGGAAATCGCTCCACCGTTTGCTCGCGTGCGCGTTCAGCAGTGCGGTGCAACGATCGGTGACAGCGGCAGCCATCCCGATCAACGCCGACTGTGCACCCGCCATGAGCGAATATCCAAGAAATCGATCCTCTCCGGTGATGGGGAGCGCGTCCGGAACCCGTGTCACCACGTCGAGAATGTCCTGGTACGTGATGACGCTGTCCAAGGTGGCGACCTTGATGCCGACAACCGAATCCAATTCCAACAAGCGTTTGATCAGCGCTGGTGAATACGACACGCCACCCGCTGCCTCGTACAGAAAGAAAGCGATGAGGGGAATCCCCGCGGCACCAGCGGCGCGGTGGTATTCGAGCACACGTTCTTCGGCCTCGGGAAGATCGGACAAGGCATTGGGTGGATACACGAGCGCAGCATCGGCACCGTAGGAGCGGGCGGCGGCGGCGGAGTCCGCCACCGCGCGTAGGACTACCTCGGTCAACGAGTCTGGATCCGACGGCAGATCGACCGAATCTGAAACACCGACTCCGCAGATGAGTGCGTGCCCGTCGAGTCCCGAACGCCACGTCCGGGCGACTTGCTCACGCTGCTCATCGGTGAGCTTGGTGCCGCGCCCGGTGTGAGCCCATATCGCAACCCCACCGATCTCATGACGCGCCATCCAGCTTACGTACGCGTCCTGAAGTTCGACATCGATGTCGCCGTCGTCTCCAAACGGCACGGGCACCGCCGGCACGACGCACCCACGGAGACGGTCGGCGATGGAGGACATCGGCGTCACCATTGCAACCAGCGCGACACGTTTTCAGACTCGATGGCGGCGCGAACCTCTTGGGAGAATTCAGCCAGGTCGAGCTTCGCCGGAATCGCGTCGGGAATTCGCAGCGGCATCCCGGTGCCGAACGCGAATCGGTCCTCTCCGAGAGTGTTAACGAGAGTCGACAGCTCGTTTTCCGGCGGACCCCACAGCCAGCTGACGTCCCACAGCACGCGGCGCGCCTCCTCCGGCGTCAAACCGAAATGCACTTCCTCGATGAACGCCCTTCCGGCGTGAGTCACGAGTATTCTCACGTCGTCGTCGAGTCGGGCGAGCGCGCGCACCGCGGAGGGAGGGAAATCAGCAACGGCATCCAGCGGATGCCGTTGCCGGACATCTTCGAACCGAACCGTAAGCAGTACGGCCAATCGCACTCGCGCTGCCGCAACCACGAGCTGCCGCACGCTCGCTCCTACGGGATCCAGCTGCTGGTGCATCGGATACACCCGGACCGCAGGAGCTTTCGCCCCCGCCGCGATGTCGAGATCCCGACGCCAATCCGGGAGCCCGGGATTGACGGTGGGCGTGGGACGCATCCGCCCATCACCCAACTCGAGGGCTTCCAGCAGCTCGCCGGACCCGGGAGCGGGGTCCTTATAAAGGAAAGAGGGAAGGTGCCCAACCCAGGCCTCTTCGATTCCTATTCGGTCCATCTCGCCCAGCAAACTCGCGGGCGACGTCCGAGGTACGTGCCGATACGGATAGGTCCCGACGAAAGTGGCGACGTCAACGATCATTGGTCGAACACCCCGGCGGGAAAGAGGTCCACCGCGTTTCCACTCTTGATACGCAACACATCCAACGACGGGAGATCGAGAGATTCCAGGTATCGCAGTTTGGCCAGACCGGTCCCCATCGTAACGTCGCACCCCCACACGGTGCGCGTCGGGCCGACGGCCTCCAGTACCGCCTCCACCAGACCACCGTCCACGCCACTACCCGATAGATCGACCCAGACGTTGGCCACGTCGCGCACCGCCCGAAGGGAATGCGACCAATCACCTCCCCCCCCGATG
>CAYLZR010000054.1:0-10978 GCA_964388145.1 uncultured Gemmatimonadaceae bacterium | reverse complement strand
GAACGACTGTATTTTCCGTCCAAGTTGCGGCCGTCAGAACCGCATCCGCCGCAGACGCCGCCATGCAATCCCTGCGGACTCAGGGATATGCGCCACGCGTACTTCGCCAAGACGGGTTCTTCAAGGTGCGTGTCGGCCGTTTCACAAGCCGCAGTGATGCCGACGATCTTGCACGCCAACTGAGGCGGCGCTTCGGAGACGGGCCGTTCGTCGTGGAAGAACGCCAGTGACCCAACGATCGTCCAAGGAAACCTCATCGACTGACACGCCGCTGATCCGTCAATACAGGGAAATAAAGTCGCAACACACCAATGCGGTCCTTTTTTTTCGCATGGGTGAATTCTATGAGATGTTCTTCGATGACGCCGAGCTGGCGTCGCGCGAGCTGGGCCTCACACTTACGAGCCGCAACAACGGAGCCGCGGCCAACGTTCCACTCGCCGGATTCCCGGTCAAGGCCGCAACCAGTTATGTCCGCCGATTGGTCGAGCGGGGATACCGCGTTGCCATTTGCGAGCAAGTAGAAGACCCACGCACCGCAAAGGGAATCGTCAAGCGTGCGGTGATCGAAACTCTCACGCCGGGTGCCGTCTTCTCCGACGATCTACTCGACGACCACCGGAACAACTTTTTGGTGGCCGTGCTACCCGGCGAACCCTCGGGCGTCGCGGCTCTCGACGTATCCACCGGCGAGCTTTTTCTCGAGTCCGTCAATCTGCCCGACTTAGCCGCGACTATCGATCGATACAGCCCCAGGGAGATAGTGATTCCGGAAAGTGCCGAACTCCCCGACTTGGGTGATGAGATCATGGTGACGCAGCGCGCCGCATGGGAGTTCGATGCGCAAACCGCCCAGGACGACCTAATACAACGTTTTCACTTGGCGAGTTTGGACGGCCTGGGTATTGAATCGTCCGACACACCTGCTCTCGCGGCGGTTGGTGCATTGCTCAAGTATGCAGGTGAATTGCAACCGAACGGCCTGCCACAGATCACGAGACCCACGGTGTTGCGTTCCGGCGGAACCATGTGTCTCGATGCGATGACACGACGCAACCTCGAACTCGTGGACCCGCTACGTGACGACGACGCCGGTCACACGGTCTACGACCTTCTCGACACCACCAAAACGCCGATGGGCAGCCGGTTACTTCGACAATGGTTGCTCGCTCCATTAACCCGCGCCGCCGACATCGAGGCGCGCCATGACGCCGTCGAGGTGCTCTTCGACGATCAGCGCGGCCGCGGCAGAGTGCAGGATGGACTCGACGGCGTTCGCGACATCGAACGACTCGCCAGCCGTGCCGCAGCCCACCGAGCGTCACCCCGCGACCTCGGCGGCCTGCGAGATTCACTGGCGCGGATGCCCGACGTAAAAAACGCTCTCGACACACTTGCCGCCCGCGACCGAAGCAGTGAGTTGGATCGGATTGCCGATGCGTTCGACTTGCTCGCCGACCTTCACGAGCAACTCGACACCACGCTCGTCGAACGACCGCCAGTCAACATCGGTGATAGCGATGCCGTCCGTCGCGGCGCAGCCGCCGAATTGGACGAGGTACGCGATCTGCGGGACGGTGGAAAACAATTCATTGCCGGACTACAGGCGCGTGAACGCGAGTGTACCGGCATACCGTCACTCAAGGTCGGTTTCAATCGCGTCTTCGGCTATTACATCGAAGTCACAAAAACTCATCGGGACGCTGTTCCCGAGGAGTACGAGCGCCGGCAAACACTCACCAACGCCGAGCGGTATGCTACTCCGGAGTTAAAGGAGTACGAGGCTCGAGTCCTAGGTGCGGAGGAGCAGGCCATCGAGCGCGAGAAAGCAATCATCGAAGGTCTCTGCGAAGCGGTCCACCAACGGTTGGATCGCATCCAGCGAACCGCGAGGCTGATGGCGGAACTGGATGTCTTCACCAGTTTCGCACACACCGCGGCAACGCACGAGTATGTACGACCCGCGATGAACGACACCATGACATTGACGATCAAGCAATGTCGCCATCCGGTCGTCGAGCGGATGCTTCCACCCGGGAAGTTCATCCCCAACGACATACACCTCGACGAGTCCGAACGAGTCATGTTGCTCACCGGACCCAACATGGCAGGCAAGTCGACGGTCCTGCGCCAGGTTGGCCTCTGCGTGTTGCTCGCACAAGTCGGCTCATTTGTGCCGGCAGAGTCCGCCACCATAGGCGTGGTCGATCGGGTGTTCACCCGCGTCGGCGCGAGCGACAACCTCGGGGGCGGACAGTCGACATTCATGGTCGAAATGAGCGAGGTGAGTGCCATCCTTCACGGGGCCACGTCTCGCAGTCTGGCATTGTTGGACGAGATCGGGCGCGGCACGTCCACTTACGACGGTGTGGCGATTGCCTGGGCCGTGACCGAGCATCTGCACGGCAACGTTGGCGCCAAGACCATTTTTGCAACGCACTACCACGAATTGACCCAGCTCACGGACGAGTTGCAACACGCTTGCAACTTCAACGTGGCGGTACGGGAGGTCGGTGACGACATCGTTTTCCTTCACCGGCTTTTGCCCGGTGGCTCCGACAGGTCATATGGCATCCACGTCGGTCGTCTCGCGGGCTTACCCGAATCGGTGGTAAACCGCGCCCGCGAGATCCTCGGATTCCTCGAGTCGGGGCATCACGTCGCCGGACGAACACCACCGCCACCGCTCGATGAACGCCAACTTGCGCTCTTTGACACAGAAGACCCCATAGTGCAGCAGTTGAAGGCCTTGGATATCGACCAGATGACCCCTATCGAGGCGCTTGGACAACTGGCGGAGTTCAAGCGCCGTGCGGAGGAGCGGTGAAAGCTAGCTGGACGCTGTTGTTGGCATCTATGCTGGTGGCAGCATGCCAGAGTGAAGAATCGCCCGGGCAACCCGGCGAACAGGTCCGGGGATTCGAACCGCCTGTGGCCAGCAACTCCGAGCCACCGGTCGAGTATCCGGCGGAGTTGTTCGAGCGGCAGGTCGAAGGCGTTACGCTGCTGCGGCTCTTTGTCACCGAGGCCGGCACGATCGTTCCCGAGTCGACGCGCATCGAAGAGAGCAGCGGTTATCCCGCACTCGACTCAGCGGCGTTACGGAGTGTCGACCTGCTCCGCTTTGCGCCCGCGCGGCGTGACGGCTCGCCCGTGGCGACGGCGTTCGTACAGCCGGTACACTTCAGACATCCCGACCTCACCACCGCGGGAGAGAATCAATGAACACCCCGCATCCCCGCGGCTATGACGACGTGCTCGCGACCGTCGGGAACACACCATTGATCCGCCTCAACAAGGTGACTGAAGGACTTCGCGTGCCGATCTATGGCAAAGCAGAGTTCTTCAATCCGGGCGGTTCGTTGAAAGATCGTATCGGCCTCACCATCATCGAGGCTGCGGAACGTAGCGGCATGTTGAAACCGGGTGGAGTCGTTGTGGAAGGTACCTCGGGTAACACCGGTGTTGGGTTGGCTATTGCCGCAGCGCTCAAGGGTTATCGCTGCATCTTTACGATGCCGGATAAGATGTCCGACGAAAAGGTTCGGTTGCTTCGTGCGTACGGTGCCGACGTCGTGATCACGCCGACCGCTGTCCCCGCAGACCATCCAGACAACTATGTCATGAAGGCCAAGTCGATCGCCGAGGACACGCCGAACGCCATTCTCGCCAACCAGTTTTACAACGACGCGAACCCTGAAGCACATTACAAAACCACGGGGCCCGAGATCTGGGAACAAACCGAGGGCAAAATCACACATTTCGTTGCGTCCGCCGGAACCGGTGGCACACTGAGCGGGGCCGGGCGCTATCTCAAAGAACAGAACGCCGACATCAGGGTCATTGCGGGCGACCCCGAAGGTTCCATCTACGGCCATTACAGTCGCACAAAGGAACTGACGACTGGTCATCCCTACAAGGTCGAGGGTATCGGCGGTGACAAGATCCCGGACACACTCCATTTCCAGTACATCGACGACTGGGTGACCGTGTCCGATCCTGACGCGTTCAAGATGGCTCGCCGCTTGGCTCGCGAAGAAGGTTTGTTCCTCGGCGGTTCTTCCGGTCTCAACGTACACGTGTGTCTGAAGGTCGCGAGTAAATTGAAGCGCGACTCTACGGCGTTGATCGTTACGATTCTCGCCGACACCGGCGAACGATATCTCTCGAAGATTTACAACGACGATTGGATGCGGGAGCACCAGATGCTCGAACCCGAACGCGTGTCCGTGGGTACGCTGCTCGACCTCAAGCCTGACGACGCACCCGAACTCGTAACGGTTGCGCCATCGGCGACTCTGCGACAGGCGCTCAATCTCATGAGTTCGTACAACGTCTCCCAGCTACCGGTTGTTGATGATGGAGAGAATGTCGGCTCCATCGCCGAAGGGGTACTCATGGCACAGGCCGTGGCCGAACCGGGGTCACTGACTCGGCCGGTGCGCGAGGTCATGGAAGATCCATTCCCAGTCGTGGACGTCGACGCGCCGCTCGAGCACGTTTCAGCCTTATTGTCGAGAGAAAATCCTGCCGCATTGGTACAGCGAGACGGTGGGTTGGAAGGCATCATCACCCGCTACGATGTGCTCCACCAGGTTGCAGGGATTCGGTGAGTACGAGCCGGTAATCGATTGATGGCACACTACCTTCTCTCAGCAGAGGCCGCATTCTCCGCCTCGCACACCCTTCCGGGCGTACACCTCTGTGAGCGGCTGCATGGACACAACTGGCGTGTCCGGCTCACGATTCGCGTGGAGGAAGACGGGATCGGGCCACAAGGTATGGGTGTCGACTTCCGTGAAATCGAAAACGCCGTAAAGAACACGGTCGCCGGATTCGACCACCAGTATCTCAACGACCTGAAGCCATTCAAAGAGCACGTGCCGTCCGCGGAGCGGGTAGTTCAGGTCATCTACAAAGCCGCGTGCGATCAACTGCACAAGGTGGCCCCCCACGTTTCGGTGCAAGAAGTTGAGCTGTGGGAGGTACCCGAGTACCGCGTCGTATACCGGCCGTGACCCATCGCGTGACGGTCTTGACCGGCGGATCCACGCCGGAGCGCGATGTGGCTCTTGCCGGAAGCGCACAGGTCGTAGCGGCACTCCGCGAAGACGGACACACCGTGTCCATTGTCGATACCGTTTCCGGCCCTCTTTCTGCATCCGGGGAAGCCGACCTGCTGACGGGCATAGTCGACCGCGAACCGCCGACACCGCTCGAGTTGGAGGCTCTGCGGCTGAAGGAATTGGGCCCGCGACTCACAGAAATTGCGGAGATCAAAGAAGCCGACATCGTCTTCCTAGTACTGCACGGGCGGCAAGGAGAAGGTGGAGAACTCCAGGCCCTACTGGATTTGGCCGGAGTGCCGTACATCGGGAGCGATGCGCTCGGTAGCGGCATCGCCATGGCGAAGGACATCGCAAAGCGACTGATGCGTCAGGCCGGTATTCGCACGCCCGACTGGGTGATGTGGCCGGCCTCGGCGGAGACCATTGATGCCCTCGGGTGGCCTCTCATCGTCAAACCGTCCCGAGTGGGCTCCACGGTCGGCTTGAGTGTCGTGGAAACGGAGAAGGATCTAGAGTCGGCCATCGAACACGCGAAGATATACGACGACGACGTGATGATCGAGCAGCTCATCCGCGGACGGGAGCTCACGGTTGGCGTGCTGGGAGATGAGGCATTGGCTGTGGGCGAGATCATCCCGCAACACGACATTTTCGATTACGAGTGTAAATACACACCCGGGATGACACAGGAGATCTTTCCGGCAGACTTGCCCACGGCGACGGTCACTGCAATACGAGCCAGCGCCGCCGACGCGCACCGCGTAATGAAACTACGGGACATGTCGCGCGTCGACTTCATATTATCGACCGAGGGCAACCTGCACTGCCTCGAAGCGAATACGTTACCGGGTCTCACCAGCACGAGCCTCCTTCCCCAATCGGCGGAGGCCGCCGGAATTAGTTTCCGACAGTTGTGCACGACACTCTGCGATCTCGCAGTGGATCGCTGTCGTGGAACAAAGGCCGGCTCGAGGGGATTCTAAGTGTAGATGCAGCCACGTTCGCCTTTCTCTGTCACCCCGTGGGTATTGCGACTCCTCGTCGCGAACGCCTTGGTGTATCTCCTAACCATCACGGTGTTTACCGGTCGGTGGTTCTTCGAGTGGTTCGCGTTTAGCCCCAGTCTGATCGTGCAGCAGCCGTGGACCGCAGTGACGTACATGTTCTTGCACGGCGGTTTCTTCCATCTCGCCTTCAACATGCTGATGCTCTTTTTCTTTGGGCGAGATGTCGAAGACTGGATGGGAGGCGCCGCGTTCATACGGTACTACCTGTTGTGTGGGTTGGCTGGCGCGGCGGCGTCCTTTGCGTTCTTACCCATTGCACCGGTCAACATGGTAGTCGGCGCCAGCGGCGCCGTATTCGGTGTCGCCCTCGCCTTCGCCATGCGGTGGCCGGATGCACAGATTTTCATCTTCCCACTGCCGGTGCCGATCAAGGCCAAATGGCTCGTCATCGGTTTGGTGTCGCTCGATCTGTTAGCCGGCCTGACTCGGGCAAACGACGGTATAGCACACTTCGCGCATCTGGGTGGCTTTTTCTTCGGTCTCGCGTACTTGCGATTGGGTAACATGCTGCCGCGCCGGACTCCCGTAACAATTCACCGTGAGCCGGTGCGGGTACTCGCTCATCCAACGGCTCAGGCCGCCGAGGAGGAAAAAGAGGTGCAGCGTCCTCCTCAGCGTACCAGTCCGCTCGACGATGAGTTAAACCGGGTGCTCGATAAGATCTCGGCCACGGGCCTGGATAGCCTCACTCCCAAAGAGCGTAAACTGCTCGCCGAAACAAGCGAACGGCTCCGCGAACGGTAGTTCGTTTTTTGCCATCGGGTCGGCAGGTTCCTTGCTGACCGCCTTCCGCCGCCACACATTACTCTCCCTTCCGATGCTCATAGACTTGGTTCCGAATTTTCTCGAGGCGACGTCGGCGTCGGATCCGATTGACGGATATCGACGCTACTACGCAGAGCATCAAACGGTGCTCTCGGCGTACTGGCACAATTACATCCTCGACCCCGATAGCTCGCAGGCACGAGAAGTCATCCGCCAGGCCTCCACCGCCCACCACAGCGACCTACTGGCACTGTTGGACCGGGTGGACATCAAGTCGATCGCGACAGAGACCCTGGCGCGATGCGAAGAGCTACTACGAGTGGACCGACCGGTCGACCTGTACTTGATGGTGGGTGTGGGCGGAGTTTACGCCGGCGAGTTGGTGGTCAAAGGTCGGGGAATTGCTTTTCTCTGTGTCGAGCACTTCACCGGCCGGCCGAATCCGGAGACCTACGGCCTCGGATTGTCGCCCAACCTGATACCCCTGTGGATCGCTCACGAGATCGCACACACCGTTCGCTACACCTCACCCACCAGCAGGAGCGAACTCGCCCGAATTATCGAGGAGGCTGGTGGAGAATACGACTACTGGGAGAGCGGCAGCCGGGCGACCCTGAGGGAAATGCTCGTCAACGAGGGGCTCGCCGTCGCCACGTCGCGCGTGGTAGCTCCGGGATTCCAGAACCGTCAGTATTTCGGGTATGCCAATCAGCAGTACCGCCGCCTGCGAGAACTCGAAGCTTTCCTACGCCGCTCCATCGGCGACGAGCTGGATCACACGGGTATCGGGTACCGTCTTCGGTACCTCGCCGGCGGGACGAGCCAATCGTCGAGACAATTGGCCGGGCGGGCGCTCCCCGAACGGTCGGGGTATTACCTGGGATACCGTATGGTCGAAAGCTATGTCGAACGCTTTGGCATTGCTGACGCCTTGCGCGCCTCGGCCGAAGAGTGTCTCGACGTCGACCGCGAAACCATGGAGGCACAGTCCGCATGACGCCCCGCAAGCCGAAGCAAGACGAGCGCCGGCGTAACGTCGGTCTGCGCGAGCTCCTCGAGGAGTTGATAGAGCACGTTCGCAATGTCGCAGCCCACGCGCGGGAGATGCCGCAAACCGACCTAGAGTACGCTCAGGATCGCCTGGAATGGCTGGCTGACGAAATCTGGCAGCAGGTGATAGAGCAAAGGAACGCCGAGTAGTCTCACTTCCCCACACAGAACGACGAAAACACCCGATCGAGAACATCGTCCGCCGTCACAACACCAACGATGGTCTCCAGCGCGCCCACGGCCGCTCGCAAATGAACCGCAGCCACCGCCCCCTCTATGCCGGAGGCTCGCGCTTCACGAAACGCAACTGTTTCTTCGAGCGCGTGCGCCAGCGCGGCTCGGTGACGCTCGCGCGTAACCAAGGGTTCGATATCCGCGCGGCCGCTCAAGATCGCAAACGCAAAGCGCGCCATCTCCGTGCGCAATTCCGGAAGGCCCTCACCCGACATCGCCGACGTCGGGATGCCCTCCTGCCCCGTGGAGATGGTCGTTAGATCGGTTTTGGTCAATACCAGCACGACTTTTTTTTCGAACTGCTCCAAGAACTGCCGTTCGTCGGCTTGTAAATCCTCACCCGCTTCGGCGCAGTACAGAACCAGATCGGCACCCTCCAAATAGCGCCAGCTCACTTCCACCCCAATTCGCTCAACCTCGTCGTCTGTCGAACGCAGACCCGCAGTGTCGACGAGACGAAACGGAAACCCGTCACAGCTGATCGGAGCTTCGATGGCATCCCGTGTCGTGCCAGGTACAGCCGTCACAATTGCGCGCTCGCGACCGACGAGAGCATTGAAGAGCGAAGACTTGCCGGTGTTGGGGCGTCCTGCGATGACGACCAGAGCACCTTCGCGCAATCGCTCGCCCTCAGCCGCGGTTCGCGAGAGACTTTCCAAAGCACCGCATAACTCGCCCACTGCGGCGTCGATTCGCTCGGGTGGCACCGGTCCGCTGTCCTCCTCCGGAAAATCTATCTCGTACGATATGAGTGCCTCGAGATCCAACACCTGACTTCTCAGCTTCTCGATCCGCGTCGAAAGGCCGCGATCTAGTTGACCGAGCGCCGCCCGCCGTTGCACCGGCGCCGTTGCGTCGATCAAATCCCCGACCGCCTCCGCCTGAAGCAAGTCCAATTTCCCGTTCAGTACGGCGCGGCGCGTGAATTCGCCGGGCGTGGCGAGACGTGCGCCCGCGGCGAAAAAAGCCCCAAGGGTTTCCGCCGGAACCAGGACCCCACCGTGCGTCGATATCTCGACCATGTTCTCACCGCTATACGACTGGGGCGCCGGGAACGCCACACACAGCGCATCGTCGATCACGTCGTGGGTCGTTGGATGGACAACTCGGGTTCGCATCGCGCGCCGATCGCGCTCCGGGCGAAACGGGTCGAGCACCCGACCCGCGACGTCGAAGGCACCTTTACCAGAAACACGTACCACGGCGATGGCGGATCGACCCGCTGGCGTCGATATCGCCGCTATCACGTCACTGAGCATGGAGTAAAGCTAGGTCGCACGCCTAGTCTTTCTTGCGGGCCCGGCGGAGTCGCTCCCGCGCCACGAGCCACTGCTGCGGAATGCTCACGAGGTTGCTCGTCGCGTAGTAGAGATTGAGTCCCGAAGAAAACTGCAGAAAGAGCATCGTGAACACGACCGGCATGACATAGACCATCATCTTGGTCTGTGGGTTCGGCGGCACGCCTATCTGGCCGATCTTCGAAAGCACAAACATCGATCCGCCCATCAGAAGCGGCACGATATAGAGCGGGTCGAGTAAAGAGAGATCCGGCAGCCATAGGAACGGCACGCCACGAAACTCTATCGTATTCAGGAAGACGAAAAAGAGCGTAAACAGGATCGGCATCTGCAGCAGTATCGGAAAACAGCCGCCGAGCGGGTTTACCTTGTGCTGTTTGTACAACTTCATCGTCTCTTGCTGCAGCTTGGCTTTGTCGCTCTTGTAACGCTCCTGAAGGGCGCGCATCTCCGGTTGCAGTGCCTGCATGCTCATCTGCGAACGCATCGCTTTTTGATTCAGAGGCCACAGCGCGAGGCGTATCGCAACACCGAACACGATGAGCACCCAGCCGTACGCAAGGTTCAGCGTCTCGTGTAACCACAACAGGATCCGGACAACGATGTTCGCCAGGGGGCCAATGATCGGTTGGAATATCCACCCGTAGGGATTCACGTTCTCCAATTCGTGGCCGATGTCCGACAGGTGACGATATTCCTGGGGCCCGAGATAGACCGAAAAGGCAAAACTCCCAGCCGGCACAGGAAGCGACGCCAAGGTGCTGACTTGGGTCGCCACTGAGATGTCGCGTCGGCCAATTCCGGCCAGAAATCCCTTTGTCCGCGCATTCGTCCGCGGCCCACCGGTAACGGACACGCCGCCAAACCGGGGCTGGCCCTCGTCAATCGCGAGGATTGCCGCAAGGAAGTACTTCGACTTGATCGCCACCCATTCAAACGGGCCAGCTAGCTGCCGCCGCTCGCCGAAGTCGAGCGACGTAAACTTGACCTTGTCCGTCTTGCGGTTTTTCGTGACCACGCCGAACGAGCGGAAATCCACGATCGAGTCGGAATCAGTGGAGCGGAGGCGGGGTCCCATCCCAACGAGAACCAGACTCGAGGCCGATATGCCTTCGTACTCCCCGCGCACACGGAAGAGATACTCGTCGGGCAGGAACGAGTACGTGATTCGCACGGTGACCAGACCG
Organism: uncultured Gemmatimonadaceae bacterium; assembly: GCA_964388145.1. Taxonomy (GTDB): domain Bacteria; phylum Gemmatimonadota; class Gemmatimonadetes; order Gemmatimonadales; family GWC2-71-9; genus B3T1B10. Next base: position 308 of record CAYLZR010000054.1, on the reverse strand, counting down.
CGCCGGGCCACCCACGTGAGGGACGCTCCGCCGGGACCAACATCCACCCGCTGGGCCGACGGCTCGAATCGCCAGTCGGCGAGCGACACGGTGTCGCTGCCGAACACGAGTTGGTAGGTGAGAAAGGACGAAGGGTCGGGTATCAGCTGGGCCGCGCCGACGTCGCCCCCGGAAAACGAGTCGTACTCGAGCAACTCGGCAGCCGTCAGTCGCGCGCCGCGCGGCGAGAAGGAATACCGGTAGAGCCCAGACACAACCACGACGGGCTCCGCTGCCGGCGTGTCCGGAGCGACCAACTCCGGGGTCGG
>CAYLZR010000053.1:7921-11229 GCA_964388145.1 uncultured Gemmatimonadaceae bacterium | reverse complement strand
GAGTGGGAAGTGCTGGCCGCTATCGACGGCGAGCGTGACCTTCGCAGCGTCGCTGAGTATTTGAGCCGCTCCGAGTTCGACGTCGCGAAAATTTTGTTCGGGCTCGAGAGCGCCGGCGTGTTGATGATCGCGCAACCGAAGACGGTGGCACCGGCAGCGTCGGAGGAGTCGCTGGAGGATCCCTCGTCGTACATCGATCAGCTGCAGATCGCTGTGAGTATGAGGGATTTCGACCACGCACGGTCGGTGGCCGAAGCGGGCTTGGCCGCGCACCCGCATTCGGGGGAGTTGCACTTGTTGCTCGCGAGGGTTTTCCGGGCCCAAGGGGAATACACGCAAGCAGAGGACTACTGTCGTCGAGCCTTGCGTCTCGATTCTATGTTGCCCGATGCGGTTCGAATGATTGGTGATGCCATGGCGTTGCAGGGTCGGTTTACCGAGGCGGTGGAGTGGTGGGAAAGGTGGCTCCGTATCCAAGACGGTGATCCCGAGCCGCATGTGGACACACCCGAAGTGCGGAAGGCGGTCCAGGCAGCCCAACTGCTGCATAATCAATTGAAAGCGTCGCATGGCTGACGACGTCAAGAGTCTAACGGCCGACCTCGTGCGTGATCCGAACAGCATGGTCTTTCTTCGGTTGGCGGAGCTGCTGCGGACCGAGGGGCAGCTCGACGCGGCGCGCAAAGTCGCACTCAGCGGATTGGAGCGTCATCCGGAAGTCGTCGATGCGCACGATCTCTATGCACGCATCTTGGTTGATGCGAATGACCTCGATCACGCACAAAAGGTGTGGGAAGCCCTCCTGCAAATCGACGGGCGGCATCAGGGCGCACACAAGGGCCTGGGTTTCTTGCACTACGGCAGGGGCGACTTGGACACGGCCCTCGATCACCTCGAGTTGGCGCTTGCTGCGGACCCGACGAATCAAAGTGTCGTGCAGGCGCTTCACGCCGTTCGCAACGTGGCCGAGACAGTTGGCGCGGAAAAACCGGAAGATGCGTTTGCGGGTTTCGAGGGGCAGGATCGTGGCATCTTGCTCGCCGACCGCCAAGGCCGTGTCCTCGCCGGCCGATTGGTTACCGGTGGCGGTGTGGACGGTACCGAGGTCGTGGCGGCCCACCTGACGGGCATCACGCAGGAGATGGAGCGCGCGACACGAATGCTGAAGTTGGGTGATTGGCAATGGCTGGTGGTGGAGGCCACGGACGGGAACGTGCATCTGACACCTCCGAGCCAAGATTCGTTGCTCTTCGTCGTGCGCGATCGGGACATTCCAGCGGGACGGCTCGCCCTGCTGGCCGATCGTGCGGGTGATGCGGCGCGAAACTGGTTGGGCATCCAACAGCTATGAGCATGCGGTTTCGAGGAATACTGGACACGATTACGCGCGTCCGCGGAGTGCGCGGTGCCATGATCGTGGGATATCAGGACGGACTCGTTATTTCCGACTCCCTGATGGAGGGCGTGCGCGGCAACGCCGTTGCCGCCCTGACGTCGAGCTTGACCAAGTACGTTGCGAATGCGACGTCGGCGTGTGGAGCGGGCGCGCCGCACTTCCTACATGTGCAAGCCGCTGGTGGGGCGTTATTGGCGGTCGCAAGAGGCACGGAGATCCTCGTCGTCGCGATTGCCGATCCATCGGTCAACATCGGCTTGGTGCGTTTGGAATTGATCCGAGCGGCCGAGGCCGTGAAGTGACGCGAACGTTTGCGATCGATCCTTGGGTCAAAGAGCCGTTGGAAACGTTCGTCACGGAAGCGGGCGCACGTTTGGCGTTGCTGATGACGCCGGCCGGACAGGTGATTGCCCAGCACGGGTTCACGCGAGCAGTTGACGTGATGGCGGCGGCCGCGTTGGGCGCCGCCATCATGGCTTCGACGGGCGAGGTCGCTAAGTTACTCGACGAGCCGACGTTTTCGGTTCTCAACCACCAAGGGGAGCGACATGGCATCCTCATTGGCGAATTCGATACGGCGCAAGGTCGGATGGTGTGCTTGGCCGTGTACGGTGTCGAGTCGTCACCGGGGTTGGTACAACTCTTTTTTGAGGAGTTCTCTCGCGACGTTCGCGAAGCATGTCCCGAGCCGGAGGCTCCGAAGCAGGTTCTTGCGGCCGACTTCGAACGCGAACTCAACGAGAGTCTCTCCGCCCTTTTCCGGACCTGACCTATGTCGCTCGTAAACTTCACGACGCGCGAGATCACCTGCAAAATCGTCTACTATGGACCGGGTCGGTCCGGCAAGACCACAAACCTACAGTATGTCTACGATCAGGTGCCAGCCGAGCGACGAGGGCGTATGGTTTCGTTGGCGACGCAGACCGACCGCACATTGTTTTTCGACTTCCTGCCGTTGGACCTAGGCACGATTTCCGGGTTCACCACGAAATTCCAACTCTATACGGTGCCGGGACAGGTTTACTACAACGCAACACGGAAGCTGGTGCTGCAGGGCGCCGACGGTGTGGTATTTGTCGCCGACAGTCAGGCGCGCCAGCTCGATGAAAACCTGACGAGTCTGCAAAACCTGCAAGCCAACTTGCTGGAGCAGCGCGTGGACGTCCGTGCGCTTCCGCTCGTCATTCAGTACAACAAGCAGGGACTTCCGCCGGAGTTGGTTCTGACGATCGAAGAGCTGGACGACGCGCTGAACTTCCGGGGCGTGCCGAGCTTCCCCGCCGATGCCCTCACCGGCAATGGTGTGTTCGAAACCCTGCGGTCGGTGTCGGAGTTGGTCTTGCGCAAGTTGAGCGAGGAGCCCTCGACGTGACGGAAGATCTCAACCCACGTTTCACGTTCGACGCCTTCGTAGTCGGACCGAATAACCGTCTCGCGGTCACGGCGTGCCGCACGGTCTCCGATCATCCGGGCGCCGCATACAATCCACTATTCATCTATAGTCAAACCGGATTGGGTAAGACACACCTGCTCATGGCGATCGGGCAACGGGCGCAGCAACTGTCGTCCGACACGAGAGTCGAGTACCTCACGCTGGATGAATTTGTCGAGTCGTACCACGCGGCGGTTTCGACCGGCCGCCCGGATGAATTCCACAATCGGTTTGCGCAAGCCAGGATCGTGCTGTTGGACGACGTTCAATTCCTCAGTCACAGCAAGGAGTTGCAGGCGGAGCTGATCCGCATGGCCGGGGAGTTTCAGCAGGCCGAGCGGCAGTTGGTGCTGACGAGCGACCGACCGCCGACGGATATGGAAGATCTCGACGAGCGTTTGCTGGAACAGCTGGATGGCGGCCTGGTGGTCGACATCGGCCTGCCGGAATACGAAACACGGTTGGCAATCCTGCAGCGGC
>CAYLZR010000053.1:0-7821 GCA_964388145.1 uncultured Gemmatimonadaceae bacterium | reverse complement strand
TCTCCGGATCGGATCGAAGAAGCCGAGGAACTCGTTCGGGAGGCACGGGCAAAGTTCGTTCCACCGCCGGCACCGTCGGACGCGTTTGCCCTCGATTCGTTCCTCCTTAGCGATGCAACCGAGATGGCGTTGCAAGCAGGACGGGCGGTGATAGCACAGCCCGGCACGCTCTACAACCCGTTGACCTTGGTGGGCCCGGCGGGCGTAGGGAAGACGCACCTGCTGCACGCCATTGGTCGGGCCCTTCAGGCTGAAGCCGGCGGGCCGGTGGCGTGCTTGGCGGCTGAGACGTTCGTGGAGGAACTGGTCAGTGCCATCGAACAGAACGCGCTCAGCGCGTGGCGCGCGCGCTATCGTCACGCGTCGGCGTTCCTCTTGGATGACGTACATGAGATTGGAGCGACATCGCAAACCCAGGAAGAGTTGTTCAATCTGTTCAATCTCTTCGCGGGCGCGAAATGCCAAATGGTATTTACCGCCCGGGTGTCGCCACAAGACGTAGAAGGTCTCGACGATCGTCTCAAGTCGCGCTTTGTCGGGGGTCTGGTTGCCAACATTGCACCCCCCGACGACGAATTGCGTCGCATGATCGTGCGTTCTCGATTGGAAGGCCACGTGGGGGCGGACGATACCGAAATCGTGAGCTATCTCGCCGACCGTGCCCCCGATTCGGTGGGTTCGCTGTTGAGCGTGATCCAGCGAGTCATGAACGGTGCGGAGGCGATGGAAGAGGAACTCAATCTCGAGACTGCGCGGAAGTTGCTGGAGGAACCACGCCACACCGCTGCTCGGATCTCATCGCCCGGTCGGGCGAGTGGGGCGATCATTACGCCCACGGGGGCGCTGCGGAGCGCGGAGAAGATCGTGTGGGATTGGCCCAACGCGGCCGAACGCGTGATTGAGGAATTGTCGTAATGGCGATCAAAGGGAGTCTCAAAGAGGCTTCGCTGCCGGATGTGTTGCAGCTACTCTCCCTGGGGCAGAAGACCGGGTGCCTGTCGGTGACGGACCGGACCGATCTTGGGAACATCTATTTCAATGACGGATGGATCTGCCACGCGTCGATTGTCAATCGCCGGGATCGTCTTGGCGACATGTTAGTCAAGAGCGAGAAGATCACGCACGAGCAATTGGAACAGGCCATCGCGCGCCAGTCGCAGGAACGCCACAACAAGCTCGGCCAAATCTTGTTGCAGAGTGGCGCGATCACACAAGCCGACCTCGAAGAATGTGTGCGGATTCAGGTCGAGGAAGCCGTTTACTACTTGTTCACATGGACGCAAGGAAGCTTTCGGTTCGAGGCGGATGTGAGTCCGGAAGGTGAAGATGTCTCGCTGTCGATCAACCCCGAGTCGCTCCTGCTCGAGGGCGCCCGTCGAGTAGACGAATGGAGTCTGATTGAGAAAAAGGTCCCGTCGTTTGGTTCCGTCTTCGCGGTGGATGAGGCCCGTCTCTCGGCTACAGAAGTGGACCTCACAGAGGAGCAGCAGCTCGTGGTGCGGCTGCTCGACGGCGAACGGGACGTAACCCAGCTGATAGAAGAATCCGGTTTGAGCGAGTTCGACACCGGAAAAGCTCTCTACGGACTGATCACCGCGGGATTCGTTCACCGAACCGCCGCGTCTTCGCAAGCTCGCTCCAACCAACCCGTGGCGGAGACGCGAATTGAAGAACACTGTAATCTTGGCATTGCATTTTTCAAAACCGACATGTTGGAGGAAGCCGTCCGTGAGTTCCGTCATGTGATCGAGCTGAAACCCGACGAGGCGTCGGCTTATTTTTACCTCGGGTTGGTTGCGACCAAACAAGATGATTGGGAGGAAGCGCAGCGTGCGTTTCACCGGGGGCTCGAGGCTAGCGGACCTCAGCCCACGGCGTTGTACAACCTGGGGTTGTGCTACGAGAAGCTGGGCCGGCTCGACGAAGCGGAAGCGACCTACGGCGATGCGGCCCACCGGGCCCGGCGAGATCCACGAATCCTCACCGGGTGGGGCATCGCCGCCCTGCGGCAAAACAAATTCGAAGTTGCCGAGGGCCGATTGGCTCGGGCGCAGGAAGTAGCCGAGGACGACAAGCTACCGGTCGTGTGGTATTGGGCGCGATCCATCGTCGCAGCCGTGAGCGAGGATTTTGAAACCGCCCAAGCGGTGTTACGTGAGGGTATCGACCGATTTCCGCACAATCCAGTGTTGCGAAACAATCTAGCGGCCATCCTCGAAGTCGTCGGCGAAATCGAACAGGCCGAACAGATGTTGCGCGCTGCTCATGCAGAGGGGTTGGTGTTGCCACAGCTATCGAAGAATCTCGGCGACGTGTTGTACCGTGCGGGCCGGTATGACGATGCGTGGGAGGCATATCATCAAGCGGTGAAGCTCAATGCGGACCTGGGTGACGATATCTACTTCAAGCTCGGCAACATCGCATACAAACGTCTCGACCACGCCACCGCGTCAGCGATGTGGCACAAGACCTTGCAACTCAATCCGAACCACCAGCTCGCACGCACGAACATCGACACGATGAGCGCGCTGTAGTGATGCAAGGAAACGACGCGGCGTTACAGGAACTGTTCCGGCAGGTTACGGCCGCGCGCGGATTTCGGTGCGACGCCTATAAGGAGAGTTGCCTTCGCCGACGATTGGCCGTTCGCATGCGAGCATGTGGTGTGCACACGTTCACCGAGTACGCCGAACGCCTCGACAGTGACGCCGCAGAGTACGATCGGTTGCTCGATGCATTGACGATCAACGTCACGAAGTTCTATCGCAATGCCGACGTGTGGGACCGGCTTGCGACGACAGTGATACCGGACCTGATGAAGCGACGTAAGGAAAGCGTTCGGTGCTGGTCTGCCGGATGCGCTTCAGGGGAAGAGGCGTATACACTCGCCGTGTTGTTGTTGGCCGAAGCGCAAAAGTCCGCTCTCACGGGGAGCATCATCGACCGGATCGACGCGACGGATTTGGACGTGCGAAGTTTGCAGAAAGCGGAAGAGGGCCGTTATCCGCGCGACGCATTCGACGAAATGCCGGACGTGCTTGTGAGACGGTATTTTGGCGACTTGGACCACCAAGGCAACTCGCTGTCGGTTTCCGACCAGGTGCGACAAGCGGTGCGGTTCACTCGGCACGACGTGACGAAGGAGGCGCCGCCGGAACCGCCGTACGACCTCATTCTGTTTCGCAATGTGGTCATCTATTTCGACCGTGCTACCCAAGAGCGTGTGTTCAGCCAGATGGCGAACGCGCTGGCGCCGGGCGGCGTGTTCGTTCTCGGCAAGGTCGAGACATTGTTTGGTGCCGCCCGCGAGGTGCTCGAGCTGGAAGACGTTCGGGAAAGAGTGTACCGCCGACTATGAAAGCCTGGCTCGACGCCGATCCGGTTGGCATGGGGGAATATGGTATCGCCGCGGCCACGGGGTATCTCGCTGTCCGCGGGCTGGGAAGTTGCATTGCCGTGGTGTTGCACGATCCGGTGGCCGTCATGGGGGGCATCGCTCACGTCATGCTTCCATCACACACGCTGGCACGCGATCAAGAGCGACCCGCAAAATTCGCAGACACCGGGATTCCGCTGTTGGTGGAAGAACTCGTTCGGCTCGGAGCACAGCAGGGGCGACTCGTTGCACGGCTGATCGGCGGTGCGCGGATGTTCGAGACGGCAGACATGAGTGGGGCCATACACATGGGCGAGCGCAACGTGCTGGCGTGCCGCGCGGCGCTAGAGGAGGCCGGAGTGGCGTTGGGGGCCGAGGATGTCGGTGGCGGTCGGGGCCGCTCGATTCTCTACGACGTCGAGAAGGGGACGGTGGCGGTACGGATGTTGGGGGGTGAAGAACACTATGTCTGATACGCACTCGGTACTGATCGTAGAAGACAGTGCGTTCCTGCGGCAAGTGCTCGCCGACGTCGTCGAATCCTCCGGTCGGTATCACGTGATCGGCCGGGCTCGCGATGGCATGGATGCGCTCGCGAAGGTGCACAGTTTGAATCCCGACATCGTGACCATGGATCTGGAGATGCCGCAGCTCGACGGGCTGAGTGCCATCGGCTACATCATGAGCGAGACCCCCCGGCCGATCGTCGTCGTGAGCGCGCACGCCGGGCCGGGGACGAGCGCGGCCATTCGAGCACTCGAACTGGGCGCGGTCGAGGTGGTGGCCAAGCCCAGCAAAACGCCGAGTCGAGAGAGCATGGAACAGATGGCCACGGCCCTGCGCTCGGCGTTGGATGCGGCGTTGGTTGCCGACTGTACGCGCGTCCCCGTGCTGGCACGCGTCCCGAGGCCGGAACGCACCGAGCGCGACATTCTTGCAGTATCGAACCGCGCCACGTCGGCCGTAGCGGTCGCAGCCAGCACCGGCGGACCGCGTGCCTTGGCCGAAGTCGTACCGATGTTGGCAGTCGAGCGACACGCGGCCGTGCTGATCGTACAACACATGCCTGCGCGATTTACGCGCAGCCTCGCGGAACGGCTCGACCTCTCGAGCCGCCTGCACGTTGTCGAAGCGGATGACGGCGCGCCCTTGATGCCGGATACGGCATACGTCGCTCCCGGCGACTACCATATGCTGGTAGAAATGGAGCCCGAAGGCCCGGTGATTCGACTCAATCAAGACGCGTCTGTTTGGGGTGTGCGGCCCGCCGCCGACCCGTTGTTCCATTCGGTAGCAAAGACGTTCGGTGAACGGGCGGTTGGTGTCGTACTGACGGGTATGGGTCGTGATGGGGCAGACGGCTTGCGTGCTATTCACAATGCCGGTGGTGTTGGGCTCGCGCAGAACCGGCAGACGTCGATCATCTTTGGGATGCCCAATGCCGCGGTCGAGGCTGGTGGGGTCGATCACGTCGTGTCGTTGAGCGATATCGCGGGATGCATCGACGCCGCTTTGACGCAACTGGCGTTACCATGAACGGTTATCTTCTCGTGCGGGCGAATGGCAGGCAATACGGCTTGCCGATCGACGAAGTGGTCGAGGTGGTGGATCGCGCGGCATCGGAACCGGTCCCTGGAGGCCAACGTGCCGTGCGCGGCGTCGTGAAAGTCCGAGGTCAAATGTTGCCGGTGGTGCATCTGGGTGCACTGCTGAACGACCACACCCCGCCCGAAGAGGAAACCGGGACGATGGTGGTCACCCGCTTCAGGGGCCGACGCGTGGCGTTCGAAGTGGACGATGCCGACGCGGTAGTGCGGGACCTGCCGATTCCGGTTCCGCCCGGAAGTGAGTTGCCCTGGGCCTCGGGGCTCGCACGTTACCACGAGGCTCTCATCCCCATCTTGGACGTCGAACTGCTGGGCGAGCGATTGCTGACGGATAACGGTGGGGCAACATGACCGGCAGCGACGAAGAGGTCCAGTTGGTAACGTTCCGCGTGGGCGGCCAGGAGTTCGGCTTCAACATTTTTGACGTCGAACGAGTCTTGCGATACGAGTCTCCGGCGCCGCTCCCGGAAGCACCGGATTTTCTCGAAGGGGTGCTGCAGTACGGGGAGACCACGGTGCCGGTCATCGATCTCCGGAAGCGGTTGGGCGTAGAGGCGGTCTTGGCCGAAGAGACCCGGACGATGATCCTCGAATGGGAGCAAGGCCGGATCGGCGTGGTGGTGGACGCGGTGGTGGAGTTGTTAAAGGCTCCGGTGGACGAGATCGCGTCGCCGCCGCCCTTTGTGCGCGGTTTGGCCGCCGATTACATCAATGGAATCTTCTCGCGAGACGGACGCACCGTCGTCATCCTCGCGATTGCCAAAATTCTCTCTTCTACGGAGCGTATCGCGCTCGAGGGAACAACGAGCAAGGCAACCCATGGATCCTGATACCACTGCCCCTCTCAGGCGCCAATACGGCGACATCGCTGCGCGTCTCGAGCAAGCGCCAAGTGGACCGGAGCGCGACAAGGTCAAAGGCGACATCATCGGATTGTTCAAGACGGTCGATCAAACCATCACCGATCTGTCCACCCTCAAAGAAGACATCCGCACGCTGGTGGACCGGTACAAGGAACTCGCCCAAAACGAAAGCGGCGACCAGGCGCCGCAGTTCACCGGCGCCGTGCCGGCGGTGCGCGACCACCTGAACGCGTCAACCTACATCGAGAAGGGGTGGAGCCTCATCTCGCTGGGGGACTACATCGGGGCGATCCAGGCCCTCAGTAGGGCGTTGGAGTTGGCGCCCGACGATCCCCAAGCCCAATCCCAACTCGGGTGGGCGCAAATGCTTCATGGAGACTACGACGACGCGCTGGGGACGTTCCAACTGGTGCTGATGAAAGAACCGGCGAATTCGCTCGCACGCATCAACGTTGGATACATCTGTCTCAAGAAGCGCATCTTCGGTGAGGCAATCGAACATCTGTCGAAGGCCATTCGCCTCGACAACGACAAGAAAGCCACGTTGTACGCGCACTACTACCTCGGTCTGGTGTACTTCGAACGGGGGATGTACGATGACGCCCAAAATTTCTTCCAGAAGACCTTGGCGTTGGGACCGAACTTGATCGAAGCGTATTACGAAATGGGCCGGGCGCAGTGGCACGCCGAGGACCACGACGCGGCCCGTGAAACCTGGGCGAAGGGATTCGCGGCCAACAAGCTCACGACGTGGGGCAAGCGTTGTAAGGAAGCCCTCGAGCGGGTCGACCGGGGAGAGGAGCCACTACAGTAGGCCTGTTGCTTCTCGCCGTCTTGGCGTTCCAGGGCCCCGAGATGGTCCGTGTTGGACGCGTAACCGCCGTGTATTGGCCGGAAACCGAAGTGATGGCTGTGGCGCTGGCGGAGCGGGTGGAGCCTGCCGCCCAATACCCTGGGTTGGATACCCCCCAGACATTCCCGCTTCGGCTGATCGTGACTCCCGACCAACGAACGTTCGATTCGGTCACCGCCGGTCGCATTCCGGGCTGGGGTGCCGGCGCCGCGTTTCCCGGTGCCAACACCATCGTGCTCGTAGCGGGGGGCAATATCGATCAGGTGTTGCGGCATGAAATGGCCCATCTGACCCTGCGGAACGCGGTCGGCCGGGTGCCGCGCTGGTTCGATGAGGGATATGCCAGCCGGGCGGCCGCAGAGTGGAGCCGGCTGGAGGCACTGCGGGTCAACTGGGCCATGGTCCGCGGCCGCGTGCCGACCCTGATCAGGCTCAATCGCAGCCTACGGAGCGGAGCGGCGACCGCCCGCGCCAGCTACGCGCTGGCCACGACCGCCGTCCTTTTTCTCGAGCGACTCGGTGGCGAGCGCGGTCTGGAACCCCTCATGAGGGCCCTGAAAAGCACGGGTGATCTGGACCGCGCGCTGCGACGCAGCTACGGTCTCACGCTCGATCAGTTCGAAGGCCGTTGGCATGAAGAGTTGAAAAGCCGGTACGGCTGGCTCCTTCTGGCGACCTCGTTCTCGGCTTTTTGGAGCGTCACGGCGGCGGTGCTTCTCGCCCTGTGGGCGCGGAGACGGCGGCGAGACCGGTTGCGTCGGGCCGCACTCGATGAAGGTTGGGTTGTGGCGGACGGAGGTGACTTTCCAGCTCCTTGACCAACCGGGTGAGACCCATTATCGTCACGCACTTATGTCAGAAAAGGGACCTTCCCCCGCCCGATTGCAGTTCCGCCCGGTCAACGGCGTGCTTCTCGGAGGCGCCTTGGTGGCGCTGGCAGGTGGGTATTTGCTCCTGGCCGGAGGATCGACGACATTGGCTCCAGCCTTGTTGGTGCTCGGGTATTGTGTCTTGTTCCCGCTGGGCCTGGCGCTCTGAAACCTCAGGGCGAATAGCTCAGTTGGTTTAGAGCGCCTGCCTTACAAGCAGGAAGTCGGGGGTTCGAATCCCTCTTCGCCCATC
>CAYLZR010000052.1:4125-11342 GCA_964388145.1 uncultured Gemmatimonadaceae bacterium | reverse complement strand
GGAGGCAGCGGACTTTCCGTCTTACCGCCCTACCGCCTTACCGCCTTACCGCCTTTTGAAAGGCTGACGAAAGAAGCGAATGGCTAGTACCGCAAATTTTCGAAACGGCATGGTGCTCGACATTGACGGGCAACTGCTTCAGATCGTGTACTTTCAACATGTGAAACCAGGGAAGGGCGGCGCGTTCGTGCGCACCAAGCTGAAGAACGTGCGCACCGGCGCCGTGACCGATAAGACGTGGAACGCCGGTGAGCGTGTCAACGAAGTACGGCTCGAGCGGCGACCCGTACAATACTCGTACAGCGATGGCCAGTTCTACCATTTCATGGACATGGAATCGTACGACGATATTCCTCTGAACGGAGAACTCCTCGGCGACGATCAGCTCAAGTACCTGAAAGAAGGCATGGAGTGCCAGGGTCTGGTCCACGACGGCAAGGTGATTCTGATGGAGTTGCCTTTTTTCGTTGAGCTGGAGATTGTCGAGACGGAACCAGGCCTTCGTGGCGACACGGCGTCGGGCGGTACCAAGCCGGCCAAGCTGGAAACAGGTGCGGTGGTCCAGGTGCCGCTGTTCGTCGAGCAGGGGGATGTGGTGAAGGTAGATCGTCGAGAGGACAAATACCTGACACGCGTATGATCGACTTCAAGATCTTGGAGAAACTGCTCGCACTGCTCGACGATTCCGAGGCGAACACCATTGAGGTCAAAAAGGGGTGGTGGTCGACAACAATGAAGGTGTCGAAGAGTCCGACAGGTGGGAGTGCGGGCCCGGTAACGTACCAGGCCGCCAGCGGCGCAAACCCTGCCTCCGCTGCCTCCCCTGCGGGTGCGGGGGGAGAGGGGCCGGCAGAAGCCCCACCCAGCGACTACATCGAAATCCAGTCGCCGATGGTAGGCACGTTCTTCGCACAACCTGAGCCAGGAGCAGAACCCTACGTGCGGAATGGGAGTCGCATCAAGCCGGGCAAGACATTGTGTATCATCGAGGCGATGAAGATAATGAACCCGGTGGAATCCGAGGTCTCAGGCGTCATCGTAGAGACGTTGGTCGAAGACGCTCAACCGATCGAATTCGGACAAGTCCTTTTCAGGGTGGATCCCAATGGCTGATTCGGCAAAGCCGTTCGATTTCAAAGGTGCAATCACAGAATTGGTCAAGCGGGCCGGCTCGGATCTTCACATCAAGGTGGGTCGACCGCCGATGTTGCGGATTCGGGGGGCCCTGGTCGAGTTGGATCGCGCCCCCCTCAAACCCGACCAGTTGAAGGCGCTCGCAGAGCAGATCATGACCCCGCGTCAGGTGAAGGAGTTCGCCGAAATGAAAGAGTCGGACTTCGCGATCGGGGTTCCCGGAGTGGGCCGCTTTCGGACCAACGTCTTCCAGCAGCGTGGCACGCTTTCCTTCGTCTTCCGGGCCATTCCGTATCAGGTCAAAACGTGCGACGAATTGAACCTGCCGAAGATCCTCAATGACATCGCGATGAAGCCCCGGGGCTTGGTGCTGGTGACCGGGGTTACCGGATCCGGAAAATCGACGGCATTGGCGTCGATGGTGGATCACATCAACCGTAACCGGGCATGCAACATCATCACCATCGAAGATCCGATCGAGTTCTTGCATAAAGATGTGAAATCGACCATCTCCCAGCGTGAGATAGGGAGCGACACGCTGTCGTTCGAGGGGGCACTGCGGCACGTGTTACGCCAGGATCCGGACGTGATCATGATTGGTGAGGTTCGAGATCAAATCACCCTGGACACGGCCATGAAGGCGGCCGACACGGGTCACCTCGTGTTCTCGACGCTGCATACTACGGATGCCACCCAAACGATCAACCGCGTGATTTCCTTCTTCCCGCCCCACGAGCACGACGCGGTTCGCAACCTGCTGTCGACGAGTCTCAACGCAGTCATCTCGTTGCGGTTGGTTCCGACCAAGGATGGAAAAACGCGTGTCCCAGCGTGCGAGATTCTGATCAACACGGCGGCGGTCAAAGAAAACATCCGCGATTCGGAAAAGGCTCTGACCATCCCCGGCTTGATCAAGGACGGGGCGGTGCAGTATGGGATGCAGTCTTTCGACCAGTCGCTGATGGACTGGTACAAGAAGGACGTGATTAGCTACGACGACGCGGTGTTCTACTCGTCGAACCCCAGCGAGTTCGCGTTGCGGGTCAGCGGGATCGACGGCACGTCCGATCGAACGTTCTCCGATCAGCTGGGCGGCGGTTCGGGTGGTCTGACCGGCTAGATCATGTTCAAGAAAATCTTGATTGCTAACCGCGGGGAAATTGCCCTGCGGGTGATCCGAGCGTGCCGCGAGCTAGGTGTGTCCACGGTCGCGGTGTTTAGCGAAGCCGACAACGAATCCTTGCACGTGCGGTTTGCGGATGACGACGTGTGCATCGGCCCGCCACCGAGTCGGCTCTCCTATCTCAATATTCCCGGAATCATTGCCGCCGCAGAAATAACCGGCGCCGACGCGATCCATCCCGGCTACGGTTTTCTGGCGGAGAGTCCCGAGTTTGCCGAGGCCTGCGCCGAATCGAACATTACGTTCATCGGGCCGACGGCCCAGCAGATTCGCCTTATGGGCGACAAGGCCGCGGCGCGTGGGCATGTGCAGAAATTGGGTGTACCGGTGATCCCCGGATCAAACGGCGCGATCGAGAACCCGGACGAGGCGCTGAAGAACGCCGCAGAGATCGGCTTCCCCGTAATCATCAAGGCAGCGGCGGGCGGCGGTGGGAAAGGCATGCGCGTGGCCAACGACGCTGCGGCGTTCACAAATGCCTTCCAGTTGGCGCGGAACGAAGCATTAGCGGCTTTCGGAAGCGCCGAAGTCTATGTAGAAAAATACCTCGCGCGAGCCCGTCACGTCGAATTCCAGATCATGGGCGACCGACACGGCAAGGTCATGCACGTTGGCGAACGTGATTGCTCCGTTCAGCGCCGTCATCAGAAGCTCATCGAGGAGGCTCCGAGTCCGGGCGTGGACGACGAATTGCGCGCCAAGATGGGCGATGCCGCCGTCAAGCTCGCGGCGAGTATCGACTATGTGGGGGCCGGCACGATCGAATTCTTGCTCGACGAGAGCGGCGTTTTCTACTTCATGGAAATGAATACGCGGATTCAAGTCGAGCATCCGGTGACCGAGATGACGACGAACTTCGACCTCGTGAAAGAACAGATCCAAACGGTTGCCGGCGCGAAGTTGAGTTTCCAATTCAACGGTAAACGGCTGCGCGGACACGCTATCGAGTGTCGTGTAAACGCGGAAGATCCTGCCCGGGATTTTCAGCCATGTCCTGGCACGATCACCGCGTACTATCCTCCCGGAGGACCGGGCGTGCGCGTGGATACCCACATCTATCAGGGTTGCGCGGTTCCGCCCTACTACGACTCGTTGATTGCCAAGGTGATTGTGCACGGCCTCAACCGTGAAGAGGCACTGGCCCGGATGAGCCAAGCGCTGGATTCATTCATCATCGAGGGCGTCAAAACGACGATTCCCTTCTTGAGAGCCGTCATTCACCATCCGGAGTTCAAAGCGGGAGCGGTCGATACTAAATTCCTCGAGCGGAACAAAGATCTCCTACCGGCCACCGAATGAAATTCTCGATCTACTTCACGCCTAACGGCCTGACGCAAAACGACGTCGCTGGGCATCCGGTGTTGGTGGTAGATGTGCTGCGAACCACCACGACCATCGTGACCGCGCTCGGCAACGGAGCCAAAGCCGTGCTGCCGGCGGAGACGACCGCCGACGCCATACAACTCAGCAATAACTTGGAGCGGGATGATATCCTGCTCGCCGGCGAGCAAGGGTACGAGCCGATCGAGGGCTTCCAGTGTGGGAATTCCCCGTTGGAGATGACCGCCGACAAGGTCAAGGACATGTCGTTGGTCATGACCACAACCAACGGCACGCGGGCCCTGCTCGCCACGGAGCCCGGTGGACCGGTTTTCGTCGGTGCCATCATCAACTTCTCAGCGGCGGCCTCCGCGGCCAAGGCGGCCTTCGAAGAAGCCGGAGCATTGATTATCCTGTGCGGTGGAAGCGAACGAAGATTTGCCCTCGAGGACGCGTATGTCGCGGGTCGGTTCGCACGGGCAATTCTGCCGAGCCGGGCGCGAGGGGTGGAGATCGACGACGCCACCATCGCGGCGCTGCAATTGGTCCGCCGCTACGGCGATAGGTGGAAGACAGCCGTCAATGCGAGCGCGGCCGCCCGCAGCCTGAAGGGACTGGGCATGGCGAAGGACGTGGCCGCGTCAACCGACGTCGACGGATTCGATATCGTTCCGCGCTATGCGGAGAGACAGGTAAAGGTCTGACCCGGAGGTGCAGTGGGGCTGACGCCTGATCGGCGGCGTGAGTTGACTGCGATTCTCTCGCTGGCCGCGGGAGTCTTTCTCGGACTGTCTCTCCTTCCCACGCCTTTGACGGGTTGGGTCGGCAGGTTCATCGGCTCGCTGCTGTGGAAATCACTGGGCGTCGGCTCCGCTCTCCTTCCGCTCCTCCTCTTGGTGCTTGGCCTCGCGCGGTTTGGTTGGCGTCGGCTGGATCAGCGCCGCACCACCGTCCTCGTGGGTGGGCTCGTGATTCTGGTGCCGTTTGGTATCGCGATTGCCATCGGTCTCGAAAACCTTCGTGATCACCCGCCCAACTACAACGACTGGTCCACCGGTTTAAAGATCGTAGGGATCGCGCCCCTTTTTCTTGCCGTAACCGTGGCCAACGTCCTCGGGACCGCCGGTGCGGTGATCCTTGCGCTGCTCGGACTGGCCGCGCTCACCCTGTCGACGATCGGCTGGCAGCCGCTCAAACGTCTGTGGCAGTCGGAATCGGCCGCCATGCGGGACAAACGCGTCTACCAGGCGTCTTTTTCAAACGCGGCTCCGGCCGAAACCGGGCCCCCCCCCCTTGCTCGGTTGAAGGCGCCGCTCCTGGCGAAGAAAAAGAAGCCGCCACAGTCCCCGTCCGTGGCTGCCCAGGTGGGGGACGAGCAGGCGTTCATCAGTGAGGCGGCTATCAAGCCGTTCCCGTATGAACTGTTGGACCAAGCCGAAGCCGGCTCCGACGATCAAGATCAGACAGAATTGGACAGGCTCGGTCGCGTGCTCATCGACACGCTGAAGACGTTCAAAGTCGATGCAACGCTCGGCAGACATCGCTCCACCGGACCCGTCGTGACGCAGTTCGAGGTCGCCCCCGCTGCCGGCGTGAAGGTCGGGCGCATCGCCGCGCTCGCGGACGATCTCGCGTTGAAGATGGAAGCTCAGTCCATCCGGATTGTGGCTCCCATACCCGGGAAGGCGTTCGTCGGCGTCGAAGTACCTAACCCGTCGCCGCGTATGGTTGCACTGAGCGAGCTATTGGCCGTTCCAGCGTGGGATCCGAACCGTCCGGGGCTGCCGATTGCCCTGGGAACCGACCTGGAGGGCCGGCCCGTCATGGCGGACCTCTCCAAAATGCCGCACCTCCTCATCGCCGGAGCGACCGGGTCGGGTAAATCGATTTGCGTGAATACCATCATCACGAGTCTGATTCACCGGTACAACGACCGCCAACTCCAATTGTTGATGATCGACCCAAAGATGGTCGAGTTGACGGTGTACAACGCGCTGCCGCATATGCGACACTCCGTCGTGACTAACAACAAGGACGCGGCCAAGGCGCTCAAGTGGGTGATGTACGAGATGGAGGACCGGTACAAGTTGTTCAACGTAAACAACGTGCGCAATCTCCACGAATTCAACCGCAAGGTGAAAGAAGGTCGCAAGGTCGTGATGCCGCGTCCTGAGCGCGAAACCCTATCCGGTTTGGAAGCTTTCGAGGGGGAAGAAAAGAAGCTTTCGCCGACGGTACCGTATGACGGCTCTACTCTACCGTTCATCGTCATTATCGTCGAGGAGTTGGCGGATCTCATGATGACGGTACAGGCCGAAGTCGAAAAACCGCTCGCCATCCTCGCTCAGAAAGCGCGCGCCACCGGAATCCATCTCATCCTCGCCACGCAGCGCCCCAGCGTGAACGTCATCACAGGTCTCATCAAGGCGAATTTTCCAAGTCGGATCGCGTTCCGCGTGGCATCGAAGGTCGATAGCCGAACTATCCTCGATCAAAACGGAGCGGAGACACTACTCGGCAACGGAGACATGCTATTTCTGCCACCGGGGAAGAGCGAACCCGTGCGGCTCCAAGGGGCCTACATCGACACGAGTGAGACCGAGCGGGTGACAGCTTGGTATAGCGAGCAACGCGCCCGCCGCGAAAAGAAGCGCGGCGTGCCGGCCGACGTGGGCGCCCAGGAAGACATCTTGGCGGTCGTCGCAGCCCGAGAGGCGCGGGAGGAAAGTGTCGCGGAAGGCCCATTCGGCCAGCGCGAAGACCGGGATCCCCTGTTCCGCGAGGCAGCGGACGTATGTCTCCACAATGGAGGCGGATCGACGTCTTTGTTACAGCGCAAGCTGCGGATCGGCTACGGCCGTGCCGCCCGTGTCGTCGACCAGCTTCAGATGGCCGGAATCCTGGGGCCCGCGGACGGCGCCAAGGCGAGAGAGGTGCTCATTGGGGCGGAGCAGCTAGACGAACACTGTAAATGAGGAAGGAATCGTGAGCCGTGAGCAGTGAGCCGTAAGCCGGCCCCGCACCGCCACCCCGGGTGTAGGGAGGGGTGGTCGGCTCACGGCTCACGGCTCACGATCCCGCAACAATCCACCACTACCCAGCGTCGTTTTGATGACACTCCTCGCCAGCGCCCCCCTAGCTTATCCCCATGCCAGTCAAGTCAGATCCATCCAAATGGAAAGATCCGCGGCACAGGCGGGGGTGGGAGGGAGAAGTCATCGCTCGTGGTTTTCTGATCCAGCGTGGATGGCGGATCCTGGCTCATCGCTTCCGGATGGGTCGGCTGGAGATCGATTTGATCGCTCGTCTTGGGTCGGTGGTCGCCTTCATCGAAGTAAAGACGCGGTTTGGTGACGCCTTCGGCAGCCCACTGGAGGCCGTGACCGCGGCCAAGCAACGGGAAATAGCCCGCGTGGCCAGCGCTTGGATCGACCGGCACGGCAAGGCGGGAGATGCCTATCGGATGGACGTCATCGGCGTGACCATGAACCGCTCCAGACGGTCCAAGATCGAGCATGTGGCCGACGCTTTCAGGCCAGGCTGGCGATAAATTTAGTTTCGGGATATATTCGGGCATGAC
>CAYLZR010000052.1:0-4025 GCA_964388145.1 uncultured Gemmatimonadaceae bacterium | reverse complement strand
TCCACATCTTCAACGGGGTTAGAAATGGCATCCAAACAAACAGACATTACCAGCGTAGACTCGCCTGGACCACGCCTCACAGATGAGAAAAAAAAGGCGCTGAATCTGGCGCTCGCGCAGATCGAAAAGCATTGTGGCAAGGGCGCCATCATGCGGATTGGGCAGGGGACGCAGGTTCGCATTCCCGCCATTCCCACCGGGGCCATCAATCTCGACGCGGCGGTCGGGATCGGAGGCATCCCGCGCGGGCGAATCAGTGAGATCTTCGGGCCGGAGTCGAGCGGAAAGACGACTCTGGCGCTTCATATAATAGCAAACGCTCAGCGGATGGGTGGCGTAGCCGCGTTCATCGACGCGGAGCACGCGTTGGACATCGATTACGCCAAGAAGCTCGGCGTGGACATCGAGAACCTACTCGTGTCTCAGCCGGACACCGGCGAACAGGGACTCGAGATCGCGGATATCCTCGTGAGGTCCGGTGCGGTAGACGTCATCGTCATCGATTCGGTGGCGGCCTTGGTGCCCAAAGCCGAAATCGAGGGCGACATGGGCGACCACCACGTCGGTCTGATGGCACGACTCATGTCGCAAGCGCTGCGGAAGCTTGCCGGAAACATCAACCGCTCGAAGACATCCGTCATCTTCATCAATCAGCTTCGCGATAAGATCGGTGTGATGTTCGGTAGCCCCGAAACCACCACCGGCGGACGGGCACTCAAGTTCTACGCGTCGCTGCGGCTCGACTTGCGCCGTATCGGTCCGGTGAAGGAGCGAGACGAGATCACCGGAAGCCGGGTGCGGGTCAAAGTCGTCAAGAACAAGGTCGCACCGCCGTTCAAGCAAGCCGAGTTCGATGTGATGTTCAGCGAGGGCATCAGCCACGTAGGTTTGTTGGTCGACATCGGCGTCGAAGCCGGAGTGATCGACAAGAGCGGTGCGTGGTACTCGTATGGCAAGGAACGGATCGGGCAGGGAAGGGAAAACGCCAAGCTGTACCTCAAGGACAACACCCAACTCGCGGACGAGATCGAGATCAAGGTGAAGCAACACCTGGGGATCGCGCCAACACCGGAGGTGCCACCGGAGGTCTCCAGAACACCGGAGGTCTCCAAGACACCGGAGGTCTCCAAGACACCGGAGGTCTCCAAGACACCGGAGTAAGGTTCGCGCACATGCCGGCTCGCACACGCCGCTACATACACCGGGAGGTGGATTTTTCTGACGGGCGTCCCCGTGAGATCAGCGATCTGCTTCCCGATCCTCGGGCTCCGGGTTACCTCATCGTCGAGGTGGACGGGGCCCGTTTCGCCTCGCTTCCCGAAGAAGTGGTTGCACTCCTCGGCCTGCTCAAGGGCAAACCACTCGAGCAAGACGCTTTTGCGGAGTTGACTCGAGTGGCCGATGTCGAGGCAGCCCACCGCGTTGCCATTCGACTCTTGGCCCATCGTCCCCGTGCCGTGAACGAAATGCTCCGACAGCTGCGCAACCGCGGACACAACCCATCTGCGGCTGTCGAGGCTGTGGGGCGGCTCGAGGCAAACGGACTATTGGACGATCTCGAGTTTGCCCGCCATTTCACCCGGGTCCGTACTGGCAAGGGACACGGCCCTGCGCGGCTCATCTCTGACTTACTCGCGCGAGGCGTGGACAAACGGCTGGCAGAGCGCGCCGTGTACGAAACCATGGACGAAGAAGAGATCGATCCCATGGCTCAAGCGCGCCAGGTCGCCGAAAAACGCTCCGCGCAGCTCGGCGACCTTCCCGCCCGCAAGAAACGCCGCCGACTCCTCGCGTATCTGGGGCGGCGTGGATATCGGGGCTACGAGATCGACGAGATGGTTCGAGACGTGTTGGCGGGAGTGGGAACAACAGAGGGGTAGAGGTCATCAAGGTCGCGGACCCTGGACTAGCCCGGGGTTACGCAAGTCGGTCCCACCCAGGCCCGTCTGCCCGTCCGCCCGTCCGCCCATCCCCCCGTCCGCCCGTCTAGTGCGTCGGGCCCCGTGCGTGCTTAGGTTTACCCCATGCTGGCACGCGACATCCGCCAATCTTTCATCGACTATTTCGCCGAGCGGGGCCACCGGCACGACTCGTCGTCGTCGCTGGTTCCGGCCGACGATCCCACCCTGCTGTTCACCAACTCGGGAATGGTGCAGTACAAGCGCGTTTTCCAGGGGCTCGACAGTCGCGATTACCGACGTGCCGTGACGTCGCAGAAGTGCGTTCGCGCCGGAGGCAAACACAACGACCTCGAGGAGGTGGGCCACACCACGAGACATCACACCTTCTTCGAGATGCTCGGCAACTTCTCGTTCGGTGATTACTTCAAGAGGGAAGCGATCGAGTACGCCTGGGAGTGGGTCACCAGCGAAGACTACCTCGGCATCCATCCCGACCGCTTGTATTTCTCGGTGCACCACACCGACGACGATGCGCGCCGCCTGTGGCACGAGGTGACCGGCGTCGATCCCGCCCGGATTTACGGTTTGGGAGACAGGGACAACTTCTGGCAGATGGGCGACACCGGTCCCTGCGGCCCGTGCTCCGAGATTTTCGTAGATATCCGCCCCGGGTGGGGCGGGGGCCCGTCTTCCCGTCCGCCCGTCCGCCCGTCGTCCGTTCCCACGACCGAGGAATTCGAGGAACTCGCCGAGTCCGGCCACCTCCTCGAAATCTGGAACCTAGTATTCATGCAGTTCGACCAAGCGCCCGATGGTTCGCGCACGCCGTTGCCGACGCCATCGGTCGACACCGGCGCGGGTTTGGAGCGTATCGCCGCCGTCATGCAGAACGTCGATTCCAATTTTCACACCGACCTCTTCATGCCGATCATCACGAAAGCCGAAGAGGTCCTTGGGGCAAAGTACGATCCCGGCGAAGGAGGCGCGGCGTTCCGCGTCCTGGCAGATCATGCTCGGGCGGTGGCTTTTCTCCTGGCCGACGGTGTGTACCCGTCGAACGACGGACGGGGGTATGTGCTGCGCCGGATTCTCCGACGGGCGGTGAGGCACGCCTATCTGCTCGGTCGCAGGGAACCCACGCTCGTGCATCTCACGCACGTGGTTATCGAGAAGATGGGTGATGTGTTCCCCGAGTTGACCGAGAACGCGTCGGAAATTGAAAACGGGACTGAGGCCGAAGAGAACCGCTTTCTCAACACGATCGACGGTGGCCTGCAGCGCCTCGATGAGATCATCGTCGGCTCCAAGGGGACGATCGCGGGCCACGATGCGTTCAAGCTGTACGACACCTATGGCTTTCCCATCGATCTCACCCAGGTGATCGCAAGCGAACGGAACTGGACAGTCGATATCCCGGGGTTCGAGAAGGCCCTCGCCCGCCAACAGGAGATGTCCCGGGAGGATCGGGGACAGGCCGGCGTGCCGGACAGCGTGAACATCAAGACGAGCAAGGGAACCGGAGCGTGGAACACGGTCGTGCCTCGCAAGCGGCAGCGCTTCGTGGGCTACGAGACCACCGAAACCGAAACAGACATACTCAAGTTCCGGCAATCGGCTGACCACCTCGAGCTGATTCTGCACGAGAACCCGTTCTACGCCGAGTCGGGCGGTCAAGTGAGCGACACCGGTGTTGTGACTGGTGACGGTTGGGATCTGCAGGTAGATGACGTGCACAAGTCGGATGGCAAGCAGGTCGTGGCAGGCAACCTGGAAGCCGAATTTGCCGCATCACCGGTGAAGGCGTCGGTGGCGGAGCAGCGACGACGCGACATCGAGCGCAATCACACGGCAACGCACCTGGCGCATGCCGCTTTGCGAAACGTGCTGGGCACACATGTGCGACAGGCGGGGTCGGTCGTCGCGCCGGATCGGATGCGCTTCGACTTCTCGCATCACGCACCCGTCACACCGGACGAGCTGCGGGAAGTCGAGCAGCAGGTCAACGAAGCGATCTGGGCGAACCTAGGCGTTGAGACCTACGAGCTGCCCTACAAGCAAGCCCTCGAGCTGGGTGCCATGGCCCTGTTCGGTGAGAAGTACGGTGTTGTCGTTCGTCTGGTGGAT
>CAYLZR010000051.1:0-11563 GCA_964388145.1 uncultured Gemmatimonadaceae bacterium | reverse complement strand
TCATTGCCCTTGACTGGTACATGGCAAACGAAATAGCCTTCGACTTCTTCCTCAGACAGGCTCCCCGGGAACCCGGCGATGGTGTCGAGCGCTGTGGAAGGACCGGGTACAGAATCCGGCAGTGCCTCAGGAGTTGACATGTCCAATGATATATCGGTCAAGAACGGCGTCTCGGTAACGGCAACCAGTTCGCCCGCCCCGGATGCCCCAGTGCTCGAACTCGAGGAGCTAGTTCGCCAAATGATCCCGCAACTGGGAGAAGACCCCAGCCGTGCCGGATTGTTGCGTACGCCCGAACGCGTAGCCAAGTCGCTGCGATGGCTGACCCGTGGTTACCACCAGTCGGTGTCGGAGGCCATTGGGGATGCTGTATTTGAGGAAAAGCACGAGAGCATGGTCCTTGTTCGCGACGTCGAAGTGTATTCCCTGTGTGAGCATCACATGTTGCCATTTTTTGGCAAGGTCCACATCGCATACTACCCCAACGGTCGGATAGTTGGGTTGTCGAAGCTTCCCCGCGTAGTCGATGTTTTCGCGCGCCGTCTGCAGGTACAGGAGCGCATGACCGATCAAATCGCGGATGCCCTGATGGATATTCTCGAGCCGATGGGCGTGGGCGTCGTGGTTGAGGCCTACCACTTGTGCATGATGATGCGCGGGGTCGAGAAGCAGAATTCTAAGACTGTAACCAGCGCGTTACGGGGGATTTTCCGAGACGATGCAAAGACCCGCGACGAGTTTTTGCGTCTCGCACACGGAGGTCGCTGGCTCGAGTAGCAAATGCTCGATCTGCTACGTGGACTCAGGAGCATCACGGCGACGCCGGGACGAGGTTGTACCCGCCTGGCTTATACCCCCTTCGAAGATCAAGCGCACGACTATGTATGGGAGCGGCTTCGGTCTATCTCTGGCCTACTGAGGATCGACGACGCGGCCGGCAACACCTTTATCGTTCCGCCATCGGCCGTAGAAGACAGGAGCCCCATCGTGCTCATGGGGAGTCATCTGGATACCGTGATCGAAGGTGGCTGGCTCGACGGCGCCCTCGGCGTTGCGGCCGCCGTGCACGTCGTCGAGTCCAGAGCCCGGGGAGGCCACGCCGATCACCACCTGGGCCTCGTGATCTTCCGCGACGAGGAGGGCGTGCGCTTCAGCACGGGATTGTTCGGGTCGAAAGTGTTTGCCGGTGAATGCACGACCATCGACCTGGACGTGTCCGATTCGGATGGCACCTCCGTACGGGACGTTGTCCCCGATCCCGACGGCTGCTTCAGTTATCGCCCGCCGGTCAACGCGGCGGCGTTCTTGGAATGTCATATCGAGCAGGGTGAGCGCTTGATTGAGTCGGGCACCCGGATCGGGGTCGTTTCGGGAATCGTCGGGATCCGCCGTTTCGAGCTCGAAGCGATTGGCATGGCCAACCATGCCGGAACGACCGACATGAGACGAAGAACCGATGCGCTGGTGCCGGTGGCCGATATCGTGGCGCGATGTCCGAAGCTCGTCGACGATATGGACGATGCCGTGATCACCTGCGGTAGGCTAACAGTGAATCCTGGAGCGCCCAACATTGTGCCGGGGCGGGCCGCCGCAACAATCGAAATCCGTGGAAGAGACGACGCCACGCTCGACAACATCGAGCAACGCCTACGCGATATGGTGTCGTCGCTGAAGCCGGCCGTGGCAGGTGGACGACGTGCGGAGGTCGGTCTCCAACCGTTGGTTTCCGTGGCGCCCAATCCGACCGACGCAACGCTCTCTAACCTCTTGGTCGGAGTCCTCAACGATCGGGGTGTCGCGTTCAAACGGTTGGCATCGATGGCAGGTCATGACACACAACAGGCTGCCAGGCGGTGTCCATCGGCCATGTTTTTCATTCCCAGCATCGACGGTGTGAGCCACAACCCGGACGAGAATTCCCACGAAGAGGATATCCTGCTTGCGGGCGTCCTCATGGATTCGTGGGCCGACCGCTGGGTCGCGGAATGTTCATAGAACTCGCAGAATTCCTACGGTGTCCAAAGGACGAGTCCGAGGCGTATTGTGTAGTGGTACCCGACGAGATGATCGGGCGTATGATCGTCACGGGCGCAATCGGTTGCCCTGCGTCGCAAAGTGAGTACCCCATTGAGAACGGTATCGCAGATTTTTGCTCCGCAGATTCCGCGTTGCAGCTACCGGTTCTTGGCGAGGATGTGTCCACCGATGCACAAACCGTTCACGCGTTGCTTGGCGTCGCTACCCCAGGAGGCTACATCGTATTCATCGGATCGGCGGGCCGGCTGGCATTGGATCTCGTCGAACGGATTGGTGGCGTGCACTTTGTCGCGTTCAATCCTCCGGACGATGTCGAACCGTCGTCGGCGGTCAGTGTGGTGCGCGGTCCCGTTCCGCTGCCGTTGCGAACGTCGATGGCACGCGGGGTGGTTGTCGGTCGCGAGTATGCTATCGAGCCGTGGTTGACCGAGGCTTCGCGAATCCTGTTGAAGGGTCTACGGATGGTGGTGTTGCGCGACGACGTCACGGTGCCGGGCGTACAACGACTCGCGTTGGGTGAGGGGGTCTGGGTGGGGAGTAGGGGGTAGGGGTTAGGTTTTGGGTCTTAGGTGTTCGGAAGTCCCGACCCAATACCTATTCATAACAGGCTTCGATCCTCTCCCGATATCGCTCCTCGACGACGTGTCGCTTGACCTTCAGCGACGGGGTGAGGGCGCCGTTTTCCACCGTGAAGTCGTCTTCGACGATGACAACCTTCTTGGGCATCTGGTAACTTGCGAGATCACGTAGGTTCACCATGACCTCCCGCTCGATCTTTGCCGTGACATCGGGAAGCTGTAGCAACGTGTGGACATCGTCCGAAGCGAGGTTTCGTTCCTTGGCCCAACGGCGGATGGCGTCGGTCTCCGGAACGATTAGAACGATCGTAAACTTCCGTTTGTCGCCGATCATCACAACGTTGGAAATGAACGGGCTCGCTTTGACGCGATTCTCGATAAGTTGCGGCGCGATGTTCTTGCCACCGGCGGTAACGATGATGTCTTTTTTCCGATCGGTGATGCTGAGGTATCCGTCGGTGAGGTTGCCGATGTCTCCGGTGTGGAACCACCCATCCTCATCGAGAACCTCTCTCGTCTTGGCCGGCTGTTGATAGTAGCCGTGCATGACATTGGGACCGCGTACCAAGATTTCTCCGTCTGCGGCAATCTTGATGTCGATTCCCGGCAGGATCACGCCCACCGTCCCAAACTTTGGGGCCTCGAGCGGATTCACGCTGATCACCGGGGACGTTTCAGTGAGTCCGTATCCCTCCAAGACGGGGAGTCCCGCTGCGTAGAAGAACTTGGCGATTTCCGGCAACAGCGGTGCTGCGCCGGACACGAAAAATCGCAAACGCCCACCGGTCTGCGCGATGAGTTTGGAGAACACGAGGCGGGATGCGATGCGATACCGCAGTGCCAGGCCCACAGGCACCGGACGTTTCTCTAGTTTGCGATCTGCCCACTTCTCCGCGGTTCGGCGCGCCCACAAGAAGATGCGTTTCTTCACCGCTCCACCCGACAGCGCTCGCTCGAGAATGCGGGCGTACATCTTCTCGTAGAGGCGTGGCACCGCCAGCATCACCGTCGGCCGGATTTCTTTGAGGTTGGGTCCAATGGTGTTGAAGTTCTCGGCGTACGCGATCGTCGCGCCGGCCCCCAGCATCACGTAAAAGCCGGCCGTGCGTTCGAACGCGTGCGACAGCGGAAGAACCGACAGGCACACGTCGGTTGCGCCAACCCGGAGGACCTCCATGGCTGCCAGCGCGTTGCTCGTCAGGTTTCCGTGTGTGAGCATCACGCCTTTGGGCTCTCCGGTGGTGCCGGATGTGTAGATGAGTGTTGCCAATGCGTCCGGGGGGATCGCCATGGCGTCGTCGTGATAGGCTGGGTATTTCGCTTCCGCCGACTCTCCGAATTGCGCCAGCTCCTTGAAGCTCATCGCCGGTTGTTCGCCGTCGTTGTGGAACACCACGACGTGGCGGAGATTCGGGAGGCTCTCTTGGATTTGCGTCACTTTCTCGAGTTGCTCTGCGTCTTCGACGAAGATGGCGGCGGCCCCCGAATCCTTCAGGATGTACTGAATCTGGGGCGGCGTGAGGTTGGGATAGACGGAGACATCGGCGCAGCCGATCGTCAGGCAGGCAAAATCCGCGATGGCCCACTCGGGTCTGTTGTTCGACAATATGGCGACCCGGTCTCCGGGATTGACACCCAGTTCGCGGAGGCCGAGGCCTATTTGCTTTGCCTTGCGGGCCATCTCATGATGTGTGATGTCGAGCCACTTTCCTTCCGCTTTGTAACGGAGAGCGGCGCGTTTCGTTGCGAACCGATCGATGGCGTGGAAAAAGAGCTGTGTGAGCGTTTGAGGGCTTGTCACGTGGCGCTTCCCGATTTGCTGCGGGCATACGCGGTAGAGCGGGACAGAATGATTCCTTGTAGGTTGCGTCGATTGCCATTGGGATGTTGTGACCCGGTGCCAGGTTCGACGACGGTGATGGTAATGGGTTCGGACCGAATGTCCCCGACCCGCGATTGCACGCGTCCCGAACCCGCCGCGATTGCCACCACGGTGCCCGTCGTCGTATCCAGTGTGAATCCCAATTGTCCCGAGTCGACGTCGATGACGGCCCAAAAGATGTCGGCGTCCGCCACGATGTCTCCGGCCGCGTTTACCGCCTGTGCTTCGAGGAGGAGCGTATCACCGATCGTGAGGGTGAGCGCCTCGGGATCGACCTGCAGCGCCACGATCCGATCGAAGTCTGGGCTGATGATCGCGCATGCCGCCACCGTGGTCACGACGATTCCTGCTCGAGCAAGAGACTTCAGAGTTCCCTCGCGTACCCCAATTGGTGAAGCGCGTTTTGAGCATGATCGATCCACTTTTGTGCTTCTGAGTCTTTCGGAGGGTTGGCGAGGAAGGCCTCGAGGTGATTGGCCGCAGCTCCCGTCTCACCCCTCTTGATCAACAGAAACGCCAGGCCATAGTGCGCACCCATCAGGGTATCGTCGATATCGAGCGCCTTGCGATAATAGCGAATCGCTTCGTCGTGTTGTTCGGCCTTGGAAAACGCGATGGCGATGTTCTGCAGCACACGAATGTCGGTCGGGTGGTCACGCAGCGCGAGTCGGTAGGAGGTTAGCGCGGCGTCGAAATCGCCCTGCCGTTCGAGGGCTAGCGCCTCGTTGAGGTAGTCTAGGCGTTGGGGCCGGAGGTCCCCCCGGCGACGTGGCTTGAACAGACGATTCCAGATGCCCATAGGTGTGCGTCAAGATACCGTAGCCCAATTTTATTGGCAACGCGCTGGAAGCTGGCGAGGTCGAACTGCCGATCCCAACGCGGCTGGACGCCGTGCGGGCGCATTAGGAGGAGGTAGTGAGCAGCTCCGAGTAATGCCGGCCCTGCGTCATTGCGTCGAAAACTCGTTGCAAGGTAGCCGAAGAACCTGCGAGAAACCGGCAGCGGTCGTCTCCGCAAGTGAGGCATTCGACCTGCATCACGGTGACGACGTCGCCTGCCAACTCGGTCATGAAGGCAGCCAGGAGACCGGTGGTGAGGTGGCACGAGGGAACCACGGCGTTTGTCTCGGAACCGGCCTCCGCCCATTGGGTGGCGTCGATGGCGAGCACGGATGCCCCCATCTGCTCGATCGTAACCGCGCCCCATCCCTTTTCTTCGAAGAAATCGGACATCATCGAGCTCAGAAACGACGCATCGAGTTCGCCCGGGTCCGAGATGTCAGCCCGAGTGCTCAGCCACGACTTAAACGACTGAAACATCTCGGGGCCCGACGCATATCCCACTTCTTGCATGAGCGGCGCTGCTTGGTCTCCCAGCGTCCGTTCGAGCGATTCACGAAGGGAAGACAATGCTGCCGGCCCTAGGCAAACGAGGTTCGCGGTATCCGCAGCGGTCATGTATCCACCGTTGAGTTGATGCGATCGGGTAGCGGAACTTACGGGGCCGCTCCGATGCGACGCAAGAGGCCGGCTTCGTCCAGCACGTCGATGCCGAGGTGCTTTGCGCGCTCGAGCTTACTCCCTGCCGACTCACCCACCACGACGGCAGTCGTGTTCTTGGACACCGAAGACGTCACTCGCCCGCCGGCCTCTTCAATGAGCTTGGCCGCTTCGGCACGCGACAGGTTCGGCAACGTTCCCGTAATGACGAAGGTCTGGCCGGACAAAACGGTTCCCGTTTCCGTGGTGGACTCTTCGAATGTCAAGCCGTGATCACGCAGTCGCTCGATGAGATCACGGTTCTTGGGTTCGGCAAAGAACGCAGCGGTGGCGGCCGCAATTGTAGGTCCAATGCCGTCGATGGCGGCAATTTGTTCCTCCGTAGCAGTCATCAATGCGTCCATAGTTCCAAATGTCGTTGCCAACAGCCTGGCACCCTCGCCGCCGACATGACGGATGCCCAGCGCAAAGAGGAGTTTGGAGAGCGGTTGTGCTTTCGATGCATCGATGGCGTCGACCAATTGTTGTGCGGCTTTGGTGCCGAATCCCTCTAGTCGTTCGAGGGTTGCCGGTTCGAGTTCGTACAGCATGGCGACATCGTCGATCAATCCGGCCTCGTTGAGCTGCTGCACTCGCTGGATCCCAAGTCCACGAATATCCATGGTGCCTCGGGAAGCATAGTGCGTCAATCCTTCGAGCACGCGGCCAGGGCACGCCGCGTTGGGGCAGTAGTATGCGACCTCGCCGTCTGGACGTTCGGCCGGGGTGCCGCAGGCCGGGCACGCTTTCGGCGGCTCGTATGGTTTGGTCTCTGACGTTCGCCGTTTAAGCACCGGACCCAACAACTGTGGGATTACCTCTCCAGCCCGCATCACCTCGACGAAATCGCCCACGCGTATGTCTTTGGCCTCGATCACGTCCATGTTGTGGAGCGTGGCTTTTGATACGGTGACGCCGCTGATTTCTACGGGTTCCAGCACGGCGTACGGATTCAATGCGCCCGTACGACCCACGTTGATGCGGATGTCGAGCAGCTTGGTAACGGCAACCTCCGGCGCAAACTTACGGGCGACGGCCCAGCGGGGCTCCCGGCCGCCTACGACACCCAACCGATCGTGCAAATCGAGGAGATCGACCTTCACCACGACGCCGTCGGCCTCGAAGTTGAGACTGGGGATGCGAGCCTCGAGATCGTGGATGACGGCCGTGGCGTCGGCAAGCGACGGCACCGACTGCCGATGCGGCGCGATGGGAAATCCCCAAGAGGCCAGCAGGTCGAGGGCCTCGTGTTGTGTGGTGATCGGCAGCGCCTCCGTACTCCCGATGTGGAAGGCGAAGAAGCGCAACCCACGACTTCGCATCATCTTGGAGTCGAGCAAGCGGAGGCTGCCCGCGGCCGTGTTCCTGGGGTTGGCGAACCGTTCCTCCCCAGCGGCTTCGCGCCGCTCGTTGAGACGCGCAAAGTTGTCGAGTGGAAAGTAGATCTCGCCACGAACCTCCATCAGCTTGGGCCACGATGCTCCTTGCAGCCGCAGTGGAATGTCCGGAACGGTCTTGAGGTTGGCCGTGACGTTTTCGCCGACCACGCCATTGCCGCGCGTCGCTCCCAGCACCAACGTGCCGCGCTCGTAGGTCAGGTTTACGGCGGCGCCGTCGATCTTGTATTCCAATTGGTAGCCCGCCGTCAGCACCTCGGGAACGCGCTTGGCAATCCGTAGCTCCCATGCTTCCAGCTCGGCGTCGTCGAAGGCGTTCCCGAGTGACAGCATCGGCCCGCGGTGTCGATGTTTGGGAAGTTCCGACGCGGGTTCGGCGCCAACGCGCTGCGTTGGTGAATCGGCAGTCCGCAGGTGCGGATGTTGTTCCTCGAGAGCTTGGAGTTCGCGAAACAGGCGATCGTATTCGGCGTCGGACATCTCGGGGGCATCCAACACGTGATAGGCGTGGTTCGCGCGATGCAAGACTTCCGCCAAATGCTTTGCGCGCTGGCGAGCATCGTCTTTTCCGCCGCTCAGCGTCCCTTACCCTCCTCCTGCACCACTGTCATGGCCACGTCGGTGAGACGATCCAATTCATCTCCCGCGCTGGCGGAGAGGACACCCTCGTTCCAGCGACCGTCGCGGGACGAAAAGGCATCGAGCAAGCGCCTGAGAAATTCGACGAGGGCGACCCGCTCTCGGTTGGCGCGGCGGGCGCGCTCGGTGGTGGCGGCTTGACGGTGCTCCAACTGTTCGTAGCGGTAGGCGTTGCGCAATGCTCTGGCGGTCAGATTGCAGACGACTTTACAGAACTGCAGATCCTGATCGGAAAACGCCGGACCCTTGCGAAACGTGCGGAGGAACATCGCGCCGATGACCGCACCGCGCCACGTGATCGGTATCACGGTGATGGTCTTCGCGCCCCGCTTGGTTAACGCGCCTTTGATGTGTTTCAGCGTCGGATCGGAAGTGGCGTCTGGGATGAACACCGTTTCGCCCGATTTCAATGCACGTTTCAACTCGGGATATCGTTCGAGGTCGACGAGGTGGTTGCGAATCGTCGGGTCTTCGTACGACGCGACGAGGCGAGCCGCTTTACCCCGACGTTCCGCGAGAAAGATCGAACAGCGATCCAATCCGAATAAGTCGCCAAGCTTTCTCGTTATGCTCTGGAGAATATCCGCAAAATGCAACGTGCCCGAGATGTCCTCGAGAATATCGACGACGGCCAGGAGATGGTCGCGGTCGCGCTCCAGCATGGCGATCCGCTTTTCCTGGTCAGAAGCCTTGGTCATTGGGGTGCTCCGGTGGGTTCGACACGCCAGAAGTTTCCGGCCTCGACGGACTTGAGTCAAGTCGCTACAATCCGATGAGATAGCCTCTGGCGCCGGCCGCACGGTGCGGCGCTCCCGTCCGAAGTCGTTGGAGACCCCATGGCCCGCAAATTCAAGGTCGGAGAAGACGACGAGCTTCTCGATGACGAAGCCGAAGACGAAGACGTTCCTGAAGACGAAATCGAGGAATTGATCGTCGAAAATCGAGGGGTTGGCATCGGACTGTTCGCGGCCGGCCTGTTGCTGGGCGCCGTGATCGGCGCCGGCGCCGTGTATCTCGCCGTCCCCGCCCTCGCCCCCGTCCGTGGGAGCCGCGTGAAACGCCGTTTCCGCGATTTTCGGGATGATGCGCGCGGACACATCGACGATTGGCGCGACGAAGCGCGGCGGAGCCTTGCGAGGCAGCGTCGTCGCATTCGGCGCCGGCGCCGGAAACGCGAGTAGCCAGTCCCGGCGGAGGAGTGGGGTGAAGGGCCTCATCGCGCGCAAAAGAGACGGTAAGAGTCTCACCACGGGGGAATGGTCTCACGTGGTCACGGCCTACGTTGCCGGGGAGATCCCCGACTACCAGATGGCGGCGTTGCTCATGGCCACCTATGCCAACGGCATGGAGCGGTCGGAGTTCACAGCCCTGGCAGATGCCATGCTCGCGTCGGGTGATCGTCTGCCGGTGGATGGACATCCCCCGTGGATAGACAAGCACTCCACCGGTGGTGTGGGGGACAAGGTCTCACTGGTGCTGGCGCCGCTCGTGGCGTCGTGCGGTGTGCCTGTACCGATGATGTCCGGACGGGGCCTCGGGCACACCGGGGGGACGCTCGACAAGCTGGAAGCGATTCCCGGCTTCCGCACCCAGCTCAGCCTTGAGGAAGCCCGCGCGTGCATGGACCGCGTCGGCGCGGTCATGATCGGTGCCACCGAAGAAATAGCCCCCGCTGACAAGAAGCTCTACGCGCTCCGCGACGCCACCGCAACGGTCGAAGCCATTCCCTTGATCGCGGCCAGTATCATGTCGAAGAAGTTGGCGGAGGGCATTGCTGGTCTCGTGCTCGACGTCAAGAGGGGGAAAGGAGCCTTCCTCCCCAACCCCGAGCGCGGGATCGAGCTGGCGGAACTGATCATCGAGTATGGTGCGACGCGTGGATGCCGCTGCGTTGCACTGGTCACCGCCATGGATCGACCCCTGGGATTTGCGTGCGGCAATGCGTTGGAGACCGAAGAGGCAATCGAAGCGCTGCACGGTCGCGGCCCTTCGGATCTCATGGATCTTACCTATGCTTTGGGCGCCGAGATGTTGCTGTTGGGGGGGGTGTCTGCGAACCATGAGCAGGCGCGTGAAATGCTCCAAGACGCCATTCGCAGCGGACGCGCGGCCGACAAATTCCGTGAGATCGTTGAGGCTCAGGGCGGAAACCCACTTGTCGTGGACGACCCAGCGGTGTTGCCCCAAGCGCCGGTCCATCGAGTGTACGAGGCGCCGGCTGGTGGCTACGTCGTCGAAGTAGAACCGAGGTCGATCGGGGAAGCCGTGGTGGCCATGGGTGGAGGACGTAACGCGATGGGCGATGATATCGACCCAACCGCTGGGATTTCGGTTACCGTCAAGCCGGGCGACACCGTTGCCGGCGGCCAAGCCATCGCCTCGGTGTACGCCGCCGACAACCGGCTGGCGGAGATTGGGTTGGCGGCGTTGGCCAAAGGCCTGCGGATCGCACCGGAGCCGCCGGCAGGTGTTTTGCCGCTCGTTTCACATCGGATTTCGGCGGACGGCGTTGAGGTTCTTGCGTAGGGAATCAGCGCCGCTGCTTGGGTGCCCCAGGCCCCCAGTCGGTTAGCTCGTCGTCGGCGTCCTCGGGTGTAGTGAGGGCGTCGAGATCGCGCACTTCCTGCTCGGCGGAAATGGTTTCCTCGTCCAGGCGAGACTCCGCCATGCGTTCCCGTTCCCTGTTGGGGGGCGCCAACAGCAGCCAGAGCAGGACCCCGGCCAGGACCGCAATCACGACGCCGATCACCGTCTCACTGCTCCCCTCTTTGTCCGATCCGTTGCCACAACCGGGCGATGCGTTCCTCGATATCGGTGCGCGTCCTGCGGAAAGCCTCCAACCGATCCGCTTCAGTCCCGCCGGCGCTGGCCGGATCAGGCATCGCCCAACCGATCCGCTCGACGGAGGGCGGCGTTGTCGGGCAGGCCTCTTCGGCACATAACGTCACGACGATATCGGCGTTTTCCACGGATACCTCGTGCAGCCCCTTGGAGCGATGGTTGCTGATATCGATCCCGATGTCAGCCATGACCCTCACCGCGAGGGGATTCAGCAGGCCGGGATGGGAACCGGCGCTCGAGACCGACCATCCGGCCGGAGCGGTGGCGCGTGCCAACCCCTCGGCAATCTGACTTCTCGCTGAATTGGTTACACAGAGAAAAATGATGTGTTGACCGCTCATGAATCGGTCGGCAGATCACCCGACCGGATGAGGACCAAAATGGCAGCCTGGGGCACCACGAGGTAGCTGCTGTGCTCGAAAGTGATTTCGACGGCCGCCTTGCGGAAGAAGATGGCGAAGTCGTCCACTTTGGCCTGCATGGGTGCGAAGCGCGTCCCGGTCTGGGGAATCCGCCACGGTTCCTCGTCGAGAGCAGTGGGTTCCACCATGGGGGTTCCAGGTCCCACCGCCACGATGCGTCCGCTCTGCACTGCTTGCCGGTCTACGGCCGTCGGTGGGAGGTAGAGCCCCACGCTGGTCCGTTCTTCGC
>CAYLZR010000050.1:1491-11927 GCA_964388145.1 uncultured Gemmatimonadaceae bacterium | reverse complement strand
CGATGCCGTGGGATGAATCTCGGGGCGGTGTCCCTCGTGCTCGTAGAGCATTAGGGGGTTCCTTCTGAGATTTGACATGTATGAGTCATGCATATATAATATCGGTACCGCATCCAGGGCGCAAGCGTTGAGAGAAGTTGTGCTGACGCGCCGCGTGGCCATGGTGCGCGAGCCGCCGTGACTGTATCCCAAGAGAGGTCTACCGTGGATCGACGGGAATTTGTTGCAGCCGGAGTCGGCAGCGCGTTGGGCGTACGGACGCTGAGTGCGCCGGCTGCGGACACCGGTCCAGTAACGCAGGATCAGTTCCGGTCTCTGTTCCCGCGGGCGCAGCGTGAGGTGTTTCTCAACGCCGCTGCTGGAACACCTCTTGGGACATTCGCCGATCGCGGTTTGCGGCGTTACATGGATTTCCAGCGACTCGGCCCGGGCGAAGGCAGGGGTGATTACGTCGCAGAGATGCAGTCGGAGATTCGAGGCCTCTTTGGTGGACTCATCGGAGCCAAGCCGTCCGAGATCGCGTGGGTGCATTGCACCAAGGCGGGCGAGCAAGTCGTCATCGACGGGCTCGAGTCCCTCCGCCGCGGCGGTAACATCGTCACAAACGACATGCACTTCACGGGCTCACTCCACAACTTGGTTGGATTGCGGCGGTCGGGCAGGGACGTGCGGATCGTGATGGGTGAGGATTGGGACGTGACACTCGAGGCCATGGACGCAGCAATCGATGCGAATACTGCGCTCGTGACGGTTTCGCTGGTGTCGAACATCAACGGCCGGATCGAGCCGTTCAGAGAACTGGCGGACATTGCGCACGCACGGGGCGCGTTGGTTTTCGCGGATATCATTCAAGCCGCCGGCATCGTGCCGATGGATGTCAGGGACCTCGGAGTCGATTTCGCAGCGTGCAACGGGTACAAATGGCTCTACGGTGTCCACGGCGCAGGTTTCCTCTATGTTCGTGAGGAACTGCAAGGGACCGCATTAGCGGATCGTTTGTTTCCCGGCCACGTGACGCACAACTATCCCCCGTGGGTTGAGCAAGTCGATCCCGACGCCGGTGCCTTCGTGTACAATCCCCGGGCCGACGCCCGCCGTTACGAGCCGGGTCACGTGAGTTATCTGGGGTATTGCGCCGTATACGAGGGCCTCAGGTTCCTCGAGCAGGTCGGGATTGAGGCGGCGCTACAACACTCGGTGCGCTTGAACCGGCGGTTGCAGGGGCAGCTCGATCCCGATGCGTATGCATGCATCACGCCGAATGTCGATGAGTCTCCAATCATCACCTTCATTGCGCGGGAGCCGCGGGGGCTCGACGATCGGTTGCGAGCCGCGAACGTAGTCGTGTCCCTATCGGGTAACCGCATCCGGGTATCCCCCGCCGTGTTCAACGGCGAAGCCGACGTTGACGCATTGGCGGAGGCGCTGAGCTAGTTCTCCGTCGGTGTCACCGTGTCGACCGCATGGTGAAAGGTCCTGCCGCCGCACCGAGATCGACGGCGATGCCGGCTGTCTCCTGATTGATGCGATCCACGATGAACGTCGTGATTGCCCGATTGCCGCCGTGCGCGTTGAGTATGAGGAAACGCTTGAAGCCATGGTGCAGCAGACTCTTCACAGCCTCGACGTACACTTCTTGGATCAGCTCCGATGGAAGCGTCACCGTCCCCGCGAACCCCATGGGATAGGGGGATTGACCCGGCAGGAGAATGGGAGCAACGAGCGCGTCGGTGCGCTGTGCGATGAGCTTGGCTCGCTCTACGCCGCTGATGTAGTCGGTGCCGATCGGCAGATGGAGACCGTGTTGTTCCAGTGACGCGACGGGGATGATCACCATGTCCGTGCGGGTCAAGAGATCTTCGACCTCGGGACGCGTCATGTGGGGCAGGTAATTCTTGACCTTTGCCTCGGACCAGAGGGGGTTGGTCTGCGCCGACAGGGTGGTGGTGCCCAGGGCGGCGGTGATGAGGGCAATGCCGAGTGCGCGCTTCATGGTAGGCTCCGGGATTGGACTGTGCCCAAAGCTAACGATGGGAGATCACCCGAACTGCGTGACAGCAATCACGGAATGCGACCCGGATTCGGGTGTATTAAGAGGGCGTCCAGCAATTAGTTAAAAAAACTTGGGACCTCGGCGGTTTTTGGCGCTTAACGCCCTGCAAGGTCCGTCGTCTTACGGACTGAGCATGGCGAATATCGCCAGGTTCCCAATATCGAATCTTAGGAGAAAAACCCATGAAACTGACACGCATCGGCAGCCTGGCGCTCCTCACGACGATCGCGCTGGCGGCCTGTAACGACGCCAGCGGCCCGTCCCCAGAGGACTTGGCCCTGAATGAGGCGGTGGCGGTGGTGGCGGCAGACGCCGCAATCGAAGACGTCAAGCAGATGTTCTTTGCCCTGCCCGCAGAGCCGGCGTTGGGCGCGTCGTACGACGCGGCCGCACCGCCGCGGAACATCACGCGCACGGTGACGTTCTACGACGCCGGCGGGATTGTGATGGATGCCTATAATGCCGAAACGACAGCTTCGATCAACATCGTGATCGAGATGAGTGGCGAAGTGGCGAGGGATGGATGGACAGCGACCGTCGCGCGGAGCCGAGACCTGACCGTCTCGGGCCTCGAGGGCGCCGAAACCAGCCGCACGTGGGACGGTACGGGGTCGGGTTCGGTGAGTGGCAGCCGGCACACCGATGAGTTCGGCGACCGCAGCTACGAGATGTCCAGCTCCGTCGTGATTGCCGCCGTCGTGCGGGGTTTGCCCCGCGAGACGAATCCGTGGCCGCTATCCGGTACGATCACGCGCAGTGTCACGATAACCGTTACCACAGCGGATGGTGTGGTCACGCGCGAAAGGACCGCCGTGCTGACGTTCAACGGCACGCAGTTCGTCATTCTGGTGGTGAACGGCGAGCAGTACGAAGTCGACTTGGCGGCTCTTGACGCCGCCCGCGGGGTACGCAAGACGGGCGCCTAAGAACCAGACAAAATCCGTTGCAATCGAGGGCGGCCATCCGGTCGCCCTCTTTTTGTAGCCGTTTCCGTCACGGGTCGTGGGTGTGGTGGGCTAGCGCCAGGTGCGCTCGACCTCGCCGATTCTTCGCTCGCCCGTAATCTGCCCCTCCATCGCCCGCGCGATGGTCTCGACGGCTTCCAGCGTGGTCCATGTGGTATTCGCCATGAATCGGAAGTTCACCATCGCGGCAGCGTAGCCGTCTCCTTCTTCGACTTTTGCGGCGGCCGTAGCGTCGGTGACGACCGCGACCTCGAATCCCCGCTCCAGCAAATCCCGCATGTGCGCTTCGACGCACAGATTCGCCGACATGCCGGCGAGAATCACTTTCTCGATGCCACGTTTGCGTAGTTGTAGAACGAGATCGTTGTTCTGTGGTCCGTACACTTTGTGAGGGCTCGTGATGACGGTCTCCCCGTCTTCGATGTAAGTCTTGTACCGTTCGAGCCAATCCGCACCAGAGCCGGGGAATCCCTCGAGGCTCAGAGGGCCTTTTCGATCGAACATGTTGATTTGATGCATCATCGCTTCCAGGGCACCCTCGAACTTCCATCCATAATCGGTCGGATAGTAGTAATGCGGTGAGATGAAGACGGGGATCCGGTTTTGCTTCGCCGTCTTCAGCAGGGTCTCGATATTTTCAACCGTGTTGTTCTCAGTCACGCTGTCGCCCACGACCCCCCACGTCACCCCATCCTCACTGAGAAAATCATTTTGGGGATCGGTGACGACCAGGGCAGTGCGATGTGGATCGATCGTCATCCCGGGATTCGGAAGTGCCATGGTTGTCTCCTGAAAATGGACTGTGCCGCTGCCGGTCCCACTCAGGCGGATGTACCTCCGCGTACCTGGGGTGTCAAGCAGGCGCTAGCTTTCCCTTACAACAATCGGAAACGGAATCGCATCCAATCACGTAGATAGGATGTCTGCACCAAGATATGGGAGAAGCTATGGGCCTTGGGAAGTGGATCCGGACAAAGAGCAGGCCCAGGGTCATTCTGGGTGTCGTGCTGGGGACACCATTCCTCGTCGTCGGGGCGATCGGCACCGAAGCGCTGGTGAGGGCGCGCCTGGACGATGAGTTTTTTGCCTCTCCCAGCCAGATCTACGCGCGCCCCGTCGTTTTCTATCCCGGCATGGAGTTCGATAGTGACCGTGTCGAGTCGCACCTCGAGCGGCTCGGTTATCGACGGGTGCGGCGTCGACCGGTCGGCATCGGGGAATACTATCGGAGCTCGAGGAACTGGATCATCGGCCGGCGGGCGTTCCGCCGGCACGACAAACTGGACCCAGGCGGTCCCGTCAGCATTCTCGTCGGTCGGCGGGGGCAGGTAACGTTGGTGGAAGACGGAAGCGGTCGACGCGTTCCGTACATAGGCCTCGAGCCCGAACGCATCGGAAGCGTGTACCGTACGTCCCGCGGTGAACCTATCCCCATTCCGCTCGCCGATGTACCGCAGCATCTGGTCGACGCCGTGCTCTCGATTGAGGATCAGCGATTCTTCGAACACGGTGGACTCGATCTTCGGCGGATCGTCGGCGCCGCGTTGGCGAATGTTCGTGCGGGGCGTGTTGCGCAGGGGGGCAGCACGTTGACGCAGCAGCTGGCGAAAAACCTCTTCTTGTCACCCAAACGATCGCCGATCAGAAAACTGAGAGACATGGCGATGGCGACCACTCTCGAGCGGCGCCATTCCAAACAAGAAATCCTCGAGGCCTACCTCAATGAGGTGTACTTCGGGCACGACAACGGCATGGCCATCCATGGTGTGGGGCGCGCCGCGCAACACTATTTCGGGAAGGATGCAAGCCAGCTCGACGTTGGAGAAGCCGCGCTCTTGGCCGGCATCATCAGAGGGCCGAATCTATACCATCCAGTCCGACGACCTGAGTCGGCAAAAGCGCGACGTAATCTGGTGTTGGATGTGATGCATAAACGCGGCATCATTTCGGAACGTGTACATCGCGAGTCGCGCCGCGCGCCGCTTCGGATCAGAGTCCAGGCGAGGGCGCGACGCATCGGACGGTATTTCGTCGATTTCGTGACTGAACAGCTTACCGCTACCCATGGGAGCAACGTTCTCAGTGCCGGCGTGTCGGTTTTCACGACCTTGGACATGGAGCTTCAGCGGGCTGCGGAGCAGGCGGTACGCGCTGGTCTCGAGCGACTCGAACGGGATTATCCGAAGTTGAAGAGTGGCGACGCACCGTTGCAGGCAGCACTCGTGGCGCTCGACCCCCGCACCGGAGAAGTCTTGGCAATGGTGGGTGGGCGTGACTACGGGTCGTCACAATTCAATCGCGCTACCAAAGCACGGCGGCAGCCGGGAAGTGCGTTCAAGCCCATCGTGGCGCTTGCGGCCTTAGCGCGACGAAACGGCTCCACGCTCGCCACGGTTTTGCGAGACGAGCCGCTTGTTCTGGAAACTCCCGCCGGACTCTGGGAACCCGCGAACTACGACGGCCAGTTTCGTGGCGAGGTGACGTTGCGGGAAGCGCTCGAACGGTCACTCAACGTTCCGTTTGCGCGGTTGGGAATCGATGTCGGTCCCGACCGCATCGTGGAAACGGCTCGCCGGTTGGGCCTGGAGAGCAAATTGAATCCAGTTCCGAGCTTGGCACTTGGATCGTCGGAAGTGACTCCGTTAGAGATGACCCGGGCATTCGGCGTGTTTGCGGCGAACGGTTTTCTGTCCGAGACCCAGACGACGCTCGGTGTCATCGATGCGAATGGCGCCGTCATGAGTCGCTACCAGTTGAAAGGGAGGCGAGCTTTCACGCCGGCCGAAGCGTATCTCGTAACGTCGGCTCTGCGCGGCGTCGTCGAGCGTGGGACCGGACGGTCGCTGCGCTCGCGGGGATACCGAGGTCCCGTGGCGGCCAAGTCCGGTACAACGAATGATTTCCGCGACGCGTGGTTCATCGGCTATACGCCGTCGCTGGCTGTTGGCGTGTGGGTAGGCTTTGACGACGGACGGAGTGTGGACCTTCCGGGGTCGCGTGCGGCGTTGCCAATCTTCGCGTCGTTTCTCCAGAGCGCGCACGGACCGGACGGTGACGGAGATTTTTCGATGCCCTCCGGCATCGAGATCGTCGAAGTGAACCGTGCCACGGGCTTGCGCGCCAGTTATGGGTGCCGCGGCGAGCGTGAGGTCTTTTTGCGAGGTACCGCGCCGCGGGAACGGTGCTCGCGGTATCGTTCCTACGCGAGCCGCTACGGCAATTCCCGGTCCCGCAGATACGTGGAGAACTCCCGGCGGCGGCGTTCCGGCGGACCGAATCGACGGTAGTCCGCGTACCGTCGTCAAACATCGTCACGCTAGTTTGTTCAAGGTCCCCGCCCCGGGCACACCGCTCGGGGCCTGTCTACATACCTATGGTGGCGCAACGCGAAATACCGGTCCGGTAGTATATTTGGGCGGGCTCTGCGCACGGGTTTTTGGGGGACCCCTGTTATGGCACCACTTCATCTCCAACACTTCCTCACCACGCGACCGACCCGATGCGTCGGCCTCCTTGGGGCCGCAGTCCTGATGGCGTGTGCGGGCGGGGCGGTGCAGACCGATCCACAACCAGCCGCTGCCACTCCAGGAGATGAACAGGCCGCCTCCGCACGACAGGCGGAACGGATCCGCGACCTTCAGCAACGCGTAGCGGAGCTTCAGCTCGGGCTCCTCGACAAAGAAGCGCAAGTGGCCGAGCTGCGGGAAAGCCTGGATGAGGCCGTCCTCGAAGTGGTACGCGCCAAGGCCCGGCTCCAGAGTGTGGATAGTCGGGCCGAGGCAGCCTCGACGATGGCCGAGGCCGAAATCGCGCTGAACGGTGTGCGCGACGCTGCCGGCGGCGATACAGGCCCGGAGTTGCTACAAGCGGAGCAGTTGCTGGAGATGAGCGCGCGGGCGTTCGAAGGCGAGAACTATGGTGGGGCGCTCTACCTGGCCAGTCAGGCCATGGGCCTGGTGAGCATCGGCCGGGGCCGGTTCAGCGCGGGCGACGTCTCTCGCCGGGCGGGGGAGATATCCTTCGCCGTTCCGCTGCGGTTGGAGACGGTGCGAAACAGTAATGTGCGGGATGGTCCCGGGAGGGGTTCCAAAGTGCTCTTTACGGTCCGTGAACGAACCCCGCTCGTTGGGCTCGCATACGAAGGTCAGTGGGTACGCATTAGAGACGATCAAGGGCGCGGAGGGTGGGTCTTTCACTCCCTCGTGCGAAGCCGGCCACGCCACCCGTAATCATCTTCAATTAGGCCGGTTTCCTCGCCTGCTTTCCTCTCGGCCGTGCGGTCGACTTGCGTTTTGTGGCTGAGGCGCGGACGACCCGATCACGACCGCGTCGTTTCGCCTGGTAGAGCGCCGCGTCGGCCGCGGCAATGAGTGCATCGGCGTTGTCAGCGTGTGTGGGGTACTCAGCAACCCCGATGCTGAGTGTGACGGGCATCGTCGTGTCCTCGCGATCCATATTTTCTTCGGCCACCCGGTCCCGGATTCGCTCCGCCACTTCGACTGCTCCGGTGAGGTTGGTCCGTGGAAGTAAAATCAAGAACTCCTCACCTCCATACCGAGCCGCGTAATCGACTTCGCGCACGCAATCGAGGAAGATCGCGCCCATGTTGACGAGCACTTCGTCGCCCGCTTGGTGGCCAAGGGTGTCGTTGTACTTCTTGAAGTGGTCGAGGTCGATCATCAGGGCCGCGAGCGGTTGTTCCTGACGATCGGCTCGCGCAACCTCCATACCGCAGGTCTCCATCAAGTGACGGCGGTTGTGCAAACCCGTGAGACCATCGGTGACCGAGAGCCGCTCCAGCTCGTACCGCCCGCTGCGCAATCGCGCAACCATGTCGTTGAACACCTGCGTCATCAATCCCAGCTCGCCGCGCGTCACGACAGGTAGATCCACCTCGAGGTCACCGCCGGCGACTTGTGCGGCGCCGAACGTGAGGCGGTCCAGGGGACGCGCGATGGTGAGCCCCAGTAGGTAGGCCATCAAGCCGATGGTGAGCAACAATATGACGACGATGGTCAAAGTTTGGTTGCGCAACTCGGCGATCTGTACGAACGCTTCGTCGATGCTGATTTCGGCGACGACCGCCCAATCGCGCAGTGGCACGGCGTCCAACGTTCCAACCACGTCGTTCCCCTGCGGGTCGGTATACTCGAGAGCATTGTCCTGTTGCTGGAACAACGCTTCGACCGTGGCTGTAGGCAACGCCACGTCCATGAGGCCAGCCGGCACAATCCGAGAACTGACCATGACTATGCCGTCATCACGCAGCAAGTACGCGTGTCCTGTTTCGCCGATCACGATGTTTCTCAGCGATTCGTCGATCGCTCCGAAATTGACTTTGGCCGAGAATGCGCCGAGCAACCTTTCGTCCGGCGCCCAGATGGGAACGGCGATGATCATCATGACGTGTCCGAGATCGTCGTCACGGTACACCTGTCCCTGGATCTCTTTACCAGTCGCGACCTGGTTCAGCCAGTCCTCAGGCAGCTTTAAGCTGTCTGAGTCGCCGGTGCTCGCCACGATATCCCCTTGGGGATCGATGACCGAGAGTTCTTCGTAATCGGTGAACCGATCACGAACCGAGCCCAGGTAATCCCGCAGCCGTCGAAGCGCTTCCGGATCCGACGCTCGGCGTGAGCCCATGCGCAAGAGTCGGTCGAGGTTTTCGGTTACAACGGGGGATCTCGAGAATACGCGAACGTCGTAAAAACGTTCTTTGAGCCAGAGGTCGGTTTCCCTAGCGCTGTGGGCGCTGATGTTTCTCAGTTCTGCGGTGATTTTTTGAGTGAGAGACTGCCGGTTGTGCTTGTAGGACACCCACGCCGTCGTGAGTGAAGGGACCAAGGTCGCCAAGAGGCCAAACACCAGGATTCTGTTCTTGATGCTGTCCAGGCGAAAGGCGTGCAGAAAACTCGCAACCCTGTGTTCCCAGGCGACCAATGGTCCTCCTCGAATAGTCCTCAGGATAGGATCGACCGGCGTACCACGCAATAGAATAAAGCGGCCTCACGCTTGATGTTCCGTGACGTAGGGCCCACATGGAATGTCCAATATTCAATATCCAATATCCAACTTCCATCTTCGATATTGGATATTCAATATTGGATATTCAAGAGCGTCTCCATTGCGGCGAGTCGTTGGCGCCATCACTATTAGGGTATGACTGCGCCCTCCATCGACGCCGATAAGTTCCGCAAAACCTTCCTCATCCTGCTGGTCATCGCGATCTCCCTCATCTTCTTCGCGATGGTGCGGGGATTCATCATGACCGTCCTTCTAGCCGCGATTCTGAGTGGGATGGTGCAGCCATTCTATCGCTGGTTGGTCAAAGTGTTACGTGGACGGAGGTCGCTGGCCTCCGCGATCACGACCTTGGCGGTTTTTGTGGTGATCATCGTCCCGTTGCTCGGCCTGGCCGGCATCGTGGTCGCCCAGGCGATCGACATCAGCGAGTCCGTTGCCCCGTGGGTTCAACGCCAGCTCGGGCAGCCCAACGAGTTGGATCGCCTGCTCGACCGTATTCCTTTTATGGACACGCTCACCCCCTACCGGGATCAGATCGTCCAGAAACTCGGTGAGTTCGTGGCGGGAGCGGGGTCCTTTCTGGTAAGCCGGCTTGCCGCGACGACCCGGGGCACAGCCGTGTTCTTCTTCAAGCTCTTCATCATGCTGTATGCGATGTACTTCTTCTTGACGGACGGCGCGAAGGTGCTCGACAAGATCTTGTACTACATGCCGTTGAGCGCGAGTGACGAAAACCGCATGGTGGAGAAGTTCGTGTCGGTGTCCCGCGCGACCCTCAAAGGAACATTGATCATCGGCGTGATACAGGGGGGGCTCGCCGGACTCGCGTTTGCCGTGCTTGGTATCGACGGCGCCTTCTTCTGGGGAACGATCATGGCGGTGTTGTCGATCATTCCAGGTGTCGGGACGGCCTTGGTGTGGATCCCCGCCGTTGTCTTCCTCTTGGCCGTCGGTGCGCCCATTCGCGCGTTGTTGCTCACGGTGTGGTGCGCCGGTCTCGTGGGCACCGTCGACAACGTGCTCCGCCCCTGGCTCGTGGGCAAAGACACCAAGATGCCCGATCTCTTGATTTTGCTGGGGACGCTCGGTGGATTGGTGTTGTTCGGCGCGGCTGGCATCATCGTTGGTCCGATCGTGGCCGCCCTGTTTGTGACGGTGTGGGAGATTTACGGTGTCACGTTCAAGGACATCCTGCCACCTACCTCTGCATCCTGACAATTCAGCGTCGCCATCAACTTTGGGACGACGGCGTATCAGTTGCCATCGTCGAGATCAGAGTCGTCGCAATCCTCAACGATTAGGCGTCAACGCGGCCTTGGTGGCTTCCTGGATGGTATAGATCAGATCTTCGAGGGGTGAGTTGTCGCCGTTTCCCGAATTGGCCGCGGCGTGAA
>CAYLZR010000050.1:0-1391 GCA_964388145.1 uncultured Gemmatimonadaceae bacterium | reverse complement strand
GTACGCGGCGGGAATACCCTCGACGCCG
Organism: uncultured Gemmatimonadaceae bacterium; assembly: GCA_964388145.1. Lineage (GTDB taxonomy): Bacteria > Gemmatimonadota > Gemmatimonadetes > Gemmatimonadales > GWC2-71-9 > B3T1B10. The sequence goes on along the minus strand of CAYLZR010000050.1, from coordinate 1,363 downwards.
AGCATACCACCCGGCGCGTTGAGTTGGTTGCCGAGATGGCAACTCTGACAAGTCGGTTCTCCGAAGCCACCCGTATGGCCGACGGGAGGGCCGTCGGCATTCGGCCGCGAACCCCGCGTTGGCGGGATCAGGAACCAAAGAGCGGCCCCCATGACGAGGACCGCTCCGTGGAGTGTGTATCGCTGCATCCGACGACTCAGCTCACGCCGCGTCGTCTCGGCGGGAGCTTGGCGCGACCGATGGTGTTGGTGTCCGCGCCGAACCAGACCGTGTTGGTCTCGTTGTGGAAGTACATGTGGCGGATCGTTCCGCCGCCGCTGCCAATCTCGGTGTTGCTGATGTAGCTGTTGGTCCGAGCATCGAATCCCACGAACCGGTTGGGTTGCACGCCGGTCTCGACGAACCAAATCCGGTCGTCGTCATCGATGGCCATGCCGTACGGTCTGGCGTTTTCGCCGCTGGGATTGGCCCACTCCCGGACCGCACCTGTCTCCGGATCCAGCCTCCCCAAGTAACCTCGCCGATAGTCCACGTACCAGATGATGTCTTGTGAATCGATGACCAACCGGCGGGGACGAGCACCCTCGGGAAGGTCGTAGCTCTTCATCTCCATGGTTTCGGGATCAATGGTTCCGATCTTGTTCGTGTTGAAGAGCGCGATCCACGGACGGTTCTGGGAGTCGACCTTGATACCGTAGGGCCTGGTGCTGCTGCTCCGACCGCCTTGTACCTCGGGCGCGGCAACGAGCTGCACGTCGCCGGTGCTCTTCGTGAACTTCCCAACGAAATTCCCCTGCTGGACCGTGAACCACATGTCGCCGTCGTGGTCGAACACCAGGGTGTGGGGGTCCCGAGCGGCCTCGTCGGGCATCCAGAATTTCTTGATCTCACCGGTTTCAGGGTTGAGCCTGCCGATGTGCCGCACGCGGTTGCCGGCGTACCACACGGTTCCGTCCTGGTCGACGATGAGGTTGTGGGGGCCGGTCCCGTCGTCGAGATCGAACTTCTTGAACTCACCGGTTTCGGGGTTGAGGTACGCGGCGTAGTGGGATCGCTGGCCCACGAACCAGACCTTGCCGTCTGGGCCGACATAGGGATCTCGCGGGCGGCTCTGCTCCCACGGCACGACCCACTCGTCGATCTCGAGCGGTTCCTGCTGCTGGGCGACGGCCGGCTGCGGAACGGCGATGAGAGCGGCCAGAGCCGCGAAAAAAAGGACATGGCGACGCTGCATGGTGCCTCCGTTGGGTTGTGAATTGCTCATTGTCGGACCTGGCGTAGGGGTCCCTGTACCAAAAATGCCTCGATCCCTCGATCCGCAAACAGTGATCGATCTCACCGCATTCTACCCCGCGGTGCAGCA
>CAYLZR010000049.1:0-12207 GCA_964388145.1 uncultured Gemmatimonadaceae bacterium | reverse complement strand
CGCATGAAAATGGCATCGTCACACACCAATACCGAATGACTCACAACCCCCTCCTCCTAAGAAGGCAAAATCGGATTCAACAGCGCATCGGTGTCCAGCATGGCGAAGGACTGTCCATCGTGCTGGCCAACCGCGCGCACGAACACCGCCTCAATTCCCGGCAACTCGTCGCGCTCGGCGAGGGTATCGTCGGACACCGAGATCAGATCGACAACTTCATCGACAACGAGACCAACGATTCGCGTCCCCAACTCGAGCAACATGAGCCAACCTTCGCCGTCCGGCGACGCTTGCCCCAGACATTTGCGCGCATCGACGAGGGTGACGATCCTGCCACGAACATTGACGATTCCGGCTACCTGTTCAGGGGCTCCCGGGACCCTTGTCGCTGGTAGCATCGGCATGATCTCCTGCACCACCGAAGCCTCGACGGCGCATTGCACCGTCCCTACCCGAAAAACAAGGAGTCGGGTCCCCACCAGATCGCCCATTTACGTGAAGAAGCGAAAATAGTCGAGCGCGGGAACACCGGCAAGCAGATCCGTTACGCTGCTTGCCCGGGCCAGACACGTTCGCAACTCCTCAGGCCATTCGGCTCGAAATTCCAACGGCTCTCCCGATACCGGGTGCGCAAACCGCAGCTCCGCCGCGTGCAACGCTTGATGCGGCGCCGCCCGCTCGACCGCCTCCGCATGCGGTCGCTGCGAGCCGGTCGCCCGGCGGGCGCCACCACCACCGTACACGGCGTCGCCCACTACCGGGTGACCGACGTGCGCCATGTGGACGCGGATTTGGTGCGTTCGTCCCGTCTCCAGGGAGACCCGCACCAGATCGCAGGCATCGAACCTCGCGACTTGCTCCACCCGGCTGCGCGCCGGACGGCCCGTTGCCACCACCATCATCCGCTTGCGATCTCGGGGATGGCGAGCGATCGGTGCGTCTATCACACCGTCCCGAACATGCCCCCACACGAGCGCCGCATATCGCCGCTCAATTCGCCGCGCCGACAGCGCGCGACCCAAGCGCCGATGTGCCTCGTCGGTCTTGGCCACCACCAGCAATCCAGACGTGTCCCTGTCCAGGCGATGCACGATCCCTGCACGATCGCCGTCTGCGGGCGCCAGCGCCGTGCCGCGCGTCACCAAGGCATTCACCAGTGTATCCTGCCAATGCCCGGGGGCCGGGTGGACCACCAACCCGGCCGGCTTGTTGACGATCAGGAGGTGGTCGTCCTCGAAGGGGATGTCGAGGGGAATGGGATGGGGCTTGATCTCTCGCGGCGGCTCGCGCTCCGGAAACGCCACCGTGATGGCGTCTCCCAGCGACAGACGGCGTCCGGCGCGGGCGACCGTACCATTCACCGTCACGGCACCCTCGCCGACGAGGCGTGCCGACTGCGTCCGAGAAATGGAGAGCTGGTCAGCAAGAAAACGGTCGAGCCGTTCGGCAGACTCCACCGTCACTTGGATGGTGCGGGAATCGGGCACCTATGATGAGGCCCCGGCGGGATCCGGCCCGTCGGTGCGTTGGGCCTTTTCTTCCTCTCTCCCATCCATCCACAGCACATACGCCAACACGACCGCGCCGACCGTCACTGCCGAATCGGCGATGTTGAACGTCGGCCAGCGATAGGCCCCAAGGCCGACATCGATGAAATCCACCACGCCGCGGGCGCTTCGCACCCGATCGATGAGATTTCCGACCGCCCCACCACACACCAATCCGAGGGCGGCCAATCGTAGCCAATCTCCGGGCTTTGCCTGCCGCACCATGGATCCCAACACCGCAAGCGCCAACAGCGCGAGGACGAGGAAGACCCAACGCGAGTACGGTCCGACATTGATCCCAAACGCCGCGCCCGTATTGTATACGAGTTGAAACGTCAACCAGTCGCCGATGATGGGGCGCGGTCGTGGTGAGAGATATTGTACCGCCAACCATTTCGTGAGGATATCCAGCACCACGACGGTGCCGCCGATGGCCCAAAACTGGAAGCGACTACCGCCGTTGCTTTTCATCTTCTTCTTTGGCTTTGCATTTGATACACAGTCGCGCATGCGGGAGCGCATCGAGTCGATCAAAGTCGATCGCTTCGCCGCAGTCGTGGCACTGTCCGAATGTTTTCGGTGATTTGTAGAGCCTGCGCAAGGCTTCGTTCACGTGCCACAGATAGCGACCCTCTTGTGACGCAAACAGGAACTGCTTTTCGCGTTCCATGGCGTCGGTACCCTGATCGGCCATATGGAAGGAATACGATGACAAGTCGCCGCCGGCTCCCTGCAAGGTCGAGCTGAACGACTCGTCATAGTGACCGAGTTCTTTGATGACCCGTGCTCGTTCTTCCAAAAGACGTTTCTCGAGGTGGTCTAACTGCCTCTTTCTCATTCCCTAGTCCACTCCCTTAGTACGCTGCTTCCTCACTCTCGAAACGCGCGAGCATCACCACCACACTTCGTCCATCGAGATCCACCGCTTCCCGTACGTCGGGATCACTGAGTTCGTCCCCAATTTCAAAGCGCCTGGCCAGCGTTTCGCCCGCGATAAAGGTGTCGAAGGCGCGGGCCGCTTCCAAGACGTCATCCGTGCCCGTAATCGCCAATGCAACCCGTGTAGTATAGTCGTACCCCGCGTCTTTTCGTAGACGCTGCACCCGATTCACCAACTCGCGCGCCAAGCCTTCTTGGCGGAGCTCCGTCGAGATCTCAGGATCGAGCGCAACAACGAGGGCCCCGTCGGCCTGCACGAGCCAATCGCTCGTCACGTGGCGCGCGACAACCACATCTTCCGGGCGGTATTCAAACGTCGTCCCATCAACCGCGAGCGTGACGGTCGTACCGTTTTCCAGCTCCACGAGTTGCTCGGGTGCGAGTTGTTGAACGGCGGCTGCCGCCAGCGGCGTTTGTTTCCCGTACACTTTGCCAAGCGATCGGAAATTTGGTTTGCCTTTGAGCGTCACCAGCTCTGCATCGGACGCCACGACCGTGACCGACTTGACGTTCACTTCGCGCGCGAGCAGGGCGAGGCAGGCATCGAACGCCGATCCTGTCATCGCGGCCGGTACGGCAACGCGAAGTTCGGCGAGCGGTTGCCGCGTCCGCAACGCGGCGCCGTCGCGAACGTTCCTCGTCATCGAGGCCAGGCGGCGCACCGTCGCCATCGCATCGTCGAGCTCGGGCTGACGCCCTGCTCGCTCTTCGGGGAACGTGGCCAAGTGGACTGAACGGCCGGTCAACCGCCGGTGGATGGCGTCGCTCACGAACGGCGCCGCCGGAGCGACGAGACGCACCACCGTCACGAGGGCTTCGTACAGCGTGGCGACGGCGGCAGGATCCGCGTCGGCGTCCGGCGCCCAGAACCGCGACCGGTTCAATCGCACGTACCATTGCGAAAGGTCGTTGACACAAAAATCCATCAACGCACGCGTCCCACTGGTGACGTCGAAGTTAGACCAGGCCGTGTTCACGTCGTGCACGACCCCGGCGACTCGGCTCAACAACCAGCGGTCGATGACCGGTCGGTCGTCGGGCGGCGGTGCCTGCTCGATCAGCGCCGGATCGGCGTAACGCGCAAAGAAGTCGTACGTGTTGCGGAGCCGATTCAAGAAGCCTCCGGCCACCTCCGGAATAGTGCGCGGATCGAATCGCTTGGACAGCCATACCTGGCTCGACGCCAACAAGTACAACCTGACTGCGTCGGCGCCGAACTGTTCCACGGCCTCCCACGGGTTCACGACATTGCCGACTCGCTTCGACATTTTGCTGCCGTCAGCATCGAGGACGAGACCATTGACGATCACGTTGCGGTACGCACCGGTGCCGCTTACGCCCGCAGCGATGGCGAGCAGTGAGTAGAACCACCCGCGCGTCTGATCCAATCCTTCGCAGATGAAATCGGCCGGAAAGTGTGTCTCGAACTCCTTCTCGTTCTCGAACGGGTAGTGCCACTGTGCGTAGGGCATCGCTCCGGAATCGAACCACGCATCGATGACTTGGGGCACGCGACGCATCGTGCCCTCACATGAGCTACAGGAAAACACAACGTCGTCGACGCCCGGTTTGTGCGGATCGAAGTCCGGCGGCAGCGTGCGACCCCACCGCTCGGCCAACTCGGCATACGACCCGATGACCACACATTCGTCACACGAATCACACTTCCACACCGGAAGCGGCGTTCCCCAAAACCGGTCGCGCGACAAGGCCCAGTCCACGTTGTTTTCCAGCCACTCTCCGAACCGTCCGGAGCCGACTTCCGGAGGGTACCAGTGCACTTCATTGTTGTAGGCGACCATCTGGTCTTTGAAAGCGGTTGTACGTACGAACCAAGACCGTCGCGCGTAGTAGATCAACGGCGAGTCGCATCGCCAGCAAAACGGATATGTGTGCTCGTATCCCTTGGGTTCATAGCGGCCGAACAGCTTGCCCTCTGCTTCGAGACGCGCGGCAATGGGATCGTTCGCTTCGAAGACGGTCGCGCCGTTGATGGCATCCCACTTCGTTTCGCTGAACCGGCTTTGATCATCAACCGGGTTCACAAACGCCATACCTTCACGCTGGATGGTATCGTAGTCGTCCGCGCCGAACGCCGGCGCCATGTGCACGATACCGGTCCCCTCGTCACGGGTAACAAAATCACCGGCGACCACGCGAAAAGCCTTGTCCGCATCTACCTCGACCACGTCCAGCAGCTGTTCGTACCGCAGACCCACGAGTTCGCGGCCTGTGTATTCGGCAATGGTGGGAAAACTTCCCAACGGGTTCCCGTGCGTCGCGCCCGGGACACTGTGCGAATCGGCAATGGTCTTTTCAACAATGAGGTGGGTCCCCTCGACGTCGAGTTGGACGTACTGGAAGTCCGGGTTGACCGCGATGGCAACATTTGAGGGCAGCGTCCACGGGGTGGTCGTCCACACAAGCAGATGGCGCGGGCTCGACGCGGCAGCGCCGTTCTCTCGCAGACGGAAGAGCGCATAGATGGACGGACTCTTGTGCGTGGCGTATCCCATCGCCAGCTCGTGACTCGAGAGCGACGTGCCACAACGACCGCAATAGGGTAGAACTTTGTGGCCCTCGTACAGCAGATCTTTGGTCCAGAGCTGCTTGAGCAGCCACCATACCGTCTCGATGTAGTCGTTGGTGTACGTGATGTACGGGTTATCGTAATCGAGCCAATACCCGATCCGATCCGATAACGCCTCCCAATCGTTTTTGTAGACAAAGACACTCTCACGCGAACGGCGGTTGAACTTCGCCACGCCGAACGCTTCGATTTCGGTCTTGCCGTTGATGTTGAGCGCCTTCTCGACTTCGATCTCCACCGGGAGCCCATGCGTATCCCAACCCGCGATCCGCGTCACCGATTTCCCTTTCAACGCTTGATAGCGGCAGATCAGGTCCTTGATGGTCCGGGCGAAGACATGGTGGATACCCGGCCGGCCGTTGGCGGTGGGCGGGCCTTCATAAAACACGAACGGCGGTGCGTCCTTGGTGGCGTCGAGTGTTTGATGGAACAAGTCTTCGGCTCGCCATTGCTCGAGCACTTCTTGCTCCAGCTCGTTCGCACTGCCGACGGGGAGACGTTCGTACGTCATCACACCATCCGCTCCAACACGGCGCTGACCAGCCGGGTCAAATCGGGTTCGGCCGCCGCCGCGGTGGCGATGATCTGCGTCACGTCGACCGGCTCCAATGCATCAGGCAAGCACGCATCGGTGATGATCGAAATGCCCAACACACGCATGCTCATGTGCACGGCCGCGATTACTTCGGGCACCGTGGACATGCCGACCACGTCAGCCCCGATACCGCGCAAGAACCGATATTCCGCCCGTGTCTCGAGGTTGGGCCCCGTCACCGCCACGTACACGCCCTCGCGCAACACGATGTGGAGATCGCGGGCAACGTTGCGCGCAATGTCACGCAGTTCCGGATCGTAGGGTTCCGACATGTCCGGAAAACGCGGACCCAGTGACTCGTCGTTCTCTCCGATGAGGGGGCTGTCGCCCAAGAGGTTGATATGATCGGCTAGCAACATCAGCTCGCCCGGATTCCACAGCGGGTGCATACCGCCGCAGGCGTTCGACACGATCAGCGTTTTCGCTCCCAACCCATGCAGCACACGTACGGGAAACACAATCTGCTGCATCGTGTAACCCTCATACCGGTGAAACCGACCCTGCATCGCCACGACCTTCTTACCACCGAGGTTACCGAACAAAAGTCGACCCGCGTGACTTTCCACCGTGGGGAGGGCGAACCCCGGAAGATCCTCGTACGCGATCTCGGCGTTCACCTCGATCTCTTTGGCGAGTCCACCCAGACCGGTCCCGAGCACAACGGCGACATCGGGCTCGACATCGGTTTTCGAACGTACAGCGTCCACCGCGCCCGCGATGGCACGCGACAACACATTTTCGGTCATTGCTTCTCTGGTGCCGGGCTCGGTGCACGAGAGGTCGGCAAGCGCTGGCCGGACAGCGCCCCCGGCGAGGGCACCGAGCGTCGCGGTGCGGTCGCGGCCGGATCGACCGCCGGCTGCACATGGCTGCCGTTTCGCTGTTGCGCTTCGGCTGCCTCCACCTCCGCCATGTTCCGGTCCAGCAAGGCGTGAAACGCGGCCAGATACGCGTTCAATTGTCGCCGCGTCGCTTCGATATCCCGCCGCACAGCCTTTTCCGCCAAGCGTGCGTCGTTCAGGAGCGTGTCGGCCTCGGCCCGCGCTTGTTGGATGATCACTTCGGCCTGGCTGTTCGCGCGTTGTCCCGCTTCGTGGCGAAGCTGCTCCGCCACCACCAACGCTTCACTCATCGCTTTTTCGCGCTCGCGAAACGTCTTGAGCTGCTCGCGGAAATTCCGAACTTGCTCCTCCGACACGGCCTTCTCGCGCAACAGACGCTCGACTTCGGCGGCGATGCGCTCGCGAAAATCTTCTATCGCGGCTGGATCGTACCCCCGCACGGTCCGGCGAAATCGTTGCGTCCGGATGTCCAGAGGTGTGAGATTGAAACTGTCTTCTGTCATCGTTGTCGCTCCCCGAAGAGGACCGTGCCCAATCGTACCATCGTCGCACCCTCAGCGACGGCGGCGCGGAAATCAGCGGACATACCCATCGACAACTCGGGTAATTCGAGACCACTCGATACCAGACCATCCCGCACCGTTCGCAGACCGCGGAAGGTATCCCGCTGAATCTTCTCATCGCCGCTCAGCGGCGCCATCGTCATAAGCCCTTCCAACCGCAATTCCCGCATCTCGGCAATCTGATGCGCCAACGCACTCGCTTGGTCCGGCGCGCAGCCGTTCTTTTGCCCTTCGCCCGCGACGTTGACCTGCAGCAACGTGCGCAGGGGCTCCACCGGTGCGCCTGCCTCCGATCGGCGACGCAACACCCTGGCCAGCGCCTCAGCGACCTTGAGCGAATCTACGGAGTGCACGACCGCAAAGTTCCCAGGTACGAATTTCGCCTTGTTGGATTGCAGGTGGCCGATGAGGTGCCAGCGGAGAGAGAAATCCCCGGCACGCTCGCGTTTCTGGATGGCCTCCTGCACCCGGTTTTCACCAATGTCTTCGATCCCCGCTGCCTGGGCCGCGGCAAGAACATCGACCGGATGCCCCTTGGTCACCGCGATGACGCGTACCCGTTGTGAAACACCTTCCGCGCATCGTATCCGGTCTATCTCCTCGCGGACGCGCGCGAGGTTGTCGCGAACAAGCGCAAAGTGCATAACCTGCAAATCTACTGTGACGGTGAACGTGGAAGAAGTGACGTACGGGAAGGTGGGTTAGACAAGATTCCGTGAGCCGTGAGCCGTGAGCGGTCCCCACCCAGCCCCTCGATAAGGGATGGGGGGACGGCTTACGGCTTACGGCTCACGGCCTACGGCTTACGGCTCACGACTCGTATCCCGCAGCAGGCTCTCGGGCTGGCTTCCCACAGGCAGGAGACTGTCGAATAGTTCGAACGGCACGGCTTCCGGAACGTCGGTGCCCGTGCCCACCCCGGTCGTCCCGCCCAACATATTCAGGATCGCCGCGTTCGGCGACAGGTGGTATGACCGCCGGAAGTTGTCGGCCATTTTTCGACGGTCACCCAACGCCTCGTACGCGCCGCCCAACACGAGAAACGGTATGCTCAGATTCCCGGCGATGTTCCGGTTCGTCGGATCCAGCACGAGCGTATCCACATCGAACAGGCCGGCATAGTCGTAGATGTGCCATGCCAGTGAATCCGTGCGCGGTACGTCGATCGGAACCCAGAGACCCGGGGCGAGCCGATCGATATCGGGTTCTTCCGCCACGTACAACCGCAAGGTCATTCCCTGCTGAACCATGTACTGGTCCAACCCCAACCAGTTGCTGCTCCCTGCGGTGGTCGACCAATAGATAGGTCGCTGTCCGGCATTTTCGATGATGAGCCGGAGCATCAGCCAATCCTTGGTATACAGGGCGGAGTTCGCAGGATACACGTGGCGAATGCGCCCCACGTTGAATGGCACACTGTCCCGCAACAGCTGCGGTACCATCTGGGTGTCGATGACCTCATCGGACAACGAGTGCAACGGACCGGGAGGGACGTCCGGCGCCTCGTCCGCGAACCACGGTGCCTGTTCCGGAACGAACGGTCGCACAGGATTGTCACGCAGCTGTTTGATGTACCAACGCGTGTTCCCCAACGACAGGTTTACGACCGAAACATCTTGCCGGATTTCTTCGACCTCTTGAGCGTACCAAAGAGGGAACGTGTCGTTATCACCGTTCGTGAAGATGATCCCGTACGGCTCGGCGGATTGCAGCAGGTTGCGCGCAAAGGCCAACGCCAATCCGGCTTCCGGACCGTGCCGCCGGCTTGCAGCCTTGAAGTTCAGAACAAACGGAGACAGCGCGAGCACAAACACCACCGGCGCGATCTTGAGCATCTCCGGCATCGACGCGCGATCCCCTGCGAACGCGCCCTCGAGTTTTTCGCGGGCGAAACGATAGAGGCCGGCGAGCCCAATGCCGGTGAACAGCCCCCACACCTGAAACGAGATCAAGAAGAAGTAATCCCGTTCGCGAACCTCGTGCATGTTGAAATCGGCGTACTCGGCAAACCCGATCGAGAAGCCCGGCTTGAAATTCATGTACCCCACGAGGGCCGGACCCGTGATCAGGAAGATCAACAGCAACAACCAAAAGATGGAACGATCTTTAGATCGCAACAGCGTGGCGCCGAAGATACCCAACGACGTAAACACCATCGTGAACGGCAGCCGCGCACGCGCGAAGACGGAATCCGTGGTCGCGAGGCTGTTGGACCACTGCCAGTCGAAATACTGCAGGTAGTTGAGCAGTTGCAGCCACATCAGTCCGAATGTTCTTCCCGGATTCCCAGGCCCGGACGGAAACATCGGATTGTCGGTGGGCAAACGCGGAGGGTACTGCTCGCGTCGGATCACCGCCAACAGCGAATCCCACGTCGAGGGGTCGGCCTCGTTGATCATCGGGCTGAGCCCGGCACGGATATAGAGGTATGCGTACGTCGAGGCCCCTACCGCCGCGATCCCCACAACGCATGCTGTAAAGAGCGCGCCGCCGGTGCTGATGGCAAACACTGCCGCGGCTACGAACACCAACCCGGCAAACGTCAGAATGGCCGTGCTACCCAAACCGCTGCCGATGAGGACCGCCCAGATGCCGCCCACCACCGCCCACTGCGCCCACTCGATTGCCCGATCGCCATCATTGGGGAGCGGCTCGGTCTTGAGCACGTGCCACATGTATCCGATGAGGGCGGGACCAACCAGCAGCGCCAACAGATGGTTGCCGAGCGAAAACGCGCCGAGGTAAACGATGAGCAACAGCAAGTGTGCCGCACGGGACGTGCCACGATGTTTGCGCCACAGCGTGGCGAGCCAGGCGACGGCCGCGATCGTGAACGAGGCGACCATGTAGACTTCGGCCTCGTTGGAGTTTTGCCAGACGGTGAACACGAAAGCGGACATGAGGGCCGCCGACGCTGCACCACCAAGCACGAAAACGATATTTCCCGCGTCGGTGTCGGTGTTCCAACGGCGCCGGAGGGCGCTCGACACAACGAGGAACATCAGGCTAGCGGCGCCCGCGCTGAACAGGGCGCTCATGAAATTCACCCGATACGCGAAGCTGCCGATCGGAAACCACGAGCCCCACACGTTCGACATGAGCACGAAAGCCGGCGTCCCCGGCGGATGGGGCACGCCGAGAATTTTCGCGGCGGCGAGAAATTCGCCGGCATCCCAGAACGTCACCGTAGGCGAAAGCGTCACGACGTATCCGACCAATACGACGACGAACACGGCGATCGCGGCCCGGAACTGCACGCGAGCAAACCACGCCTCGCTCCCGACATCGGGTTGGCGCACTCGATCGATCATAGCCTCACGATGGTATTGGCGAAGCGTCAGCTTGGTCCGCGGCCTTCGTTGTATCGATCGAGGGCCACGTTTGCCCCGCGAGTACTTCTTGCAACTGTTGCGGTGTCACACCTCGATGCAGCAAACCGCGAATGGCGATCGAAACCTTCGACGTCTCCTCCGACACGACGATCACGATTGCGTCGGTCTCTTCCGACAACCCGAGCGCCGCACGATGCCGGGTGCCGAGCGACTTGTCCTCTACCGGAAACTGCGTCAGCGGCAGCACACATCCCGCCGCAATAATGCCATCGCCGCGAATCATCACCGCGCCGTCGTGCAGCGGCGAATACGGCGTGAAGATCGTCGTCAAGAGATCGGCCGAGACGTGCGCGCGCATCTCTTTGCCGGACTCCAAATAATCGTTCAACGAAACTTCGGCTTCGACGACGATAATGGCCCCGGTCCCTCTGCGCGACAGGCGCTCCACCGCTTCGACGATGTCGTCGATCACGCCCTCTGTTTCACTTTGGCCCAAAAACCTCATCGCGCGCGAACGCCCGAGGCGTGACAACGCATGGCGGAGTTCAGGCTGAAACACCACGACCGCGGCGAATGTCCCGTATGCGAACACGATGCTCAGTAGGGACGTGATCATTCCGAAGTTGAGCAGCTCTGCCGCGAAATACACCAGCCCGAGCACAACGAGCCCCACCAAGATCTGAAGCGCTCGTGTACCAGCCAAGAAAAGCAACACGCGATACAAGATGTACGCGACGATCAGGATCTCGATGATGTCCCGAAATCCCGGAATCAGGAATCGAAATTGCTCGAGGGACATAGCGGTTCTCGGACGGCGTGCGCAATTTGCAGCGCTTCACGCACGCGTGAAACATCATGTACCCGAAACAGCTTGGCGCCGAGCGCATAGGCCGCGACACAGGCCGCGGCGGTGGCGTTGTCACGATTGGCCACATCGGCGCCGATGACGTGGCCCAAAAAGCGCTTGCGAGACGGCCCGACCATGACTGGGAAACCGAGCGCCGCTATCGCCGTCAGCCCGCGCAGCACAGCGTAATTGTGTTCGGGCCGCTTCGCAAATCCCAATCCGGGATCGATCACGATGCGCTCCGTACCCACCCCGCGCTCTGCGGCGATCCGAACGGCGCCCACGAGCTCCTCAGTCACATCGGAGACGACATCTTCGTATTCCGCGTGCTCGTACGTGGCCATCTCTCGGAGCGAGCCACGCGAGTGCATCAAGATCAGTCCCGCACCGTACTCGGCACAGACGGACGCAACGTTGGCGTCGAATCGAAGACCCGACACGTCGTTCAGCGCCCACGCCCCACCGTCCAGGGCCCGGCGACCGGTTTCGGCGTTCACGGTATCCACAGTGATCGCCACCGAGGGAAACTGTCGAGCAAGGGGCAACAGAACCGGCTCGAGCCGATGCCACTCCTCGGCCGGATCGAGCCGATCCGCCACACCGGGTCGGGTGGATTCCGCACCGATGTCGATCATGTCGGCGCCGGCCCCGATCATTTGTTCGGCGTGTCGGAGCGCATCATCCGCGTCTTCGAACCGACCACCGTCGCTGAACGAATCAGGCGTCACGTTGAGGATGCCCGCGACGACGGGTCGCTCCAGAGAAATGCTCCCGCGGCGGGTGTCCCACGCGGCGGGCGGCGGCAGCGGACCGAGTCCCTTGGAAGCCCCGTCGGCGCGACCCGGGTCGAGACCCGGTCGCGCCAACGCGTCACGTATTGCGGATGGTTCTCGCGGCGTGAGGGCGTTGACCCTCACGCGCCCGCGGGTTTCGGAGGTGGGGTTCCGAGCAC
>CAYLZR010000048.1:1158-12593 GCA_964388145.1 uncultured Gemmatimonadaceae bacterium | reverse complement strand
TCGCACGTTCCGTCTGAACGAAGCCATCTGATCCATGCGCTGCGCCTGGTTCAGAATCTGGTTGCGCACGTCGGCGAGCCATTGCTGCTGCTGCGCCAGCTCGTAATTGCCCATCTGGGGAAGTTGGGCAAAGCCGAGCAATGCGGCGAGGACGGTCGGGATTTTGATCGGACCGAGATGAATGAATTCCGGGTCGATACCCCACTGCTGGCCGCCGATCGTCGTGACCCAACTGGGAACCCCACCGCGCACCACGAGCGAGTCTTCGATAATGCTGGAGAGCATTCCGGCCACGATGAGGGCCATTTCCGTCTCCTCGTCGCCCCACACCAGCGGTTCCGCCGCAACGGCTCCCAGTACCACGTACTCCCACAACCGCCCGTCGCCAAACGCCGGTCCGATCCGTCGCCTCGTGCCTACCACGATGGCGCCTGGAATGGTGGTCGAGGCACCCGGAATACCGATGCTCAGCATACCGGGGTCCCGTCCCGGGGCCCGGGCGCCGGGTCGAGCCCGGTCGACGGGAACCGCCGCGATGCTGACCCGCCCGATCCCGCTCAGCGCGCCGGGCGAGCGCTGGGTCGTGCCCGTCCCAACAGGATCCGAAACGCGCAAGGTGAACTGACGCACGTCCGACCCCTCATACAGCCTGATGAGATGAGTATCTCCGTACGTGTCACGCGTGTGAGTGCTCACCCATACCAGCGACCCCAAAACCAAGGCGTGGAGCGCTACACTCAACACGTACCACTGCGGCCCCACCCCGGGGGGGTTCGGGAGGACGAAGTTACGCACTGCTCTTCGGTGCCCCTGCCCCGTAGCGGTCCAGAACTCGGGCCATGCGGGCGGCCGCTTCGCGCAACCGCTCAGGCTCGGTGATGAACGACAACCTCACAAATCCTTCTCCTCCGGCACCAAACACCGATCCGGCCAGGACCGCCAGCCCCTCCTGCTCCAGCAAATCCCGGGCAAAGTCCATGGAGGGAACCCCTTCCGGAAGGGGTACCCATAAATACATCGTCGCAGGCGGCGGAGCGCAATCGATGCCGACCTCTTTCAGCGCCGAAACCAGAGCGTTCCGTCGCTCCAAGAATTCCGCACGGACCGGCTCGACGAGCTCCTCGGCCCGATTCAATACTGCCGCGCCGGCACGTTGCACCGCGAGAAACGCCCCGGTATCAACGTAGCTCTTCACCTTGGATAGTCCTTTTATTACGTCGGAGTTCCCGACGGCCCATCCGAGGCGCCACCCGGTCATGCCAAAGCTCTTGGACAGTGAATGGAACTCCACCGCAACATCACGCGCCCCCGGTACTTCAAGGACACTCGGCGCGCGGTATCCGTTATACGTCAGCTCCGAATAGGGGTTGTCGTACGCGAGCACGATGCTGTTCGCACGACAAATGGCAATGGTCCTTTCCAGATACTGCATCGGTGCGACGGCGGCTGTGGGATTGTTTGGATAGTTCAAGAAGACCAGCCTGGTCTTCGCCAACCGGTCGGCCGATAGCTCTCCCAGTTCAACGAGAAAATCCGCTTCGGGGCGCAGCGGAAAGATCTCGACGTCCGCACCGGCCAACTGCGCACCGCCCAGGTATGCCGGATACCCGGGCTCGGGCACTACGCACACGTCTCCCGGGTCGAGTACGGCGAAAGGCAAGTGCGCCAGGCCTTCTTTCGACCCGATGAGTGGAAGGATCTCTTCCTGGGGATCGACGGTCACACCGAACCGTCTCTCCATGAACCGCTGTACCGACTCTCGGAATTCCATCAGGCCGAGCTGAAACGCATAGCGGCTCATGCGCCGCTCTTGCGCCGCTTCGTGTAACGCGCTCACCGCGATCTCGGGCGGAGCGATGTCCGCGTCGCCGGCACCCAAATCGATGACATCGACGCCGTCGGCGATGAGTTGACGTTTTCGCTCCGCGATTTGACCGACGGCGTACGTCGGCAATTGTGCCACGCGTCTACTCCACATCCTCATGTGGGAACCCCCACATTGTGCATGGCGAAGAACTCCTCCGCCGCCGTGCGAATATCCTCCCACGTCCCGGTGGCCTGCCGGGCTGGAGGCAGCGACCGGATCAATGTTTGCCCATAGGGGCGACTCAACACACGAGGGTCCAACAAGACCACCACTCCAAAATCGGTTTGCGAGCGAATGAGGCGTCCAAACCCCTGCTTGAGTTTGAGCGCCGCGTGCGGCACGAGATACCGCGTGAACCCGTCCTCGCCCCCCTCCTGCAACTGTTCGAGCCGCGCCGCCGTCACCGGATCGCTGGGCACCTTGAAAGGCACTTTTGCGAGCACGAGACAGCGAAGCGCCCTGCCCGGCACGTCGACCCCCTCCCAAAAGCTGTCGGTGCCAAAGAGGATGGCCGATCCTGCCTCGCGAAACCGGCGGAGCAAACGGTCGCGCTGCCCCTCACCCTGCACCAACAGCGGCCAGCGGCTCCCGATCTGCTGCCGGACGATTTGGGCGGTGCGACGCAGCATCGCGTGACTCGTAAACAGGACGAACATGCCTCCGTCCGAAACATGCGCAAGCTGAACGACGGTGGTGGCCACGGCCTGGGTGTGTCCCGGCTCGTCGCGACGGGGGTCCGGGTGATCGGTGGGAATGCCGAAGAGACATTGCTCGCCGTAATCGAACGGAGACGACAGGATCTCTTCGAACCGCATCCGGGTGGGCGGAAGTGATAGGCCGAGTCGCCCCTTGATGAAATCGAAGTCGCCGCCGGTCGCGAGCGTGGCGCTGGTGAGGATCACACTGTCCACTCGGTCGAAGAGCGATTCTTTGAGGATGGGTGCGAGGTCGAGCGGAACCGTGGCCAATCCGATGGGGAACGGAAGGGGCCCGGTTGGTTTCTTGCCGCGTTGTTCGATCCACCGCACGGTGGCCGCCTCCGCTTGCGGCCGCAGGGTGAACAACATCCCGTCGAGCACGGCGTTGAGGCGCCGGATGACGCCCCACAATTCCTTGAGCAATTGCGTTCGACTGTCCGGCTCTTCATCCAGTTCCAGGCGGTCGGCCACCGTCTCGACGCCGTCACGCAATTTTTGCAGCACCAGCACGAAGTTGTCCAGCTCGGTGCTCAATCCTTGCTGCCAAATGGAGTCCTGCGCAAACGCATCGGTCAGACGGATGACCTGCTCGCTACGGTCCGCCAAGAAATCGGCAAGCAGGCCGAACACGCGCTGCGCGTGCGTGCGCGCCCGTTGTAACGAGGTCATCACGTCGGTTTGCAGCAACTCGATGGACACCTCACTCAGCGGATCCTCGCGCCGTCGCAACTCGGAGATCAAGCTGGGAATCAGCCCCTTGCCGCTGCGTTCCAGCCGCCCGAACAGTCGAATGACGCCAAGCCAGGTGACCTGGTGCCCGAGGTGCTGTGCGGCGGTGTCTTCCAAGTGGTGTGCCTCGTCCAACACCAACCGTTTGTAGGGCGGAAGTACCGCGGCGTCTTGCCAATTATCGGTGTTTCGACGGACGGCGAGATCCGACGCCAGCAAGTGGTGATTGACCACGACGATGTCGGCTTCGGCCGCGCGGCGCCTCGCCCGGAAGACGAAACATGCGTCGAAGTGCGGGCATTCGAGCCGCGTGCAGAGATCGGCTTCGGCGCACACTTCGTCCCACACTTCCGACGACGGCTGGTCGGGCAGATCCGCCAGCGACCCGTCGGTAGTGTGCTCGGACCATTGGACGAGGGAATCCAACTCGGCCGTCTTGTCGTCTTCCAACAGGGCACCTTGCCCGCCTGCGTACGACAATCGTTGGAGACAGAGGTAGTTGCGCCACCCCTTGAGGAGTGCAAACGTCGGTTTGTGGTTCTCGTCGAACGCCGCGCCAGCCAGCATCGGAAGATCTTTCCCGACGAGCTGCTCTTGCAGATTGATGGTGTTCGTCGAGACGATGGTGCGCTCTTTGTTCACCCGCGCCCATTCGATGGCCGGGACGAGATAGGCGAACGACTTGCCGACCCCCGTGCCGGCTTCAAGAATCGACACGCCGCCTTCGTTGTACGTGTCCGCAACAAATGCAGCCATGTCTCGCTGGCTCGGCCGGTCTTCGAACTGGCCCAGCACACCTGCTACCGGACCGTCGGCCCCGAGCATGGCGGCGACGGCGGGAGCGTCGAGCATCTGATATGACGGTGCGCGCGGCACCTCGACCAGCACGTAGATGTTGGTGGCGTCGTTATCGATGATCCCAAAACCGATGCCGGCATCGTGCAAGCGTGACGCCACCGTGAGATCGGCTTGTGATGGTTCGAGCACGCCGCTCGGGTGGTTGTGCACCAGCATCTCACCACGGCTCGCGACGCCCGGCAAGGCGAGCACGGCCTCGACGGTACCGCGCGCAACGGCGCGTGCCGTTACCAGCGTGCCATCGGCATCCAACTCCGCAACGAAGGAAACCTCGCGACCCCCGGCGGCAGCGATCTCCTGACGAAAGGCTTCGCTGACCGCGGGATGGATCCGACTCACGTCTTCAGCTCGCGCTTCTTAGCCGCGGGAAAGAGCACGTTGTTGAGGATGAGCCGATACCCGGGGGAGTTCGGGTGGAGGGAGAGATCGG
This sequence comes from uncultured Gemmatimonadaceae bacterium, assembly GCA_964388145.1. Taxonomy (GTDB): domain Bacteria; phylum Gemmatimonadota; class Gemmatimonadetes; order Gemmatimonadales; family GWC2-71-9; genus B3T1B10. The sequence continues at coordinate 8,011 of CAYLZR010000048.1, read as the reverse complement.
TCGGCGGATCGCCGATGCGGTGCTGCGGGTCTTCCGGATCGTGCCCGCCGAAGAAGGTAAACGTCCCGGAACCGTATTCGCCGTGAATGTACTTGGTCCAGGGTGTACCCTCTTCGTCGGCGAGGATCGTCACGCCGGGTTTGAGACGCTCGCGCATGAAGGAGGTCGTGAGCCCATAGTAGTCGGTAATTATGGATCGATGGTTCTGCACCAGCATCGTGGGAACCGGATCGATCTTCGCGGCGAAGTTGAACAACTTGAACGCACCGAGCGGTTGGCGTTTGGCGGCGTTGTTGACCTGGTGGCCGTCCACGTTCGAGAAACTGGCGGTCATCGGCGACAACTCGAGGCGGACATTGTCGAACGCCATCGCGCGATCCCAACGAAGCTTCCCCGAGGCGTCGGGATCCATGGGTGTGCCGTCCGCGTACCGCGCCGCTACGTCCACGGTTTCCGCCGCCAACGCGATCTCCAAGGTTTCGGTGGCGGTGCACATGGCAAAGAGAAATCCGCCTTGATCCACGTAGCTGCGGATACTTTGCGCCACCGCTTTTTTCAAATCGGGAACAGTCGCAAAGCCCAACGTTCGCGCCATGCGTTGATTCCGCTGCACCATTTCGGTGAGCCACGGCGTGCCGCTGTAGGTGAGATAGAACTTGGAGTATTGCCCGGTAAAATCTTCGTGGTGTAGATGCATCCACTCGTAGTTTTCCAATTCGCCGCCGACGACCTCGGCGTCCCATATGCGGTCGTATTCGACACCGGCATACTCGAGCGCCATCCGCACCGCGTCATCCCACGGTGCGTTGTTGGGCGGCACGTACACCGCCACCTTCGGCGCTTTCTCCAACGGCACCGCATCCATGTTGTTGGCGGCGATCGTGCCACGCAGGTTCACGACATCGATATCCGTCAGCTGAACGGCGGACACACCTTGCAACGCGGCGTCGCGTTGTGTGGCTGGATCGAGCGGAAACAAGAAACTGCCGTCGCGGAAATTCAGCAACCACTCCGCGCGCCCACCTCTTTGGAGTGCGCGGAATGTCACACCGTACGCTTTCAAGTGATTGGATTGCTCGTCGTCCATAGGAATCAACAACCACGTGGCACGCGTAGACGGCTGTTTCCCGGCAACGCCCAATCCCGCGGCGGCGAGGCCCCCCATAGTTTCGACGAACTGACGTCGCTTCATCGTACCGGCACCGCCCCTCTCAAGCGGTCTAACATTCGCCGCGCCAGCGGCACGACGGCGCTCTCGGGATACTCGAGGATCAAGCCCTCGAGTCTCGTCTGCGCCCGATCTTTGCGGCCTTGTTGCTCATACGCGCGCGCGAGGTGGTAATGGGCCGCGGGCGCCGACGCCGATTCAGCGTCGGCCGCGATCGCGCTCAGGAAAGATCGTTCGGCGCGACCGTAATCGCCATGATCGAGCGCCAGCCGACCTGCAAACGTCAAGACCCCCGCACGCCCTCCGCGAGCCGGCAGTGCCGCAGCCGCCGTCTCCAAACCGTCGAGCGCTGCGGTGGTATCGTCGCTTGCGAGCCGCAGCAACGCGCCACCTAAGGCGGGCACGGAGTCGGGCTTGATGTTTTGCACCAGTGCCAGGAGGGCAGTGCGCTTGGTGACCTCCTTGCGCGAACCCGCGCGCGGACCGGCGCCGCGAAAGAAGTCGGTCGCTCCGCGAAGGTCGCCGCGATAAAGCGCGATCCAACCGCGCACCGCCAGCACCGTCACGGTGGAGTCGTCTCCCAGCACCGTCTCCGCGCGGTCCAGCTCGGCGTTCCTGATCCATGCCCACGCGATCTGTTGACGGAGATCCGCCGCGTCATCAACGGTGAGACGGTCCCCCCACTCACGGAGGCGCGCTTCCGCTTCTTCGACGCGTCCGGACTCCGCCGTCACCGAAATCAACGTCGCAATCGCCGCCGCCCGAGAACCGCGTCCCGCACCCTCACCGGCCGCGATCTGTTGCAACATGCGCTCGACGGCGTCGCGCTCGTCGGCGTCGGCATACGCGCTGGCGGCGTCGATGCGGGCGCGTTGGGCGGCCGACCCGACCGAAAGCTGTGCCAAGCGTTCGAGCGCCATGCCGCGGGCGCGTGAACCCTCATGGGAGCGCACGAGGTTGGCTCGGTCGGCAAAGCGGCGCAGCAGCGGAGCCGCGTCCTGCGAGTTGCGCGGCAGGGAACGATCCAAAACCACCCAACCTTCCTCGGGTCGGTTCCACGACACGAGGAGATCCGCCGCGATCCGTCCGCTCAGACGATCGTTGCGGTTCTCCACCAGGAGATCGACGATCGACTCACGCGCGCCGATGGGCGCCTGGATCAGGTTGGTCACGGCGGCGCTGAGCAACGCAGGGTTTTCTCGCGTCGCATTACGCCAATATCGAGCTGCCGCCGGCCAATCGGCATCGAGCACGGCCAGCTCGGCCATCTCTTGCGATAGGGATGCGGTGCCAAGTCGCGATGCGCCCTGCTCGAGCACCCGCCGGGCGCCGTTCACGTCTCCCATCTCTTTCAGCGCGGACGACCATTCGCGATACGGGTCGGAGCTGCGCGGCATCGCGGCAATCCAAGCGCGCGCCGCCTCGGTCAACCGATTGGGGCTGTCCAGCTTCGCAAACACCCTCACCTGCAACGCGCGCACCGATCCGTGCTCGGGCTGCAACACGAGGGCCGAATCGATGTATGGCAAAATGGAATCGAGTTGCTTGATCGGCGGCAACACACGCTCGAGACCGAGCAGCGCCGATAGGTTGGCCGGACTCCGCTCCAGGATATCGCGGTAGCGACGGCTGGCCACTTCGTACCGGCCCCGGCGTTCCAACTCAAACGCCTCGCCCAGTTCCGTCGAACCACGCCGCTGCGCCACCGACACCGCCGGCGACAAGAGAAGCATGAAGACGACGACCGCGCTCAGCCTAACGGCGGCCACGTTCCGCATTCAGCCTCCGGAAGTAATCAAGAATCAAGCGGCGCTCTTCGGGACTGAACCGGCGGAGCTGCTCCCATTTGGGATACGGGTAACGAGCCTCAGGGCCCGTCGATCCCAACAATTCCGGCGGCAACCGCAGGTTGGTCTGATCGCCGGTTTCACTCCGGCGTTCTTCTTTCTCGTCCTCTTCATCGCTGCGCAGCGTGCGGCCGGCGTCGAGCAGACGGCGGAACAGCCGTTCTTGTCTCTCCACCGTTTCACGATCCAACTGCCCTGCCTCGAGCATGCGTGCGAGTTCCAGCGCCTCTTCGGCCAGCTCTTCGGCGGACTTGGGCCCGCCCTCGGCGTCCATCCGCTCCAACTCTTGGCCGAGCTGCCGCTGCCTCTCGGCGAGGTCTTGTAACATTTGTTGCAACATCTCCTGCTGACCTTGGGCCATCATCGGCATCATCTGGCCACCTTCGGCAGCCATGGCTTGTTGGTCCTGCGCCATCTGTGCCATCTGCTCCATGGCCTCCGACATGCCCGAACCGGACTCGGAACCCTCTACGTCGCCGCGGTTGCGAAGCAGCGAATACGCCACCTCGTTCAAACCATCGAGCGCCTGCCCGGCACGGTCTCCCGCTTGCCGGGTGTTCGGTGTCGCCTCCTGCAACTCCTGCAACGCTTCCGTCATCTTCAGACGTGAGAATCCGAGCGCGGTGCTCAGCTCGGGCGACACCAGCGCGTTCTTGCCTGCCGCTCCCTGGAGACGTTCGATCACGCGGTCGACGCCTTCCCGAATCGCGGCCTGTTCACCGCGCACGTCCGCATCCGATTCGCCGCGCTGTAACCGTTGCCCCACCGACTCCTGTCGTTCCGCGAGATCGGCGGTCTCGACCAAGGCGGCGTCCATCATTCCCAAGACCTCTTCGCGCCAATCCCGGCGCATCTCCTCGAGCTGCTGACGTAAATCGCTCGCGACGGGGTCGAGGTTCTGGCTCGCGCTCTGTCCCGACTGTTGTGCCTGTTGGTTCTGCCCCTGCGATGCTTGCTGCGCAGCCTGCTGCATTTGCTGCATCGCTTGACCCGTGCGTTCTTGCGACAGCTGAACGCGCTCACCGTTCTGCGCCGCTTGTTCAAGGGCTTCTTGAAGCTGCTGCAGCTCGTCTTGCAGTTTTTGGGCCTCGTCCGAGAGACTTTCCTCTCGAGCGGCGAGCGAGGAATCCGACTGCTCTCCCTCTCCTACCGCTTCGTTCCACTCTTCTTGCCGCTTCGAGAGATCTTCTGCGTCGTCGGCGAGCGTGGACATCTGGCCTTCCAAAGCGGCCCGCTCGAATAATTCTTTGCTCCGTTCCAACTGTTGGCGTAGCTGCTCCTGCGCTTCCGCCAAGCGCTCGAGCATCTCCTGTACCGACTCCGCGTCCAGCTGCTCGAGAGCCTGTTGCAACTGCTCGAGTGTCTCCTGCATCTCCGGCGTGATCGCCTGCTCGAGCATTTCTTGCAATTCCATCAGGCGCTTGTGCCACTCCGGATCGGTGATGCCCGCATCCCAGCCGGATTCCGCCAGTTCTTGGAGTTGCTCCGCAAGCTCTCTCGCACGATCGACGAGTTGTTGTTGTTCTTCTGAAATCTCAGCGGCTTCCTCGGCCGACCGGAAGTCCATCCGGTCATCGGCTTCACGACCGGCCTCGTCCGTGCGCTGCCCACCCTCAGCCGCGAGGGTGCGCGTCTCTTCGGCCAAGTCGCGCTGCGCTCGTAATAAGGAATCGGTATCGGTAACCAAATCGCTCGCCGCGTCTCGAACGGCTTCGCGAATGTCGGCGACCGACGGCAAGTAGAGCGCGTATTCGCGGCTTGCGGTTGACTGTCGATTCGGTGCGTTGTCGAATGCCCGGACCTGGTAATACACCGTGTCGCCAGCGACGAAACCCTGGCCGTTCAAGTCGAGCGCCCATTGCAGCACCGCGCGATCGGTCCCGCCAACGGGAAGAGGTATCGTGTCGGTTGCGGTTTCCTCGCCTGTTCCCGCGCGTCCCGCCCGCCGGGTCGTCACTTCCACGCGAGTGAGCAGGTTGTCGTCACGCGCGTCGATCACGAGAAGCTGGCGCAGCGTTGGAGCAACGGTCGTGTCTACTCCGGGCACCGGCACCGCGATCTGGGGCGCGCTATCGGGGACCGCTACGACATGTAACACGGGATTGGAGTCTTCCAAGCTGCGGCCGCCCTCGAGTGAGACGACCAATTCCCAATCGCCGCCGCGCCGCACGATCGCGCGTCCGGAGAAATCGCTGCCATCGACGTCCAACCCAATCGTATCGACCGCGGCCACGTTCCAGAGGGCCGAGCTGATCGGTACGGTGGCGCGGCCTTGCACACGTAGCACGGTGCCGACAGGCAGGTACGCACTGTCTCCTGGATACAACGGGGCATCGGGACGCTCGAGGTACGCAGGGTACTCTGCGGAGAGCACGATGTCGCTGAGAAAAGCGGGAAAGGCGACACGCACTTGTACCGTCTCAGATGTGCCCCGCCCGCTCACTGCGCGGAAAAACCGGTCGCTATCGAGGGGTCCTACCGTCGTCGACGCCTTGCCGACGCTGTCCAGTTCGATGGGGGTCGTGCTCCACGGTTCGCCCGGAGCACGCGTCCACAGCGTGGCTTGCCGCCGGCCCACCGCGGTGATGGACACGGTGACGCTCTCCCCTCGCCGGACCTCGCCGCGATCCAGCGTCACGATGACGGCGCCACGCGCAGCGTTCAGTGTTGCGATCGGATGCCAAAAGGTCGCACCGCGTCCGGTGTTGGGGCCGGAAAGCGTGAACAACGACACGCCCAAAAATCCGGCAACGGCGCTCAACCGTAACGTGCGAATCCCCGCCGCGCGCGCCGGCGCGACCGCAGAATTACCGTGCTTGTCCAGCCACGACGACGCCTGAACGTCAGCCATGTCGAAGAGCGCCCGGCTGCCACGTGTGGTTTCGTCAACCACGCCTTCGACCGAACCTCGCCGCAAACGGCCGAGATTCTCCACGTTCTCCGCGAGGCGGTACACGGTGGCTCGTCGTATGCGCCGGCGATACCGCCGGACACCCCACACCACCGTGGCCACAGCACCCAGCCACCCAACCACCACCGAGAATGGAACGACCTGATACGCGCCCAAGCGACCCAGGACGACACCAATCGCGAGCACCCCAAGCGTGGCCGCCGCCGTGAACAGCAACGCCGTTCCCAGCTCGCGGCGGGCGACTTCGCCACGCCAAGCTTCCAGCCATCGGCCAGTGTGAGTCATCGGCCGGCCACCACAGAAAAAACGTACAGGTTTACGCCCATCTGGAACGCCAACTCCCGGATATCGGGTGGGTCGTCGTGTACTCCCTCATCCTCCCACCCATCGCCGAGATCGGTCTGATATGAATAGAATACTGCTAATCTGTCGTCTACAAAAATCCCAAATCCCTGAGCCGGCTTGCCATCGTGCTCGTGGATCTTGGGAATCCCCTGTGGCATCTCATATACGACGCTGTAAATCGGATGATCCAGCGGAACCTCTACCAGCGGGTGGTCCGGAAAAACGCGGGCAATCTCCCGGCGAAACGACTCGTCCATGCCATAGTTATCGTCGGCATGGAGAAATCCCCCATTCTCCAGATACCGCCGCAAAATGAGGACCTCCTCGTCCGAAAACAGCACGTTGCCGTGCCCGGTCATGTAGATGTACGGCATGTCCCAGAGTTCGGGACTCGTGATGGTCACCACCTGCTCGCGGTCGGTGACCCGAAGTGACGTCCGGCGGCCGACCTGTTCGAGAAGATTCGAGAGACTCGACGGATTGGCATACCAGTCGCCGCCGCCGTCGTAGTGAAGTCGGCCGATGGTAAGCGTCCGATGCGACGCCTGACCGAAGGCGGGGTTCGGGACAAGGGAAACCGCT
>CAYLZR010000048.1:0-1058 GCA_964388145.1 uncultured Gemmatimonadaceae bacterium | reverse complement strand
CGCCATCATTGAAGTGACCACCCGATAGGTCTCCTTCCGAGATACCTGCAATTCCGCCGCCAACCGGGCCGCCACATCGCGACGACTCTCGCCCTGATCCAAGAGTTCCTGCGCACGCGCGCGAATAACCTCTTCTTTCACCACGGGGCGTTCCGCAGGCCCGCCGGCCACGAGCACGGTAATCTCCCCTTTTGGAGGCGTTTCGCGATAGTAAACCGCCAGTTCGGCGAGGGTCCCGGGGCGCACCTCCTCATGTACTTTGGTCAATTCACGGGTGACCACGCAGCGGCGGCCGTCACCACACGCGGCGGCCAGGTCGTCGAGCAAGGCGGCCACACGGCGGGGGGACTCGAACACCACCACCGTCCAGGGGCTCGCGGCCACCGACTCGAGCAGGCGGCTCCGGTCCTTGCCCTTTCGTGGCAAAAACCCGAGAAACGTGAAGCGGTCGGCCGGAAGCCCGGACACGCTCAGTGCGGCCACCACGGCCGAGGGCCCCGGAACCGCTACCACCTCGATTCCGGCGGCTTGGGCTCGCTCCACCAACACACCGCCCGGATCGCTCACCGTCGGCGTGCCGGCGTCCGTGAGCACGGCGATCGACGATCCCTCGACCAACAGGTCGATCAGCTCCTCGAGACGCTTGTCGGGCGAGTGGGCGTGAAAGCTCACGACCTTGGGCCGCGCGCCCACGTGATTCAGCAGCGTGCGACTGCGGCGCGTGTCCTCCGCCGCCACCACGTCGACCCGCCGCAGCACCTCGGCCCCTCGAGGCGAGAGATCGCCCAGGTTGCCCAGGGGCGTGGCGAGGACGAAGAGCCGTCCCTTCACCGCCCCACTCCGACGGGCCCCCACCACTCCCTTCCCCTCATGACGGGCGGACGGGCCCCCTCCCCCCACCACACTGCCCGACGGGAAGACGGGATCGATGACGTAAGCGCCCGTCTGCCCGTCTGCCCATCTGCCCGCCCGTCTGCCCGTCTGCCCACCTGCCCGTCCGCCTGCCTCTGGCAACGAAAATCGGACGACCAGACTAGAATACTGTCCGACCGTCCGTC
>CAYLZR010000047.1:0-12644 GCA_964388145.1 uncultured Gemmatimonadaceae bacterium | reverse complement strand
ACGGCGGCCATCGCCACCGTCCGGTACACGTCGCCACGGGTAATCTTGACTTTGTGGGTGGGGTCGAGAAGCTTGCCGTCCTGCGCCGCAAGGCGGAGTGTCCTGACGGCAAAGTACAATGACGTCAGGCAGAACAGTCTCACACGATACTCGCTGCGCGGAAGACGGGTACAATAATCCAGAGCGTCTCGCAGATGGCTACTAGCCTTGTGAATCAACACGCGCATCGCCTCGCGGCCCTGCGCTTTGCGCCCGGGATCGTGGAGCTGCTCCGGTTGGATGCCGACCTGGTCGAATAGCTCTTGCGGGACGAAGCTCCAGCCGCGACGCCGATCGTCGGCTACGTCCTTGACGATGTTGGTGAGCTGTAGACCCAAGCCAAAGCTGGTGGCAAGCGGCTTGAGACGGGCGTAGTGACGGGGGGTCACCGCAAGACGCACCGTCCCGAACAAGTCCGTCAACAAATGTCCCACCGTCCCCGCCACGAAATAGCAATAGCGTTCGAGATCATCGATCGTATTCAGTGTTCGCGGTTTTCTTGAGTTCCCATCGCGGTATTGCGCTGCATATTCCGCCATCCCGGAGCACATCTCTTGAATCCAGGGTTGGATGGCGCTGCGTTGAAAGCTAGGCAGCCGGCGGAACTCCCTGAGCACGACATCAGCTTCGTGGGAAAGCTCTTCTTCGTCGGTGCGGGGATCGGCGAAGCGTGCGGCGATTGGTCCGGCGTCTGGTCCCTCGTCGTCGAGGCATTTCCGCAGGTGATTGAGGAGTTCCTCTTTGTCCGATCCTGAGAGATCGGCCGCGTCTTCGATTGTGTCGGCGATACGACACAACAGGTACGCCAACAGGACAGGATACTCTAGATCCGCCGGAAGGAGACGGATGCAGAGTGCGAAGGTGCGCGACACCTTTGGCAGCATGTCACTGCAGTAGGCGCGACCGGCCATGATTCCCGAGCCCGACAGCCGTTTGCGCGGAGCGGTTGAAAGATCCGGTCGTTCCGCCGAGGTGCGCACGCCGGCGTTGGCGTTAACCACCGAAACGTTCCCTTATTCCGTCGAGAACGCGGAGAAGGATTGCTTCGCCGTCGTGGCCAGGCGGGACCATCACCTCACGGGCGCGAGACGAGAGCGATGGATCGGCGACTCGCCGGTACACCGCTTCCGCTGACAGCTGGTATCCAAGAGGTCCCACTGGATCGATCCAGAATCTCAAAAGAATCTCCCTCTCGGGATGAGCCACTTCTCTGTCGGCGGAGCGCCCGGACACCACGTCGAACCACCGCGTCTCGATGTATCCGTCCAGCACGCTTGCTACTCGGACGGAAAGGCCTTCCTCGATGCTGAGCCGCTCTAGCTCGGCGACCAGCTCCGCCATTTCGATCAGAAGCGTATCGCGCTTATCGAAGCGCTGTTCAAGCTTACGTCGTTCGAACTCCCCCGTCCAATCACTCCGCTCGACTCTGACGGTATCAACAAAAGCCTGGAACAGTGGTGGGAAGGGTGGGCGAACGGTCCCAACCGACGCACATGAGGTCGCCACGAGCGCTGCGAGCGTGATGGTAGCCGAGGCGACGCTACAGTCCGAGATTCGACGCGGTCGGCGGGTCTGTTGAATAATCGTAAAACCCCTTCCCGGATTTCTTTCCGTACCACCCCGCCAGCACCATTCGCTTCAACAGGGGCGGCGGTGCGTACCGTTTCTCACGATACTCGTCGAACATGATCTCCGCGATCTTGTAGGTCGTATCGAGTCCGACGAAGTCCAACAGGGTGAAGGGGCCCATCGGATACCCAGTTCCCAGAACCATCCCCTTGTCGATATCGGCGGTGGACCCGATGCCCTGTTCCCGGGCACGTATCGCGTCTATGAGGTACGGTACCAGGAGCAAGTTCACAATAAAACCTGAGTTGTCCTTGGCCGCGATCGGCTCCTTGCGCAACGCACGGACAAACGACATTGCGCTTTTGAACGACTCGTCGCTAGTGGTCACCGTGCGGACGACCTCCACCAGCTTCATCAGTGGGACCGGGTTGAAGAAATGGAGTCCCACAAATTGGTCGGCCCGTTTTGTCACGGCCGCCATGGCGGCAATGGTGAGACTCGACGTATTCGAAGCGAAGATGGTGCGGTCGGGACAGAGGCCGTCGAGTTCCTTCCACAACGCGTTCTTCAGTTCGAGATCTTCCGTAATGGCCTCCACGATGATGTCGCAATCTTTCAGATCGGCCACGTCGGTCGTGAATGCGAGACGGCCAAGCGTGGCGTCGCGATCATCGGATGACATTTTTGCTTTCTCGACGAACTTGGCCAACGATTTTTCGATGCCGGCCTTACCCTTGTCGTTGAATTCGTCCGCGACGTCCCGTACAATGGTGGTGTGACCGGTGCTGGCGGCGACCTGCGCGATCCCTCTTCCCATCAGTCCGCAGCCCAAGACACCGACGGTTTTTATTTCCGACATGATCTTTCCTGGCTAGAGTTTGTAAGGCGTAAGGCGGTAAGGCGGTAGGGCGGTAAGGCGGCAACCCTGCGTCCCCTCACCGCGATGCCTCTTGCTGTCCCTGTGCCCCCGTGCCTCTGCCTCTCCTGCCTCTCCTGCCTCTTCTCCCCCCCATCACTTCCCCCAATTCTTCCCAATTTCCTTGATCTCCGCAGTTAATTTCTTGACGAAGTCTTCCGGGTGCTTCTTTGGTGTTGGCTTGGGTACGCTGATCTCGCCGCGCTCCAAGCGGTCCAACACTTGCTCCATGGCCACCTGTACCCGCTCGATCTGGGCGCGGTTGCTTCGTGCGATGGCGACGCCACCCGCTGCACCTACGACCACGGGGATGACTGCAACGCCGGTGGCGACACCGAGCAAGACGCCGATCATGGCGAAAGCTGTCCCGGCAGTGAAAAACATGGCACCGCCGGCGACGCGTTCGTTCCGGGTGTTGGAGAGGTCAGCGATGAGTGTCACGTGACACCAACCATCTTCCAACTCCTGAACTCGTCCGAGAATCTCTTTCGTCCGGGCGAGTGCGTAGCGACGGCCACCCATTCCCACGCCCCGCATGACGGCGGCAAACCAATCCTTCCGCGCTTCCCAGGACGTGCCCTGGGGGTAACGCCGCTTCACGATGAGCGTCTCGTGTTCGGTCATCCAGTGGGAGAGTGCCTCGGCCAAGCCCGCGGGGGTGCCTCGAACGGTGCGTTCGGCCGAGAGGCGTTTTGGCCCGGCGAGCTTCACCAGCAGGCCCCGATCTTCGGCGATTACTTCACGCGCGCGTTCCTCGAGCAGCGCCTGTTGCAAATAGTGCGTCGGAATGCCGACTTCTTTCCCGAGCTCGAGAACGTCTTGCTCGGTGAGCTGGTCTCCGATATCGTGTCCCTTGGTTTGCAACTGGGCGGCGCGATGAATCACCCGCTCCAATGCCTGGCGGCTGATACGATCGTTCGACGGTACGAGATCCTTGCCCATCAGTTCGCCGGCTAGAAAGCTTCGACTACGACCGCGGCTCCCTGACCTCCGCCGATACACGCCGTTCCGAGTCCATACCTCTTCCCCGCGAGACGCAGCGCGTGGAGCAGGTGCACGGTGATGCGCGTTCCGGTTGATGCCAGTGGGTGCCCGATGGCAATAGCGCCGCCGTGTACATTGGTCTTTTGCGGGTCGAGTCCCAGTTGGCGTTCTACGGCCAGATACTGTGCTGCGAACGCTTCGTTCACTTCGACCAAATCGATGTCATCGAGCGACATTCCCGCTTTCTCCAACGCCTTGCGCGATGCGGGCACAGGTCCGATGCCCATGTACTTTGGTTCGACGCCGGTTACCGCCCATGCAACGAGACGTCCAATGGGCTTTAGTCCTCGCTCGGCGGCAAACTCTTCGCTTGCGATGACCGTTGCGGCCGCACCGTCGCAAATGCCGGACGCATTACCCGCAGTAACGACCCCGTCTTTCTTGAAGTAAGGCGGCAGCTTTCCGAGAACCTCGAGGTTGGTGTCGGGCCGCATATGTTCGTCAGCACGCCAGTCGTCGGTGTTCTTTGTCTTACGGTTTTTTATCGGAACCGCAATCACCTCGTTCTCGAATACACAATCCGCCCACGCCTTCGCCGCGCGCTGCTGGCTTCGTACCGCCACCTCGTCTACGTCGGACCGGCTCAGTTCGTATTTGTCCGCGAGGTTCTCCGCCGTTTGCGCCATCGAACAGCCGCATTGGGGATCTGTCAACGCTTCCCACAGCGAGTCTTCAAATTGTGAGACGGGTCCCAATCGCAAACCCCAACGCGCGCCACGGACGACGTGAGGTGCTTGGCTCATCGATTCGGCACCGCCGGCAAGCACGACGTTTGACTCGTCGAGGAGGATTTGCTGCGCGCCTTGGATGATGGATTCGAACCCCGAGCCGCAGAGACGATTCACGGTCACCGCCGGCGTTTCGACCGGCAGCCCGGATTGCAGGCCGACGTGGCGCGCGAGATAGATGGCGTCGGCCGATGTCTGTTGCGCGTTGCCGAAGACGACATGATCGAAGTCTCCGGCGTCGACACCGGAGCGCTCCACGGCGTGCGTCGAGGCAATCGTACCGAGCTGGGTTGCTGAAAAGTTCTTCAAGGTGCCCCCGAAGTCGCCATACCCGGTGCGAACTCCGGAGAGAAACACCACGTCCTTATTCTTACCTTGGGTTTTCATGGGATCTCCTTCTTTACGAATCGGCCGATCGTACTGGGGCAGGGTCCGCGCCTCCTCTGGCCGAGGCTGTAACCTAACTAGGCGCCGATCGCACGCGAGGGGTTTCCGGAGACGTGCCGTGCGATCCAGCTTCCCACCTCCTCGCTGGTGGCCGTGCCACCGAGGTCGCGAGTCGTCACCCCCTCCGCAAGCGCTGCAGCGACGGCGTCCCGAATGAGGCCGGCGGCCGGCGCGATCCCGAGTTGCTCGAGCATGAGGGCGCCTGTGAGGATGGCCGCCATCGGGTTGGCTTCCCCGGTGCCCGCAAGGTCCGGCGCCGACCCGTGGACGGGTTCGAACAAGCCTGGCCGTCCCGGGTGGAGGTTGGCGCTGGCCGCCAGGCCGAGTCCTCCGACCAACTCCGCTCCGAGGTCGGAGAGAATATCTCCAAAGAGGTTATTGGTCACTATGACGTCGAATCGCTCAGGGTCTCGCACCAACTCCATCGCGAGCGCGTCGACGTAACGGTGCTCCGAATCGATCTTGGGAAACTCCGAACTCACCTTTTCGAACAAACGTCCCCAAATTCGGTGCGCCGGGATCGCGTTCGACTTGTCACTCATGGTGACGCGACCCTTGCCGTTCGCCGCCGCCCACTCGAAAGCTGCTCTGAGGATCCGTTCGATCTTCGGGGCCGAGTGCACGCCTTCCACGATGTGCTCCTCGTTGGGCTCGCCGACATTGGCGGATGAACCCCGACCGAGATAGCTGCCCTCGGTATTCTCGCGAAAAATGACGAAATCAATAGCCCACTCCCCCCCCGCTCCATCACCGCCCCCGGCGGGCGGACGGGCAGACGGACGGACGGGACCACCCCCCGCACTTCCTCGAACCGCCCGCCTGCCCGTCTGCCCGTCCGCCCGTCTTCTCAACGGGCACAGATCCGGGTGCAGCAACGTGCAAGGCCGAAAGTTGATGTAGAGGTCGAGTCGGAACCTCAGTCCCAAGAGAATGTCACGCGCGTGTTCGTTGCCGGGCACACGCGGGTCGCCGAGCGCGCCGAGGAATATCGCATCCACGTCGTCCCGGAGATGTTCGTAGACTTTGTCGGAAAGGGTCTCGCCGGTGTCGAGGTAATGACTCGCGCCGAGGGGCAGATGCTCCCACACCATTGCCGCCCCGTGTCGTTCGGCGGCGGCCTCTATGATTGGAATAGCAGAGGCGACGACTTCGGGCCCGATGCCGTCGCCTCCGATCACGGCGACCAGGATGCGGCGATCCAACGAATTACGTTCCTATTGGGTCGCCGCAGGTGAGGCAGTACTGCCAACCTGCCTCGAGCTGGGATCCACACGAAGGACACTCAACCATCCGGAGGTCTCGTCCGCAAAACGGACAAAACTTGACCACGCGGCCGCTCGGAAGTCGTTCGCCACAATACACGCACGCCTTTCCGGCGAACGGGACGCCTTCCGCGAGCGGCGCTGTAATGTCGGGTTCGTCCTCAACCACCGGCATCTTTGCCGTGGTGAGATCCAGGACGTCCCGGTCCGGCGCGAAAGGGCCGCGCTCTTCGTAGGAAAACTTCTGGTGCACGTCCTGATCGTCGTTGGCATCGCGGGGAGGAGCGTATGCTTCCTGTGCCTCGGTGACCGTCCGAACCGCGCCCGCGTTCAGGTAGATTCTCGCGGCCGCATACTCCCGAAACGCGCCCGGGTTTGGATTGATCGACCGAGCCTCTTCGGCCAAAGCATCCTGTACTTCTGGTGGGTCGAGTGACGCGAACCCACCGTCGCCTGACAGGAACCGCAACACTGCCATCTCATAGTCTTCGCTGGTGTCAAAGCCCAGGGCGGACCGATGGTGTCTATACGGCAGGATGCTCTGGTAAATCTCCGAAATCTGAATCGGGCGTTTGAGGCGTTCCGGGTCCGATTCCGAAAGCACGTCGACTAGATGTCTGAAGAGACGTTCGACCTCATCTATCGCCGCCACATTACCTCCACTCTTCTTTCCAACGATCGTAGAGCACGGGTGTCACGCCGGCGCTCGTCAACAGCTCAATGCCGCTCGGATCACGGTACGCCGTACGGTAGAATATGTGAGTCACTCCCGAATTGATCATTAGTTTGGCGCACATCACGCAAGGGCTATTGGTCACGAAAACCACTTTGTCCTTCACCGCACCAGGCGCCTTGACCAGCGCATTCACCTCGGAGTGAATGCAACCGCAACTTCCGGGGACCGTCGAGTCGCATCGGTTAGGCAAGCCCTTGGCGTTTCCGTTGTAGCCAATCGCGAGCACATTCTCCAATGTCGCATCGGTCAGGACGGTGCCAACCTGTAACCGCGAGCAGGTGGATCGCTTTGCGAGTTCCTCCGCCATTCTCATGTAGACCTCGTACAGTGGTATGCGTGACGTGTCCGGGGCAGCGCCGTCATCGGCCTGGTTGAGCGGATGCGTGTTCTCCGGTACCTGGTCTTTGCACGTGGTCATGCGGGTGTCGATTGATCTCCAGCGAGTCGAGCAAAGTCGTGGTCTGGATCGTATCCCGAGAACTTGCCTTTGGATTGCTGTTGCGCAAGCCATGATCCGAACTCGGAAGCCGCAAGACCGTCGCTGGCCATCTGATCGCCGGCGGCACGAACCGCAAGGTAGTCCGCGTATTCATTCTTCACGTGACCGGCGTGACCTCGCACCCATTCCCATGCGACCTTGCGGTGCCGGGTGACACGCCGCAGTTCCTGCCATAGATCGAGGTTCTCAACGGCCCCTCCCTTGCGCTTCCAACCGCGGCGCTCCCAGTTGAATACCCACTCGGTGATGCCTTTGACGAGGTACTGCGAGTCGGAGTAGTACGCCACATGGCCGGATCCGGCGAGCAGCTTCAATAGTTCGATGGCGCCGGTGAGCGCCATTCGGTTGTTCGTTGTACTCGGAGAGCATAGATAAAAATCCCGTCGCGTTGGACTTCCGTTGGCGGTGCACTCGATCAAGGCGCCTGCGCCTCCGCGGCTGGGGCCTTCATTTTGGTTACCGAGGCAGCTCTCGTCGGCATGAATCACCACCAGCGAGGATTCTGGCGGAGTCACCGCCCAAAGTCTTCCGGGTAATAACGCTCGCCCTTGAAGACGATGAACTCGATGGCCTTCGTGTTCGCGATGTCTTGCAACGGATCGGCCGTCAAGATGATAAAATCGGCAACGGACCCTGCCTCGATCGTGCCGATCGAATCCACACCAAGCAACACGGCGGCGTCACGGGTCGCTGCGAGCAGCGCATCCTTTGGAGAGAGTCCGGCTCTGGCCAATTGCGCGATTTCGGCGTGCAAGCCGGCGCCGGGCGCCATGAGTGTCTCAGGGGCATCGCTCCCCGCTGCGATGACTCCGCCCGCGGCACGGAAGCGGCGCACGAACAGGTTCTGCCGCGTCCGGGCACGCCGGAACGTCGTGAAATCCCGGCCGGTCAGACGGGCTTCGCGAACGAGGCGCGCAATGTTCCAACCGTTGCGGATCGATTCGGGTACAGGCGAGAGATCCAGCGAACTGATGTAGCGCTGATCGCGCAGCCGTGAAAAGGCCTCGAGGTAGTGCAGTGTTGGAACGATCACGACTCCCGCGTCGGCGAGCGCTCTTGCGGTGCGGTCGAGCCGCGCGGAATCGAGCGTGGTCCATCCCTGGAGCACCATCTTTCGTCCAGCGTAGAAGTTGCTGTGTGCCCGGAAGTATGCACTCGGGTTGGTCACCGTTGCTTCGACGATTCCGCTCAGATGCTCTATGGCCATCACTCCGGCACGGGCCGCGGTGATGGCGTTGATCCGTCCGAGGTGGCCTGCGACCGGCAGTATTAGGGAGTTGGCCTCGTCCATCAGCGGCCTGAGCAACGCGCTCGTCATCTTCGTCGAAATGATCGCGTGCGTGGCGTCCACGAGCACGAGTTCGTCGATCGCCCTGCGTGCTTCGGTAGCGTTGCGGACCCCAACCTCCGGGGGATTCGCGGGCGCCGCATCGATCGCCGCACCGGAGATGTAAAGCCGCGGTGACAGCGTGGATCCTAGCAGTGCGTCGTCGCGCAGCGCCACTACGCTGTCCATCTCCCCGCCTGCCCCACGCACGGCGGTGATGCCATGAGCCAAGAAGGGGGACATCATCCAGCGCTCGACGTGCGCGTGCGCGTCGATGAGACCGGGGATGAGCCAGCGACCGTCAACACGCCGCACGTCGGCGCCGCGTGGAATGGCCACTAAATCGGGCGGTCCCGCTGCTTCGATGTGTCCGTCTGAAACGATGATGACCGCGTCGAAGATGGGAGGCACGCCCGTTCCGTTCCAGAGTGTGCCACCCGCATACACCACCTTGCCGGTCCCCGAATCACATGCGGTCGTTGTGACTAACAGCACATACGCGAACGCTACGACGCGCTTATCAATTAGTGAGCGAAGAGTCATACACTGGCCGGTGGCCCTGTGGATTGCGTGGGTGTGTGAACAGCACTGTTGATGCCCTGCCACGATGCTCCGGGGTCGTATAGGTTGCTCCTGAACAAGCGCCGCGCAAGGCCGCAGTTTCTGCTCGGGGGCGACAAGGCCGCAACGTCCCATTTTCTCTGGCTTGACAGTGCTTGACCGCTGACTTTACGTTGACGTGTTATCCCAAAGTGGCAGTTGGATTTACGCTTCTTGTAACCACAAAGACGCGCCTGGTATCATGCCGAACCGCCAAGCGGCATTTGCCGCTCCCCTCGCACTCCTCCTCATGCTTCCGCAAGCGGCTTCAGCTCAGACTGTTACATTGCTTCAGATCGCGCCGCTGACCGTCGAAGTTGGCGTGGGGGAACGCGTGAGTGTGTTGGTTACCGCGTACGATAACAGGGGAAATGTCGTTCCGGCTGCCCAGTTTTCATGGTCGTCGGGTGCGCCTAATGTGGCGCGTGTGGATTTTAGCCCGGCTACGCCCAACATCGCCACTGTCGTCGGCGTCTCCGAGGGTGCCACTCGACTGAGCGTACGGGTTGGCACCATCGAGGAATTCGTTGCCGTGAGCGTGACGCGGGGGTGTGGCGTGGCAGGTACGGGCGATCCCACGCGGCTCCAAGTTCTCCCGAACCCCATCCAGCTTCTATTGACCGAGTCGATGACTCTCGAGACGCGCTTCGTGCGTGCGGACGGCGCCGCCGCGTTGTGCCGCCGGGTGGCATGGAGGTCGCTGCGCCAAGAGGTGGCCACTGTCGACCAGCAGGGCGTGGTCGTCGGCATTACGAATGGCAGCGGCGTCATCGAGGCAAACGCCGGCCCGGGTCTTGTGGATCGGGTGGTCGTAAACGTTACGATAGAGGAATTCCGGTTTCAACGGGACCTGCTCTCCTTGCCGCCGACGGAGTCGGCATCGCTGGTTGTCGTCGTCCCGTCGCAAAACAACCGACCGATCACGAATACAGCACTTCAGTGGGCGACGACGAACCCCAACGTGGCGTTCGTGTCGACAAGTGGTGAGGTGACTGGCGTAACGGCCGGAGCCACCGAAGTGATCGCTCGGGGTTTTGGGACAACCGTTCGCATGCCGGTCATCGTGCACCGGCCGGTGGCGTACCTGGAAGTTTTGCCGCGACCCGACGAAGGACCGGTTCTCATCCCGTTGGGCGGCTCAGTCGTTTTCGACGTGCAGATGTTGGATCGTGACGAGGTGGTAATCGAAGAAGCCCGCGCGTCGTGGGTCATCGAGGATCGGACCATCATCTCCATCGATCGTGAGACGGCCCGCGTCACTGGTCGCAAGATGGGCACTACCAGATTGATCGCACGCGGTCGCGGCGTTGAAGCGACCTGGACCGTCGAGGTGATGAGTCCCAACATCGCGATCGGCCAGCAGCATGTGGGGTTGAGCAAGGGCGAGCAGACGACGCTCCACGCGTCGTTCGTGGACGACGCCGGCAACGCCCTGAGCGACGCCAGCAATCTCACGTGGACGTCCACTGCTCCTGATGTCGCGACCGTCGACGCCAACGGCACCGTAACCGCCGCTGGATTTGGGACTGTACAAATCGTCGCTACCGCGGACTGGGGCGACGCCGACACCACCGACGTGTACGTGCAAGGCCGGATCTTGTTCACCGGCTACGATGCAAGGAGCCAGCCGGATCTCTACGCGTTCGATCCCGATTCGGTGGCTGTGATCGCACAGATTACGGATGATGACTGGACGGAGATGGCCGCGCGTTTCTCTCCCAACGGCTCACGCATTGCATACGTTACGAATTCCACCGGTAGTGAAACCGGCATTCAGAGCCAGAAGATCGTCGTGATGTATGCGGACGGTTCCAATAAAGTGCGACTGACCTCCACGCCCGATGCGGTGTTGGAGGATTGGCCGGCTTGGACGCCCGACGGCAGCCAGATCGTCTACGGCGCCGGCGGCGACATCTTCATCATCAATGCCGACGGCACCGATCCGCGCCAGCTCACGTCGGGACCGACGAGGGACAATCACCCCGCGGTGTCGCCGGATGGATCGACGATCGCGTACCAAGTGAACACCGACATTTATCTCATGTCGCTCGACGGACAACAGCAGCGGCCAGTGCTGGAGACCCAAGAACTCGAGATGATCCCAGGCTGGTTCCCGGACGGGCGACTGGCTTACGTGACCCAGCATGGAAACCGACGCAATCAGATCCGGACCGTCATGAGCTTGGATCTCGGTACGAGCACGCCCGCTCAAGTCACTCCTGTCGACGTCTGGGTGTGGGGGTACACCATCTCCGCTGACGGAAACACGGTGGCGTTCACGGTGCAGCCCCCCGGTAGACGTTCGGTTCGGAGGTTGTTCCTCATGCAACTCTCCGGAGCCAACTCCGGCATTCCGATAGAAGTGCCGGCCGTTCCGCCGGTTGCGCAGTTCTTCCTCCCATCCTTCAAGCGATAACGCCAATCGATCCATGAGAGCGTTGGTGCTGCGCGGGCACGGCGATACGTCGATGCTCGAGTTGGCTGACGTGCCGGCTCCGGAGATTTCCGACCCCGGCGACGTCCGGATTGCGCTGCGGGCGGGCGCGCTCAACCACCTGGACCTCTTTGCCATGGAAGGATTGCCGGGCTTGAAGCTCGACTTCCCGCACATTCTCGGTGGCGACGGCGCAGGCGTGGTGGAATCCGTCGGTGAGGAAGTCAATCGGTTTCAACCCGGTGACCGCGTGCTGTTCAATCCCGGCATATCGTGTTACCGGTGCGAACAATGTCTCGCGGGAGAGCACTCGCTTTGCCTCGAGTATCGGCTTGTGGGCGAGCACCTGCCGGGCACCCTGGCAGAGTATATCGTCCTTCCCCATCAGAACGTCGCGATCGTGCCGACGCCACCCGACCCGCATCCGCCGATCTCGTGGGCCGAAGCCGCAGGGTATTCATTGGCCACGTTGACCGCATGGCGGATGCTGCACACCCGTGCGCGTTTGCAACCGGGAGAGGTGGTATTGATCTGGGGTGTCGGAGGTGGCGTGTCGAGCGCTGCGCTTTCGATCGCAAAGGTGCTTGGGGCGTTTGTCATCGTCACGTCATCGAGCAAAGAAAAACTCGCCATCGCGGGTGACATGGGCGCCGACCTCATGTTGAACCACAACGAAGTCGATGTGGCTCGGGAAGTGCGGAACGTCACGAACAGACATGGAGCCGACGTCGTGGTTGACAACGTTGGCGAGGCGACTTGGGAGCATTCTTTGAGAGCGCTTGGCAAGGGAGGCCGCCTCGTGACGTGTGGTGCCACCACCGGCCCGATGGTCGTGTCGGACGTCCGTAGGGTTTTCTGGAATCAGTACACGATCATGGGGTCTACCATGGGGAACGCGAAGGACTACATGCAAATCATCGAGCTGTTGGGAGAGGGGAAGCTTAGAACCCGGGTCGATTCCACTTTCCCGTTGGAGCGTGGCGTCGAGGCCGTCGAACGACTGCGCGCCGGAAAGCAGATGGGGAAGGTGGTGGTGCGAATAT
>CAYLZR010000046.1:0-12690 GCA_964388145.1 uncultured Gemmatimonadaceae bacterium | reverse complement strand
GCGAGCACCACCATCGATTCGATCAGGTTGCGCAACTGGCGAACGTTGCCCGGCCAGTGCGCGCTCACGAGTAACTGCATCGCCTCAGGAGTGATACCGCCGAACGGTTTGTTGTGCTCCTCGCTGAACTCCTTGACGAATTGCCGCACGAGAATCGGGATATCGTCGCGCCGTTCGCGCAACGGCGGCAGATAGATCGACAATACGTTGAGCCGGAAGAATAGATCTTCGCGAAACTCGCCCAGCGCGACCCTATCTTTGAGCCTGCGGTTGGTGGCGGCCACGACTCGAACGTCGGCGTGTATCGGTTCGGTGCCGCCGACGCGGAAAAACTTGCGGTTCTCCAATACGCGCAGGAGCTTGACCTGGGTTGCCGGCGCCATCTCGCCCACCTCGTCGAGGAAGAGCGTGCCGCGGTCGGCCAACTCGAACCGCCCGAGTCGTCGCTCGGCGGCCCCGGTGAACGATCCCTTCTCGTGCCCGAACAACTCCGACTCGAGCAGCGTTTCGGTCAGTGCCGAACCGTTCACCACGATGAACGGTTCGTCTCGTCGCGGAGAGAGCTCGTGAAGGGCTTGCGCCGCCAACTCCTTGCCCGTACCCGACTCTCCCTCGATCAATACGGTGGACGACACCGGCGCCATCTGCTCGATCTTCACGAGCATCTCTTGCACGGCGCCGCTCTCTCCCAAGATCCCGGTGCGTTCTTGCAATCGTCGTCTTTCGATCAAGCGGCGTGCCGTAGCGACGACCTGTTCCACCTCCACCGGTTTGACGAGCCAGCCGGTGAGGCGTAACTGGTGCGCAGTCTTCGGCGGATCGGACTCCGTCTCCTCCAGCAAGCCGAGTGTGGAGATCGAACGGTCGCGTGCCAGTCGAATCAATTCTCGCGCGGGACGTTCGTGCAGCGCTCCGGTGAGAATGATGACGTCGGGATTCGCGCTCTTGACCGCGCCGCGCACGTCGTCCATGGCCGACACCAACACCGTCTTTTCGCCATCGGCCTCCAGCTTCGCGTTCACGCGAACCGCGGCTTCGAGGTCGTCCATGGTGAGCAGAATCGTGTCGGCCATCAGTGGTCCGTCGGTTGGTTGGTGAGCAACTGCACGGCGTGTTCGACGAGTGGGCCGAGCACCGCGAGACCGTCTTTCACTCCCGACGGGCTTCCCGGGAGGTTGACGATGAGGGCCGCGCCGCGCGTGCCCGCCAGGCCGCGCGAGAGCGCCGCGCGCGGATTCTGGGCACACCCCGCAGCCCGGATCGCTTCGGCGATACCCGGCGCGGCACGATCGAGCACCGCTTGCGTGGCTTCGGGTGTCACGTCGCGTGGGCCAAGGCCCGTGCCACCGGTCGTGAGGATGACGTCGGCGGTGGCCTCGTCGGCCCAACGGCAGAGATGCAATGCGATGCGGTCGCTCTCGTCGGGGACGATCTCTCGCGCGGCAATGTCAAACCCGTGCTCGCCCGCCCAGGCAACGATCAGGTCGCCGGACGTGTCGGCCCGTTCCCCGGCCGCGCCGAGGTCCGAAATGGTGAGCACCGCAAGTCGTACCGCCATGACGTCCGCGCTCCCTGCGCGGTCAGCCCTTCTTGACGCTCCCGTCCTTGTAAAACGGCATCTTCACCACCTCGACTTTGACCTTCTTGCCGCGGCAATCGATCTCGATCTCGGTGCCCGGATCGACCGAGTGCGATGGCAAGTACGTGGTGCCGATGGCTTCGCCCACGCTGGGGCCGAAACCACCGCTGCGCACGGTGTCGACCTTCGTGCC
This sequence comes from uncultured Gemmatimonadaceae bacterium, assembly GCA_964388145.1. Taxonomy (GTDB): domain Bacteria; phylum Gemmatimonadota; class Gemmatimonadetes; order Gemmatimonadales; family GWC2-71-9; genus B3T1B10. The sequence goes on along the minus strand of CAYLZR010000046.1, from coordinate 10,918 downwards.
CTTGAGATACACGTCGTAACCGTGCCGGGGAATGGAGCCTTTCTCCGTTGCTCTGAAGCCCACGAGTTGGCGTTTTGGTCCCTGCCCCTTTACGGCTTCCAACGCCGCGCGACCCATAAACGGCGCGCCCTTGTTCAGCTTCACGATCCATCCGAGCCCGGCTTCATAGGGGTTCACGGTGTCGTCGATGTCGTTGCCGTACAGGGCGTACCCGGCCTCAAGGCGGAGCGAGTCCCTCGCTCCGAGACCGATCGGCTCTCCACGACCGTGACCGATGAGCGTGCTTCCCAAGATTTCGGCGTCTGCGGGCCGGAAGTACAACTCGAAACCGTCTTCGCCGGTGTAACCGGTACGGGAGATGAAGCAGTCCACACCGCCGATCTTACCGGTGTCGAAGTGGTAGTACTTGATTCGCGACAGGTTGATCTTCGTGATCGACTGAAGCAGCTCTTCGGCTTTGGGGCCTTGCACCGCAAGCAAGCCCACGTCGTCGCTTATGTTGCGCAGCCGCACGTTGATGCCTGCCTTCTTTCCGACGATAAGTTCCCAGTCTTTTTCTATGTTGGCCGCATTGACCACCATCATGATCTTGTCGTCGAACCGGTACACCAGACAGTCATCGACGAACGTGCCCTCTTCCGTGAGTATGGCCGAATATTGCGCCTGACCGTCCACCATCGCGCCCACGTCGTTGCAAGTGATGCGCTGTGCAAACGCATTGCGGTCGGGACCGGTGATCTCGAACTCTCCCATGTGCGAGATATCGAACACTCCCACGCCGGTGCGCACGGCTTCGTGTTCCTTGGTGATACCGCTGGGATACTGCACCGGCATCTCGAAGCCGGCGAATTCAGTCATCTTTGCATTCAACGACTTGTGGAGATGGTAGAACGGTGTCCGTTTCCCGCTCATTGGTCTTTCCCTTTCACCCCAAGAGTTTCGCCATTAGAGCCTTCTGAACGTGCAGCCGGTTTTCGGCCTGATCGAATACGCGCGATTGTGGACCCTCAAAGACTTCCTCTTCGACCTCTTCGCCACGGTGGACCGGCAGGCAGTGAAGAAAGATTGCGTCGGCGGCGGCCAACTCCATCAGCTTCCGGTCGACCGAGTACCCTTCGAACGCCTTGGCACGGACCTCGGACTCGCCTTCCTGACCCATCGACGCCCACACGTCGGTGTTCACGACGTGTGACCCGCTCACGGCTTCCTGCAAATCCCGCGTGACGGTCACCTTGGTTTTCTGCTCGGCGGCAGTCAGGATGTCGCGATCCGGTTCGTATCCCTCCGGGCACGCCAACCGCAACTCGAAGCCCATCGTGGCGGCCGCGTTCAACCAAGAGTTCGCCATGTTGTTGCCGTCGCCAATCCACGCGACGACACGGTGCTCGAGGTCGCCGATAGCTTCTTGCACCGTGAACATGTCCGTGAGGACTTGGCAGGGATGCAGCAGATCCGTGAGGCCGTTGATGACCGGCACTGTGGCGTGGGCGGCGAACTCCTCGACGTCACCATGTGCAAACGTGCGGATCATGATGCCATCCACATAACGCGATATCACCCGGGCCGTGTCCTTGATCGGCTCCCCGCGTCCCAACTGGATGTCGCGGGACGAGAGAAACAGCGCATGCCCTCCGAGTTGGTACATCCCCACCTCGAAGGAGACGCGGGTCCTCGTACTGCTCTTCGCAAAGATCATCGCCAGGGTCCGGCCGGCGAGAGGTTGGGACGCACCTCCCCCTGCTTTCAGCTCCGCCGCACACCGAAACAGATCCAAGATTTCAGCCTTGGAGAGGTCGGTGACCGCCAAAAAGTCCCTTTTCGGCATACTCCGCAGTCGTGGAGGGTCAAAATGACAGGTTCGGAGGGAGGAGTCTAGCGCCGAAGAAGGGGCGTGTAAAGGCTCACAATCGCTAGAGAATGTAGTTTCTCAGGTCCTGATCTTCGACGATTTTCATGAGCCGCTCGCGTACCTCCGGTGCGTCGAACACGATCTTTTTCTCCGGCACATCCGGCAGGTCGAACAGGACGTCGTCGAGCAGGGTGGTCATGACCGTGTGAAGCCGTCGGGCGCCGATGTTCTCGAGCCGGTCGTTGACGGTCATGGCGATGCGCGCGATCTCCTCGATTCCAGCCTCGGTGAAGCCCAGCTCGGCGCCCTCCGACGCGCAGAGCGCTTGATACTGCTTTGTGAGCGCGTTCTCCGGCTCCGTCATGATGCGAACGAAGTCGGCTTGCGTGAGCGTCTTCAACTCGACCCGAATGGGAAACCGTCCCTGTATTTCGGGAATCAGATCCGAGACCTTCGACACGTGGAACGCACCGGCGGCGATGAACAGGATGTGGTCGGTGCGCACGTATCCGTGACGGGTCTGCACCGTCGAGCCCTCCACGATCGGCAGCAGGTCGCGTTGCACGCCTTCGCGTGAGATATCCGGACCCGACTGGGAACGCTCGCCCGCCACCTTATCGAGCTCGTCGATGAAGATCATGCCGTGGTTCTCCACCCGGTCGAGCGCTTCGGTGATAACGTCTTCCATCTCGACCAGCTTCTTGAGTTCTTCGTCGAGCAGAATCCGTCGAGCCTCCGACACCTTCACGACACGTCTCTTGGTTTTCTTGGGCAGCATGTCCTGCAACATTTCGGTCAGGTTGACGTCGGGGCCTTCCATGCCTTGGGGCTGCTGCATCAGCTCGAGCACCGGAAATCCCTGCTGCGTCACCTCGACCTCGATCTCGCGATCCTCGAGTTTCCCGTCACGCAATAACTGCCGCAGCTTTTCGCGTGTTCTCTTGTGTCTCGCCGCTTGGGCGGCGGCGGTTTCCGAACTACCGTCTGTAGCCTCGACTTCTCCGCCGGACGACACGACAAACAACGGCCGCACGTCGGCGCCGCTTTCGTCGGACGGCTGAGGTGAAGGCTGCTCGGATGTCTGCGGCTTCGGGGTGGGTGTCGCCTCGGACGCAGGTGGCGGAAGCAACAGATCGAGAATCCGCTCCTCCACGCGATCCTCCGCCGTGGGAAACACCTCGTCCTCCCGTTCGCTGCGCACCATGTTGATGGCGTTGTCTACGAGATCGCGCACCATGGACTCCACGTCGCGGCCCACATATCCGACTTCGGTGAACTTCGACGCTTCGACTTTGATGAAAGGCGCACCGGACAATCGGGCGAGGCGGCGTGCGATCTCCGTCTTTCCGACACCCGTCGGCCCGATCATGATGATGTTGTTGGGAAGGATCTCGTCTCGGATATCTTCCGGAGCCTGCGCGCGCCGCCAGCGGTTTCGTATCGCGATGGCCACGGCTTTTTTTGCGTCGTCTTGGCCGACGATATATCGGTCCAACTCGGCGACAATTTGCCGGGGCGTCAGTTCCTCGAGCCACGGTTGGTGTCCTTCGGCTGGCGTCTGCTCCATCGTGGGAGCGACCACCTTCGCTTGTTCCGTCGAGTCACTCATCTATGTAGAACTCCATTACGTCGATCAGATATCCATGATCGTCAAATTGTCATTCGTATATACGCAGATTTCCCCTGCTATCTGCAAACTCTTTTCGACTATTTCGTGCACAGAAAAGTCCGAGTACCGAACCAGCGCCCTGGCGGCGGCCAACGCGTAGTTCCCACCCGACCCGATCGCCAACACGCCGTCGTCCGGTTCGATCAGCTCACCGCTTCCACTCACGACAAAACAATGATCGCGGTCTGCCAACGCGAGCAGCGCCTCGAGCCGGCGCAACACGCGATCGCTGCGCCAATCTTTCGCCAACTCCACGGCCGCCTTCGGCAGATTTTCCGGATAACGCTTCAGCTTTTCCTCAAAACGCTCGAACAACGTAAACGCATCCGCTGCGGCTCCGGCAAAGCCCGCCAGGACCTTGCCGTCGCTCACGGAACGCACCTTGTTGGCTTTGCTCTTCATGACCGTCTCGCCGACGGTGACCTGTCCGTCGCCACCCATCGAGGTCTTGCCGTCCTTGCGGACGCAGAGGATCGTGGTGCTGTGAGTGATTTGTCCGGAGTCCATTTAGCTAGGTGTTAGGTGTTAGGTTTTAGGTGTCAGGAGGCCCAGGTCCTTTACGGCTCACGGCTTACCGCTCACATCAGTCATGCCCTCGGATGCGCCTGATTGTACACCTTTTTCAGTCGTTCCATGCTCGTATGAGTATACACCTGTGTCGTGCTGAGCGATGCATGGCCGAGCAGTTCCTGAACGGCCCGCAGGTCCGCGCCCGCGTCGAGCAAATGCGTGGCGAAGCTGTGCCGCAGGCTGTGCACCTTGAGCGCGGAGTCGCCGCCCAGCGAGTCCAGAAACTTTCGCACGATGTACTGCACCCCGCGAGATGACAGACGTGTGCCTCGGGCTGACAGGAATAGCGCCCGCTCGGCCCGCCCGCCGTGGGCGCGGCCCGCAAGACGCTCCTCGCGAACCGGAAGGTATCGCCGCAGTGCGTTGAGCGCGTGATTGCCAAGCGGTAGAATGCGTTCCTTGCGTCCCTTGCCGCGCACCTTGACCTGCTCGCTCACGATGTCGACGTTGGCCACGTTGAGACCGGCCAACTCCGCGAGACGCATACCCGTGCTGTAGAAGAACTCCAACATCACGAGATCGCGCAGGCTGCCAAAGTCGTTTTCCGACGCGCGCAGTTCCGCGAGCTGGAACAGCTCTTCGACTTGCCGTCGATCGAGTACGGCCGGCAGCGGTTTTTCCAGTTTGGGTAGCCGCACCGCGGCCGCAGGGTTCACCGACAAATCATATCGCTCGTTGAGAAACCGATAAAAGGACCGAAGCGTCGAAACCGCGCGCGAGACCGACCGCTTCGTAAGACCGCCCCGCGTCAGCTCTCCCATGAAGCTTCGAATGGCCAGTCTGTCTACCGACTCCCACGTCCACGCTCCCGCCCCGCCAAAGTAGTCGTCGCAAAAATCCTGGAACGTGTCGAGGTCGCGCTGATACGCTTTGACCGTATGCTCTGAATCGTTCCGTTCGTGCGTGAGATACGCGATGAACGCCTCGCACTCCGGTCGCTGCGCGGTAGCCGTGTCCATCACGTCGGCACGCCGCTCAACCGCGCTGCGAACTCGGCCATCGCCTCGAGCGCGCGCGTTGCGAGCACCTCGCGCTTCTTTCTCTTGTCGCGGACCTTGTTCGGCAGCGGCGGCAGCAAACCGAAGTTGGCGTTCATCGGCTGAAACTTCTTTGGATCGGCGCCATGCACGTATCGCACCAAACTTCCCAGCATCGTGTTCTCGGGTGGGAGCAGGGGCTCGGCGCCGCCGAGGATGCGCGCGAGATTGATCCCGCACAGCAGGCCGCACGCGAGTGACTCCGTGTACCCTTCGACGCCCACGAGCTGGCCGGCGAACAGCAGGCGATCGTCGTCCCGCGCCGACAGGTGGGGCGACAGCACAGCCGGCGTGTTGAGATACGTGTTGCGGTGCACGCTACCCCACCGAAGCATCTCGGCATTCTCCAAGCCCGGAATCAGGCGGAACACTTTTCGTTGCTCGCCGGTGCGCAGGCGGGTCTGAAATCCGACCATATTCCACATTTGGCCCGCACGATCCTCCGATCGAAGCTGCATGACCGCGTAGGGTTCCTGTCCGGTGCGGGGGTCCGGCAGGCCCACCGGCTTCATCGGTCCGAACCTCAATGTGTCCGGCCCCCGGCGAGCCATCTCTTCCACCGGGAGGCAACCCTCGAAGTACGCGATCTTGTCGAAGTCGTGTCCCTCGTACTGGTCCGCGGCCACCATCGCTTCGATGAACGCATAATAGCGCTCGCGATCGAAGGGCGCATTGAGGTAATCATCACCACCTCCCTTACCATACCGCGACAGGCGGTACAGCACGGTTTCATCGAGGGAGTCCGCCAAGATGATCGGCGCGATGGAATCGAAGAATGCCAGGTGCGACGCGCCGAGCCGCTCCTGAATAGCAGCCGCCAAGCTGTCGGACGTGAGCGGACCGGTTGCCACAATGCCGGGCGAGGGCAGCGTAGTGATTTCCTCACAGACGACTTCGATGTTGGGGTGCGACCGAACGGCCTTGGTGACGCCTTCACTGAACAGCGCGCGGTCGACGGCGAGGGCCGCACCCGCCGGAACGCGCGTTTCTTCCGCCACCCGCATCAAGAGGCTGCCCAACAGACGCAGTTCCGCCTTCAGCAGTCCGTGCGCGTTGGCGGTTTCCATCGATTTGAAGGAATTCGTGCAAACGAGTTCGGCCAGGCCATCGGTTTGGTGGGCGGGCGTGTCCACCTTGGGACGCATTTCATACAGGGTGACTGTGACACCCGATTCGGCGAGCGTCCATGCCGCCTCGCACCCGGCGAGGCCGCCTCCCACTACCGCGGCGTTCACGTGTCGGCGCCGGCCGTTGCTGGCTCCTCCACGTCGAATTCGTGTTCGCAGTGCATGCACCGCCGATACTCGCCCCGCGCCTTTGACGACCGGCGCTCGACTCCGGTTTTCTTGCACTTGGGACACTCCTCCGGCAACGGCTCATACCAGGTGGAGTACTCGCAATCCGGGTAGCGAATGCAACCATAAAATACCCTGCCGCGCCTCGTGCGGCGTTGGGTGAGGTCGCCGACTTCACAGACCGGACACTTGACGCCCAGCGGAACGGGCCGAGTGTGCTTGCAGTCCGGGTACGTAGTGCAGGCCAGAAATTCGCCGTACCGGCCGGTCTTGATCACCATCGGCGACCCGCACTCTTCGCACTTTTCGTCCGTGGGGCGGTCCGGCGGCCGGTCCTTCTTGATGGGACGCGTGAACTTGCACTCCGGGTAGGTGGTGCACGCGATGAACGGACCGAACCGGCCGCTCTTGACGGTCAACGCACTGCCGCAGTTCTCGCATCGCTCCTTTTCCAACCCATCCAGGTCGTGCGCCTCACGGATCATCGCCTCGACGTCGATGTTCTCGAGATCCTTAGAGAACGGGGTGTAGAAATCCGTCAGCACGGCCTGCCACCCGAGCTTCCCTTCTTCGATCTTGTCGAGTTCTTCTTCCATGCCCGATGTGAACTGGACGTTGAAGATGTCCGGAAAGCGCGAGACCATGACCTTCGACACGGTCCGACCCAGCGACGTCGGAGTGAAACGCCGATCGGTGACGTCCGCGTAGTCGCGATTACGCAACGTCGAGATGATGGTGCTGTAGGTACTCGGCCTACCTATGCCAAGACGCTCCAACTCCTTGACCAGGCTCGCTTCACTGAAGCGTGGAGGCGGCTCGGTGAAGTGCTGGTTCGGCGTGATGGCCAGCACGTCCACCTTGTCCCCCTTGTGCAACGCGGGAACGGGAGCAAGATCCTCGGGATCCTGGCCCTCCTCCGCCTCTTTCGTTTCGCGGTAGAGCACCTGGAAGCCGTCGAACTTCACGAGAGATCCGGTGGCGCGGAACAGATACTTGTCCACCTCGAAATCGATGGTGGTCGTATCGTACACCAGCGGGGTCATCTGAGACGCAACAAAGCGCAGCCAGATGAGACGGTACAGCTTGTACTGATCGGACGTCAGCGCTTTCTTGATCGCGTCGGGCGTGCGCTCGACGTCGGTGGGGCGGATCGCTTCGTGCGCGTCTTGCGAGCGAACGTTCTTCGACTTATACGTGTTCGGTTTCGCCGGTAGGTACTCGGCTCGGTAGTTCTTCTCGATGAATTCGCGCACGTGGTCGATCGCCGCCGACCCCACCCGGGTGGAGTCGGTTCGCATGTACGTGATCAAACCCACCGCGCCCTCTTCTTCCACCTCGATGCCCTCATACAGCTGCTGTGCTGTACGCATCGTGCGTTGGGCGGAGAACCCGAGACGTTTGGACGCCTCCTGCTGTATGGTGCTCGTGGTGAATGGGGCGGCTGGTCTCTTGCGACGTTCACGCCGCAACACCTTGGACACCACGAACGGCACGTCGCTCACGGCGCCCACCACCTGTTTCGCCGCCTTCTCCGACCTCAGGTCGGGATTGGCGCCATCGATCTTATGAAGCTTCGCCGTGAATTGCTTCTTCTTGGCCTCCAGCTCCACTTCGATCGACCAATATTCTTTCGGCTTGAACTTTTCGATTTCGCCTTCGCGCTCAACGAGCAGCCGCAGCGCGACCGTCTGCACCCGGCCGGCCGACAGGCCGGTCTTGACCGACTTCCACAGCAACGGGCTCGCTTTGTAACCCACCAGCCGGTCGAGAATCCGGCGCGCCTGTTGGGCTTCCACCTTGAGGGTATCGATGGGAACGGGATTCTTCATCGCCTCCCCGACGGCCTCTTTGGTGATCTCGTGGAACAACACCCGGCGGATCCTCACGCCGTCCCCCAGTTGATCGGCAACATGCCAAGCGATCGCTTCGCCTTCGCGATCCGGGTCCGTCGCCAAAAAGACGTCGGAGGATCGCTTGGCCACCTTCTTCAACTCGGCGAGCGTTTTTCCCTTGCCACGAATCGTGACGTACTTCGGCGCAAAGCCGTTATCGACGTCGACACCCAGCTCGCGTTGCGGCAAATCCCGCAGGTGACCCACGGTCGCCTTCACCGTGAAGTTCTTCCCGAGGTATTTCCCAATCGTTCTCGCCTTCGCCGGTGACTCCACCACCACCAGCGCGCCTTTTTTCTTTGCCATTGCCTTCTTCATATCTCCAGCCCTGCGCTAGACCCGCAGCACCCATGGCATGCCGGCTTCAACGCCGGCTCAACCCATCGGTGTCGCACATCACAGGCTCCTGGTTTTCCAAGGTCCGACGGCCTAGCAAGGGTTGCTCCCCCGTCTAGGCCGTTCATATAAATCATTCTATTTCAACAGCTTACGCCACCAACACTACCTGGCCCACTTGTGGGCAGGGCGGGCATTATTAAAACCCTTCGTGGTTTCGCGCAAGTTCGGCTACCCGCCGGGCGACCTGCGCGGCCGACAGGCCACCTGTGGCCACCGTGAGGTCACACGCCGAATAGTAGCGCCGGCGCTCCCGATACAGTTCCCCGATTCTCTCCTCCCATCCGGATTGGTCGGGCCCAAGAAGTGGCCTCACGGCCCCATTCCGGGCCCGTACGGCCGCTGTCGCCGGGGTCGCCTCGAGGTACACCGTCAGAGCCCGCCCGGCCACCGACTCCAGCGCCTTGTCCTGGACAACCCAGCCACCGCCTGGGGCGATCACCATCCGGGCCTCGCCGGACACGAGGTCTGCCACAAACGCTCGCTCGTGGGCTCGGAATGCCTCCTCACCTTGGTCCTTGAATATCGTCGCGACCGGAGTGCCAATCCTTTCCTCTATAAGAGTGTCTACGTCGACGAACTCCACACCCAACTCGGCGGCGATGAGCGGCCCGACGGTCGTCTTGCCGGCCCCGGGTAGCCCCACGAGGATCAGATGGCCGGGGCTCACCGACCACCGCTGCCCCGAAGGTCGTCCCAGCGCCGCTGCAGCCGCTGGACGTAGGCGTCGTAAGATTGGCGGATGTCCTGCAGCGTGTCGCCTCCCAGTTTCTCCACCAGGGCATCCGCCAACACGAGCGCCACCATCGCTTCGGCGATCACCCCGATCGCCGGGACCGCGGTGACATCAGATCGTTCCGACTGCGCCTTGGCCGCTTCGCCCGTCTCGATGTTGACGGTGTCGAGCGGCCGCATGAGCGTCGAGATCGGTTTTTTGGCGACGCGAATCACGAGGGGTTGGCCGGTGGTCATTCCACCTTCGACCCCACCCGCGCGGTTGGATGAGCGGAGGACGCCACCGGTGATCGCCGGGCCATCCCAGCCGATCTCGTCGTGTGCTTCAGATCCTCTGCGGCGCGCGACGTCGAAGCCAAGTCCGATCTCTACGCCCTTGGCGGCCGGAATGGACATGAGCGCACCCGCGAGCCGGCCGTCGAGCTTTCGATCCCACGACACGTGCGATCCCAGACCGACGATGACGCCGCGCGCAATAACTTCCACGATGCCACCCAGCGTATCGCCTTCTTTTTTCGCGGCGTCGATCTCTTTTTTCATCGACTCGGTGGCTTTTGGATCCAGACAACGCGTGTCTGACTGGTCCGCCGCGTCGTTGAGAGGCGTCGGAAGGGGGTCGGGCACGTCTGCTTTTACCGATCCCAACTCGACGACGTGACTCCCGATCTCGACGCCGAACTCGGACAAGAGCTTTCGGCACACGGCGCCGCAGGCAACGCGAGCGGCGGTTTCGCGGGCGCTCGCTCGCTCGAGGATGTCACGGGCATCGGCCCGGTCGTATTTCAACACGCCCACCATGTCGGCGTGTCCGGGTCGCGGCCGTGTGAGCCGGCGCCGGCGGGCGTTGTCTCCGTCCGGGTTGGGGGCCGGATCCATCACGTCGGCCCAGTTGTCCCAGTCTTTGTTGGCGATGTGCAACGCGATGGGCGAGCCCAGGGTTTCGCCGGCACGGACGCCGCTGATGAACTCGACCGCGTCGGACTCGATCTTCATGCGGCCACCGCGCCCGTACCCCTGCATCCGCCGCTTCAGATCGCGGTTGACGTCTTCCGTGACGAGCGGCAACCCCGCCGGGATCCCTTCGAGGATCGCAACGAGAGCCCTGCCGTGAGACTCGCCTGCCGTAGTGAATCGGATCACGCTGTTCTCGACGTCGATGGGTCTAGTGAGAAGTAAGAGGTAAAGAAGTCAGAGGGCCACCCCCACCCGCCCGCGGGCGGTGGGGGCTCGAGGCCTCACCACACAACAAAGCCCGGCAGTGCCGGGCTTCGTCGCTTCACAATTGCTTGCAACTCGCTATCGATCTCTGTCGTCCCGCTTCGGCGGCGTCGGGAAGATATTCACAATCGGTGGCAACTGCACCGTCACCACGCCGCGTGCCGTCACCCCGACCAAGAACTGCTCGCCACTGGGAAGCTCTGCCACCCGCAACGGTCCGATGATCGGGTCACGAATCGGTATGCTGGCAATCTCAG
>CAYLZR010000045.1:0-13137 GCA_964388145.1 uncultured Gemmatimonadaceae bacterium | reverse complement strand
GAGGGCGCTAAACTGCTGTTCCGTAAGACCGACATTGCCACCGACCTGGACGCGGTCAACACGTTCTGGCTCGAGGGTAACCGCTTCGTGGGCGACAACACCGACGTAGGAGGAGTGCTGGACGTGCTCGAGCAGCTCGACGCGCCCGATCCATGGCTCGTGGCAGGGACGGGAGGGGCGGCCCGCGCCATCGCCGCGGCGGCGCGGGATGCGTCCGCGACCCTGCTCGTCCAGTCACGAGATTCCCGCCGTGCGGCGGATTTCGCGGCGTGGGCAAGCGGAATCGGAGCGGATGCCCTCGAAGACGATGGACGCCAAATCGGAACCGTGATCAACGCCACTCCTCTCGGACTCCAACCCGGAGACCCCATACCGATAGCCGACGACAGAGCGGAAGGCTGTAAAGCTGTGCTTGATTTGGTGTATGCGCGTGGCGAGACGCCCTGGTGTAGCGGCCTTCGCGCTCGTGGCGCTCGGGTCGCCGATGGGCGCCTGGTGTTGGTCGCACAGGGATTGCGGGCATTCGGTCGGTTTTTCCCCGACGTGGAAGCCCCCCGCGAAGTGATGAAAGCCGCGGTTGAGCGGGCGTTGAACCGATGATTGCCGAGGCCGCCAAATCGCTCGAGCGTTTTCTGCTCCCCAATGCCTGTGTCGTCTGCGGCTCGGTGATGCCCGCGAAAGAGGCCGACGGCCTGGTGTGTCCGGTGTGCCGCTCTCGCGCCCGCCGGGTAATCGGCGGATGCGATCGGTGTCACCAACCGCTGCCTCCAGTGGGACCGTGTCGGTTTTGCGTGGCGTGGTCTCCCGCAATCCGGTGGGTACGTAGCGCGTTTTGGTTGGAGAACGTCACCCGCACGGTCGTCCACCACCTCAAATACGAAAACTGTACCACGCTGGCTGACCTCATCGCCGACTTGATGGTGGGCACTTTACCCCGGCCCGCCGGCGGCTGGCTCGTTCCGATTCCGGCGGGGCGCCGCCGAGTCAGAACGCGGGGTTACAATCAGGCCCTCTTGATTGCGGAGTGTCTGGGTCGCCGCTGGCAATTGCCGGTAGCCTCGGCGTGCCTCCGTCGCGCACGCGAGACGAAAACCCAGACGGCGTTGACACCGGCGGCCCGCCTGGCGAACGTGGCGGGGGCCTTCGTCGGCATCGAGGCGCCCGCCATGATTCGCGCACCTGGTTCTCGGGTGCGTCAGGCCATTCTGGTAGACGACGTTCTCACCACCGGCGCAACGCTTGACGCCGCGGCCACCGCCCTGGCGTCAGCAGGCTGGCCAACCGTCGGGGCGGTTACGTTCGCGCGGGCGATGCCGTTTGAGACGAGCGTGGTGAGCAATCTGTCGTAGGAAGCTGGCCGGGATCGTTCGGTAACCATTCGACACACGAGGATAACATGTCTATTCGGATCGGAATCAACGGGTTCGGCCGCATTGGTCGGAACGTCTTTCGAGCCTTACGCCAAAATGCTGCAGATATAGAAGTCATCGCAGTCAACGATCTCACCGACACGGCGACTCTCGCACACCTCCTCAAGTACGATTCCGTTCACGGCCGGTTCGATGGCGAGGTGAACGTCGAGGGTGACGCCCTGGTGGTGGACGGGAAGGGTATGAAGGTGCTCGCCGAGCGCGACCCGGGACGGTTGCCGTGGAAGGATCTCGGCGTCGACATCGTTTTGGAATCAACGGGGCTCTTCACCCAGCGAGACAAGGCGGCACTTCATCTCAGCGGCGGTGCAAAAAAGGTCATCATCAGCGCCCCGGCCAAGCAGGAAGACATCACGATCGTGATGGGAATCAACCACGGCGATTACGATGCGGCGAAACATGATATCATCTCGAACGCCTCCTGCACGACAAATTGTCTGGTTCCGGTGGTCAGAGTTCTTCTCGACAGCTTTGGCTTTCACCGTGGGTTCATGACCACGGTCCATAGCTACACCAACGATCAGCGGATCCTGGACCTTCCCCACAAGGATCTGCGCCGCGCGCGGGCGGCGGCCCTGTCGATGATCCCAACGTCCACCGGCGCCGCGCGTGCCACCGCCCTCGTGATCCCGGAAGTGAAGGGGAAACTGGACGGTGTGGCCCTGCGTGTACCGACGGCCGACGTCTCCCTCGTGGATCTGGTGTGTGTGGTGGAGCGGTCCACAACGAGTGAGGCAGTGAATGCCGCATTCCAAGAGGCGGCAGACGGTTCACTCAACGGCATCTTGGCAGTGAGCAACGAGCCCCTCGTTTCTGTCGACTACATCGGCGACTTGCATTCCAGCACGGTGGACGCATTGAGCACCAACGTCATCGAGGGCACACTGGTCCACGTCGCTTCGTGGTACGACAACGAGATGGGGTACTCGGCCCGCTGTGTGGACCTCATCGAGCATGTCGGTGGACAGCTCGGGTAAGCGGACCCTCGATTCTCTTCCATCCGCGGGAGTGGAGGGTCTGCGGGCTTTGGTGCGGGTTGATTTCAACGTTCCCTTGCGCGACGGCCGCGTGGCGGACGACACCAGGATCCGTGCTGCTCTCCCAACGATCGATTGGCTCCGTCAACGCGGTTGTCGACTCGTCCTCCTGTCGCATTTGGGACGGCCCAAAGGAAAAGTGAAGCCGGAGTTTTCACTCCGGCCGGTCGTCGACGCGCTGGAAACCGAAATCGGGGCCCCGGTGACGTTCATCGCTGACCCAACGGACGCCGACGCTGCCAAAGTGACGCGCCGTTTGAAACGCGGCGAGATCGCGTTGGTAGAAAACACCCGCTTCTTGCCGGGTGAGGAGGCCAACGATCCGCAAACCGCCAAGATCCTCGCAGCCCTCGGCGACTTCTTTGTGAACGACGCGTTCGGTGCGGCGCATCGGGCACACGCCTCCACAGCCGGCGTAGCAGCGCTCCTTTCGCCGGCCGTAGCCGGCCTTCTCATGAGGAAAGAGCTGCAATACCTCGGTGCGGCTTTGTCGGACGCCAAGCGGCCTTTCGTGGCCGTGTTGGGCGGCGCAAAAATCTCGGGTAAGATCGATGTCATCGAGGCTCTGTTACCGAAGGTCGATGCGATCCTGGTCGGCGGGGCCATGGCGTGTACGTTCTTCGTGGCGCTGGGGCTGGGAGTCGGAACGTCGTTGGTCGAGGACGAGAAGGTAGAACTAGCAAAGAATCTGATGGATCGGGCCGGCGGGAAGATCGTACTTCCCACTGGAGCGGTAATCGCTCAGGAGTTGAGCGGCAGTGCCGAGGTGCGAGAGGTGCCGCGCGACGCGATCCCGGAGGGATGGGCCATGTACGACGTCGACCGCGCAACCACCGAATCGTTCGGGGCGACCATCAAAAACGCGGCTACGGTCTTGTGGAACGGGCCCATGGGGGTGTTCGAAACGCCGCCGTTCGACGAGGGAACCCGTGCAATCGCGCGTGCGCTCGCCGACGCCACCGAAAACGGTGCCACGACGATCGTCGGAGGAGGCGATTCTGCGGCCGCCGTGGCGAGTGCGGGCCTGCAGGATCGAGTCACGCACGTTTCGACCGGCGGTGGGGCCTCGCTCGAATTTCTCCAGGGGAATCCACTTCCTGGAATCGCAGCCCTGGATGACGCATGACGCAAACCCTCTTTGCCGCGAACTGGAAGATGCATCACGGACCGACCGAAGCGCGTGATTTCCTCGATCGATTTCTGGACGGATACGAAGCCCGTCCCGAAAGACCGGTGTGGTTTTTCCCACCGGCCGTATCCATCGAGGTCGTGTCGAAGCAAGTGCAGGGCCATGCGAGTCTGATGGTGGGCGCGCAGAACATCTACTGGGAGCCGAAAGGAGCTTTCACCGGCGAACTGAGCGTCTCGATGGCAAGGAATGCCGGCGCCGGCGCCGCCCTCGTAGGACACTCGGAGCGCCGACACGTGTTTGGGGAGACGACCGAGGAAACCGCTCTCAAGCTGCGGGCTCTGCTCGATGCCGATATGATTCCGGTGCTGTGCGTCGGAGAAAAGCTGGAAGAGCGGGAGGCGGGAGCCACACTCTCCGTAATCGAAGAGCAACTCAGCGCTTTGGAAGGCATCGACGCCGAGGCTCTTGCCACGATAGTGATCGCCTACGAGCCCGTTTGGGCGATCGGCACTGGGCGGAACGCCACACCGAAGGACGCGGCCGACGTTCACCTGGCTATTCGGCGTTGGCTGAGAAAACACGTTGGGGAGGGGAAAGAGATTCCGATACTCTACGGGGGAAGCGTCAAACCGGCGAACGCGACCGAGTTGTTGAGTGAGCAGCCAATCAATGGCGTACTCGTCGGGGGCGCGTCGTTGGACCCCGAATCGTGGCAACAAATATGTTCGGCGGGGCTCGATTGACTCCGGCCCTGGGGCTCGGTATCTTGCGGCCCCAGCGAGGTTTACCGAGATGTTTCGTTTTCTGCTCGTCGTACTGATTATCGATTCCCTGATACTGGGAACAATTGTGTTGCTGCAAGCGGGCAAGGGCGGCGGCCTCGCCGCCATGGGTGGCGGCGCATCCACCGACTCCTTTTTGGGCGGCCGCCAGGCGACAACCATCCTGACGAAGATGTCCTGGTGGTGCGGGGGAATCTTTCTTGGTTTGTCTCTCACCCTTTCGGCTTTGAGCGGGTCGAGCGCCGTGCCAACCTCGGTGCTCGAGGGGCAGGTGGAGGCGCCAACCCCGGTCCAGTTACCGTTTCCGGCACAGCCGGGCGCCAACATACTCCAAGATTCGACTGGGAATTAGAGGCGGGGGCGACAAGACACTACTGGAACGAGCATACGCACTACTCGAGGATGGCGTGTGGTTCTCAGGAACCGCCCGCCATCCTTTTTCGTTGACCACCGGCGAGATCGTTTTCACCACAAATCTGACCGGGTATCAAGAGGTCTTCACAGACCCCTCGTACCTGGGCCAGATCGTCGTGATGACCGCGCCGATGATCGGCAATTACGGGATCAATCCGGAAGACGTCGAGTCGGCGTCCGGAAAGCCACAGGTATCCGGCGTGTTAGTCCGGGAACTCTCGAGGAGTCATTCCAATTGGCGATCGACCGGATCGTTGGACGGATGGCTCGTCGAGCAGGGCATTCCAATTCTAGAGGACCTCGACACCCGCAAGATCGCCCGCCACATCAGATCGCAAGGCGCGATGCGTGCGGTTATCGGCATGGGCGACGAGCCTGACGACAACGCTCGCCAAACCCTGGATGCCAGCCCACACATGGCCGGTCTGGATCTAGCGTCCGCCGCAACCGTCGAACGGGAACGTATTGTCGGAAATGGCGACGCGCGCTTTCACGTCGTGGCCTACGACTTCGGCATGAAGGAAAACATTCTGCGCATCTTTGCCTCACTGGGATGTCGCGTCACGGTCGTGCCGGCTCAGACGTCGGCGGCGCGGGTGCGCGAACTCGCCCCGGACGGCCTGTTCCTTTCCAACGGTCCCGGCGACCCCTCGGCCGTGGACTATGCGTTCGCCCCCATCCGGGAATTGGCAGGGTCGGGATTGCCGACATTCGGGATATGTCTAGGACATCAGCTCTTGGCGTTGGCCTTCGAAGCCGAGACCGAGAAGCTCCCGTATGGGCATCGCGGAAGCAATCACCCGGTGCGGGATCTGACCACCGGCAAGGTCCTGATCACGAGCCAAAATCACGGATTTGTAGTCAGGGGAACGACTAAGGGTGTGTCAGGTACGAAGGAGCTTGAGGTGACGCACCTTAACCTCAATGACCACACCGTCGAAGGCCTCAAACATCGAGAACTCCCAGTTTTCGGGGTTCAGTACCATCCGGAGGCCTCACCGGGCCCCCACGACGCCCGATCCCACTTCCTTGAATTTCTGCAAACCCTTGACAGTAAACAGTTAAGCTCCTAATATGGCTCCCCCGGCGGCCCTGGCCTGGGACGTCGAATCGGCTGTTTTTTCCGCTTTCCGAGGGGACATGACCAAGGCTGATCTCGTTGAGAAGGTCACCGCCACGATTGCACGAACGGCGGGCCCCATGATCTCGAAAAAGGACTGCGCTCGAGTGATTGATGCGTTCCTTGAAGCCGTGAAGGGCGCGTTGGCCGACCAACACAATATCGAGATTCGTGGGTTCGGTACCTTCAAGATCAGAAATCGGAAGACCCGGATGGCGCGGAACCCACGCACGGGAGAGCCAGTCGAAGTTGCCGCGCGTCCAGTACCGGTATTCAAGCCGTCCAAGGAACTGCGAGCCGTCGTGGCGGCTAACGACGGAGCGCACGCGGGCCACGCCGACACCCTCTCCACCCAGTAGGCCTTCCACACAGAGCTTAGCGGCGGGGATCACCCCGGCGTATCGCCCGGACCAAGGTTCGTGTATGGGGTGACACGCCGAGCGGGGCTCGGTACATTCTTGCCTTGTATGCACTTCCGTGATGCGCCTTCCTCTTCCACCACAGTTACGGTGACCGTCCGCGTTTTCGCGCGGTATGCAGAAGTCCTGGGGCTCGAGGAGGTGACGTTGGAACTCGGCGAGCCCGCCACGGTCGGCGACGCGGTGAAGCTATTGCGGAGTAGCGTACCCAACGGGAGCCTGCTTCCGGAGCGACCGCTAGTGGCGATCAACCAGGAGCACGTGCTCGCCGAGACGTCCCTTCAAGACGGCGACGAGTTGGCGTTGTTACCCCCTCTCGCCGGGGGATAACGTGTCGTTCGTAACCCGCCGGCCAATCGACGCGGCCGCGCTGCTGGCGCAGGTCGCGGATCCCGGACTTGGCGGGACGGCCCTGTTCGTGGGCTCGGTGCGCGGGGGGGGGGGGAACGCCGACTGCCCGGTCGATGCTATTGAGTATTCGGCTTACGAGACGATGCTCGAAACAGAGTTCGGCAAGATCGTCACGGAAACAATGGCGCAATGGCCGGACGCTCGAGTGGCCGGCCTACATCGGCTGGGGCGGATTCCGGCCGGTGAGATCAGCATTGCCGTTGTAGCTGCGGCACCGCACCGCGCCGAGGCGTTCGCCGCCTGCCGACATGCCATCGAGGAGGCCAAGAAACGCCTGCCCGTGTGGAAAAAAGAGATCTTCCAGGATGGCTCGGTAGCGTGGAAGGAAAACGACGAATGGGTCTCTCCGTCGTCCTAATCGAACCTCGCATTCCTCCCAACATGGGAAACGTGGCCCGGCTGTGCGCCGCGACCGGAACCACCTTGCACGTTGTCGGGCAGATGGGTTTTTCGCTAAGCGATGATGAACTCAAACGGGCCGGTCTGGATTATTGGGACCATGTCGACCTCTGGATACACCCGTTCTGGCGAGTATTCCGAGACGCGGTGTCACGCGATCGTTGCTTATATTTCTCGGCGCACGGGGAGCGCTCGTACCTCGAGGCCCCGATTGCCGAGAATTCAGTGCTCGTGTTTGGCAACGAGACCGAGGGCATGCCGCAGCGAATCCGTGACAAGCATCCGGATCGCCTGTTCCGCATCCCGATGCAGAACGGCATTCGCAACCTGAACCTCGCCACCGCCGTCGGGATCGTTTTGTATGAGGGCGTCAGAAAAATCGGTCTCGATCTCGAAGGCGCTCCGATTGAACCCTAAACAGCCTATCGGACACAACCAATGAACAAGATCACGGTCGTAGGTGCAGGGCATGTAGGAGCCACCGCCGCGCAGCGCCTCGCCGAGAAGGAATTAGCGCGTGAAGTCGTGCTGATTGACGTCATCGAGGGCGTTCCTCAGGGAAAGGGCCTCGACCAATGGGAGTCCGCCCCGATCGAGGGATTCGACTCGCGGGTCATCGGCGCCAATGACTATGGCCCCGCGGCCGGAAGCGACCTTTTCATCGTGACGGCCGGGATTGCGCGGAAGCCCGGCATGAGCCGCGACGACCTGTTGCGCACCAACGTGGCAATCGTCAAGTCGGTGAGTGAAGAAATCAAGAAATGTTCACCCGATGCGATCGTCATCGTGGTGTCGAATCCCCTGGATGTAATGGCCTGGGTCGCAAAAGAGGTGACGGGCTTTCCCCGCGAACGTGTCGTGGGGATGGCAGGCGTGCTCGACACGGCACGTTATCGGAGTTTCCTCGCCCAGGCGCTCGACATATCAGTGGAGGACATCCAGGCGATGGTACTGGGCGGCCACGGCGATACGATGGTCCCGCTCATTTCGTATACCACCGTCTCGGGCATCCCGGTGACCCAGTTGATCAATGGGAGCGAGCTCGACGCCATTGTGGAACGTACCCGAAAGGGTGGAGCGGAGATCGTGGCTTACCTCAAAACCGGTTCCGCCTATTACGCGCCATCGGCCGCCGCGGTCCAAATGGCGGAGGCGATCGTCAAGAACAAAAAGCGGATTCTCCCGTGCGCCGCGTGGTTGGAGGGGGAGTACGGATTCGAGGGACTGTACCTGGGCGTGCCATGCAAGCTTGGAGCAGCCGGCCTCATGCAAATCATCGAAGTCGAACTGAGCAGCGACGAACGGGCGGCGTTGCAGCAATCGGCCGAGCACGTGCGGAATACGATGTCAGGCGTCAGTCTGTAGAATCAGGGAGCGGGGAGCAGGCCTTGCCCCATTTCGAATATTGAATATTCAATATTCAATATTCACTACTCAATATTCGGAATTGGATAGGAACATGCGGCGAGTACTTCGGCTGTACCGCAGTTCGGTGGGCAAGAAAATGGTCATGGCGGTGACGGGCCTGATGTTCTTCGGCTACGTGGTGGGGCACTTGGCGGGGAACCTCAAGGTTTTCACCGGTCGGGAGAAATTCAACGCCTACGCTGAGTTTTTGCGTGAGGTCGGCGCGCCGGTGTTCGGACACTCGGAGTTGTTATGGATAGCTCGTGGGGTGCTGCTCGTGGCGCTCGTTTTGCACATCACCGCGTCGATTCAGCTCTGGCAGATGGCGCGGGCCGCGCGTCCCGTGAAATATCAGCGTCCTGTCCACCTCGAAGACACCTATGCCTCACGCACGATGCGGTGGGGTGGGGTGATCATCTTCGCGTTCATAGTCTACCACCTCATGCATCTCACATGGGGAAACGCGCACCCGAGTTTCGTCCCCGGCGACGCCTACCGTAATCTCGTGAGTGGATTCCAATCGATTGGTGTGTCCGTCGCATACATGATCGCCGTGTCAGCCGTGGGCTTTCACCTCTATCACGGCATCTGGAGCTCACTGCAGACGCTGGGACTCAACCAAGATCGACACGATCGGTGGCGTAGGCTTTCCGCCGTTGTGGCGGCTGCCATTGTGATTGGCAACATCTCTATTCCGGTGGCCGTCCTCACCGGCATCATCCGATAGCCCGGATCACCTATGGAACTCAACGCCAAGATCCCTTCGGGTCCGATAGAGACGAGATGGCAGCGTCACCGTTTTGAGATGAAGCTGGTAAACCCAGCGAACAAACGGAAATACGATGTCATCGTCGTCGGGTCGGGCCTGGCCGGCGCGGCGGCGGCGGCGACACTTGGTGAGCTGGGATATCAGGTCAAGTGTTTTTGCTTTCAGGACAGCGCACGTCGCGCTCACAGTATTGCCGCGCAAGGCGGGATCAACGCGGCGAAAAATTACCAGAATGATGGCGACTCGATCTACCGGCTGTTCTACGATACGGTGAAAGGCGGTGACTTCCGCGCCCGCGAATCAAACGTGTATCGCCTAGCCGAGATCAGCCTCAACATCATCGACCAATGCGTTGCACAAGGAGTACCGTTCGCCCGGGAATACGGCGGGCTGCTCGCCAACCGTTCGTTTGGCGGTGCCCAGGTGTCGCGAACGTTCTATGCCCGGGGGCAGACCGGGCAGCAACTGTTGCTCGGCGCCTATCAAGCGCTCCAGCGTCAAGTCGCGGCGCGCAAGGTCGAAATGTTTACTCGCACCGAGATGCTCGACCTGGTTCTCATCGACGACCATGCCAAGGGCATCGTCGTGCGGGACTTGGTCACCGGACGAATCCACTCGTTTGCCGCCGACGCGGTGGTTCTCGCGACCGGGGGCTACAGCAACATCTTCTACCTCTCGACCAATGCGAAGGGGTGTAACGTCACCGCCACTTGGAGGGCGCACAAACGAGGAGCGGCGTTCGCCAACCCCTGTTTCACGCAAATTCATCCAACCTGTATCCCTCAAGCGGGTGACTACCAATCCAAGCTAACGCTGATGAGCGAGTCACTCCGCAACGACGGACGGATCTGGGTTCCGAAAAAAGCGGGCGACAAGCGCAAGGCGAAGGACATTCCCGATTCAGAGCGCGACTATTACCTCGAGCGCATCTATCCTAGTTTCGGCAACCTCACACCACGCGACGTCGCATCCCGGCGGGCCAAGGAAGCCGTCGATGAGGGCCGCGGCGTGGGTGAGAATACCGGCGGCGTTTACCTCGATTTCCGAGATGCGATCGCCCGCCTGGGTAAGAACACAATCGCCGAACGCTACGGCAATCTCTTCGACATGTACCGACAGATTACCGGAGAGAATCCCTACCAAGTGCCCATGCGGATCTATCCCGCGCCGCATTATACCATGGGCGGGCTCTGGGTCGATTACAACTTGATGAGCACTATTCCTGGTCTGCACGTCATCGGGGAAGCCAACTTTTCCGACCATGGTGCGAACCGTTTGGGCGCCAGCGCCCTCATGCAGGGGCTCGCGGACGGCTACTTCGTCTTGCCCTACACCATTGCCGACTACCTGGCTCGCATCGACACAGCCGAGGCCGGCACGGACCATCCGGCT
The DNA here is from genome assembly GCA_964388145.1 of uncultured Gemmatimonadaceae bacterium. Lineage (GTDB taxonomy): Bacteria > Gemmatimonadota > Gemmatimonadetes > Gemmatimonadales > GWC2-71-9 > B3T1B10. The sequence continues at coordinate 2,425 of CAYLZR010000045.1, read as the reverse complement.
TTTGCACAAACCGAAAGAGAAGTGGCGGAGCGTACCGCGCGGCTCGTGAACATTCATGGGACACGAAGCGCGGATTCGTTTCACCGCGAGCTCGGCAAGCTGATGTGGGACCAATGTGGCATGTCCCGTCACGCCACGGGTCTCCGTGAAGCGCTCGCAAGGATCCCGGAAATGCGCAAGCAATTCTGGAACGACCTCCGGGTAACCGGAACGGGCGAGGAACTGAATCAAGAACTGGAAAAAGCCGGTCGCGTGGCCGACTTCTTCGAGTTTGCAGAACTCATGTGCCGGGACGCGCTCGAGCGCGCCGAGTCGTGTGGCGGACACTTCCGCGAAGAGCATCAAACGAAGGACGGTGAGGCAAAACGCAACGACGAGAGCTTTGCCCACGCCGCCGCATGGGAGTTCACCGGCGTGGGGAACGAACCCAAACTCCACAAAGAGGTTCTCGAATTCGAATACGTCCATCTGGCACGGCGGAGCTACAAGTAATGCGTATCACGTTGAACGTGTGGCGGCAAGCAAGCCCCAACGTGTCGGGACGATTCGAGCGATACGTCGCCGAGGATGTATCGCCGCACATGTCCTTCTTAGAAATGCTCGATGAAGTGAATCAAGGGTTGATAGCGGCAGGAAAAGACCCAATCGCGTTCGAGCACGACTGCCGCGAAGGAATCTGCGGATCTTGTGGGATGGTGATCGACGGCGTGCCGCACGGAAGGCCGGCCATTACCGCATGCCAACTCCACATGCGCAGCTTCAACGACGGCGACAAAATATGGGTTGAGCCGTGGCGGGCCAAGGCGTTTCCCGTGATCAAGGATTTGATAGTCGATCGCAGCGCACTCGATCGGATTATCGAGGCGGGCGGGTACATCTCGGTCCGGGCAGGTAGCGCGCCCGATGCCAATGCCGTTCCCATTGCGAAAGAGGTGTCGGACAGGGCGATGGACGGCGCCGCATGCATCGGCTGCGGCGCATGCGTCGCGGCGTGCCCCAACGCATCCGCCATGCTGTTCACCGCGGCCAAGGTGGCCCATCTCAGCACGCTACCCCAAGGCCAAGCCGAGCGCACCCGGCGCGTCCTCAACATGGTCGAGCAGATGGAGAGCGACGGATTCGGGTATTGCACGAATCACGGGGCCTGTCAGACGGCGTGCCCGAAAGAGATATCCATTGACTTCATCGCCTTCCTCAATCGAGAGTTGCTGACGGCGACGTTGTTGGGGTGAGCGGGGAGAGGTGAAAACACCTCCGTGCCTTGCGACTCGGTTCTTTCGGCCTAAGATTTGCCCCAACCCTTCCAGGAGGCCCCGGTCATGTCGCTTGGTGCACTCTTGTTGCCCATCGTGGTGTCGGCGTTGCTGGTTTGGATTGCGAGTGCCATCGCGTGGACGGTCGCGCCGCATCACAAGACCGACTTTAGCGTGATACCCGATCAGGATGACTTCATGTCTAGCGTCGGACGCCGCAACCTCTCACCGGGCCAGTATTGGTTCCCGTATTCGCGCGATCAAAAAGAGATGCAGTCACCAGAGATGATCGCGAAGATGGAAAAGGGACCGGTGGGTCTGCTGACGATCTGGAAATCCGGCAAGCCTAACATGGCAAAGCCCCTGGTGATGACGTTCATCTACATGCTTGCCGTGTCGTTTGTCGTGGCCTACCTCGCCACCAAGGCGCTCGAAGCCGGAGACCCCTATGGTCAAAAGTTCCGGGTGACAAGCATGATTGCGTTTCTGGCGTATGGGGGAGGTCTTTTCTGGGACTCGATCTGGTTCGGAACGCCGTGGGCGAGGACAGGGAAGAGCCTGGTCGACTGCGCTGTCTACGCGTTGCTCACCGGGGGGGCGTTCGCTGGGCTGGGACCGGAGTAGGAAATATCGAATTCCGAATATTCAATTATCCAACAATTCAATTTTCAATATTGGACATTGGATATTGGATATTCAGTATTCTTACTCCTCCCCGCAGTATTCGACGTAATTGCGGGGCGTCTCCCACAACACCAGCTTCTTGAGCTTCGAGGGAAAGGCGCCGTCGAGCATCCGCCAAATCACGACCACAATGTTCTCCGTGGTTGGATTCAGCGTTTCGAACTCAGGGACGTCCAAGTTCAGGTTCTTGTGGTCGAGATGCGTCAGCACGCGCTCCTCGACAATGCGTTTCACCAGTCCCAGATCCACCACATAACCGGTTTCCGCGTCCACCGGCCCTTCCACCGAGACATCCAGCTCGTAGTTGTGGCCGTGGTAGTTGGGGTTGTTACACAACCCAAAGATCTCGCGGTTTTTTTCGTCCGACATCTTCGGATCGTGAAGCCGGTGCGCGGCGCAGAAGTGGACTCGGCGCGTGACGACGACGGTTGGCATGGGAGGTAGTAAAGCGACCGCTTCCAAATGGGTCAAGAAAGTAAGCCGTAAGC
>CAYLZR010000044.1:9680-13164 GCA_964388145.1 uncultured Gemmatimonadaceae bacterium | reverse complement strand
CCTTGACGGCGCTGGCCACAAAGACCGGATTCACGCTCAACAACCCAGGCGTCGGTCCGACCTTCGGGGCAGGCGGAGAGTGCAACTTCGGCGATCCGGAAAACTGGGGTGACCCCCTGAATCCCGGATCGACGTGCGGTAGCTATTTCCCGATCATCTATGCCCCTGGCACCCTGAGGCTCAATGTCGGAGTCGGGCAGGGCATTCTCCTGGTCGATGGGGATCTTATCGTTAATGGAACTTTCGAGTTCTACGGCATTGTGATCGTACGAGGCTCGATGACAACCCAGGGCGGTGGCGCCGGCAGCATCCACTTCCGTGGCGGGGTCATGGTCGCGAATGAAGTGGTTTTGGACGACAACCGGATTGGCGGTAACGCCGAGATCCAGTACTCGAGCTGCGTTGTGAAGCGGGCCGAGACAGCCGCCGGAGTCGGTTCGCAACTGCGCTCGCGTGGTTGGTTGCAGTTGTTCTCGACGTCAGACTAAACTCCCACCCAGGTGCCGGCCGTTGCTAAGCCGGCCGGCACGCCTGCGTTATCCAGCAGCTCTTCTTGCCACAGAGGACACTCGTTGGCCCTTGTGTCCTCTGTGGTTATCTGTAGGCGCCGGATCGTAATCGAACGTCATTGGCCACCGGCAGTTGGTGGCAATCGCTCGCCCTTGGCGCTATGGTAAGGCGTTCAGTCGGTGGTACCCTTTGTCCCGGTCTCTACACCCCGCGAGGTGGTTTTCATGAAGGTTCTTTTCCGTTCGACATTCGCGTTCTTGAGTGTGCTCGTAGCGCTTTCGGTCATGGCTTCGCCGGTTCGCGGGCAGCGCATAACGACTCCCCAAGAACAATTCGGCTTCAATATCGGCGATGATTATCACCTCGCCACGTACACGCAGCTGCAAGCATATTGGGCGAAACTGGCGCAGGAATCGCCCCGGATGGTGCTCGAGGAAATTGGACGCACCGCGGAGGGGCGCCCGCAGCTGATGGCGATCATCACCTCCCCTGATAATCACGCGAATCTCGGTCGGTACCAGGAAATAACCAGGCGGCTCGCGTTGGCAGAGGGCGTGTCTGAAGAAGAAGCACGCGGCCTGGCGCGGGAGGGTAAGGCCGTCGTCTGGATCGACGGTGGCTTGCATGCCACCGAGGTGCTCGGTGCGCATCAACTCATGGAGTGGGTGTACCAGATGGTCAGCCGGACCGACGAGGAGACCATGCGGTTCCTGGACGACGTTGTCCTGCTCGCGGTACATGCCAACCCGGACGGTATGGAGCTGGTCTCAAACTGGTACATGCGTAATCCCGTTCCCGAAGAGCGTTCGACGTCGGGGATTCCCGTGCTGTATCAGAAGTACGTGGGGCACGACAACAATCGCGACTTCTACATGTCGACCCAGCCGGAAACGGAAAACATGAACCGGATCGCGTATCGGGAATGGTTTCCGCAAATCATCTATAACCACCACCAGACCGGTCCGGCCGGCACCGTCATGTTCGCACCGCCGTTCCGCGATCCGTTCAACTACAACTTCGACCCGCTGGTGCCGCTTGGCATCGAAATGGTCGGCGCGGCCATGCATTCGAGGTTCGTGGCCGAGGGGAAGCCGGGAACCACGATGCGTTCCGGGGCGAGCTATTCCACGTGGTGGAACGGTGGTCTCAGGACGACGCCGTATTTCCACAACATGATCGGATTGTTGACGGAGACGATCGGCAACCCGACGCCGGTGGAAATTCCGTTTATTCTCGACAGGCAGCTGCCGAAAAACGATTTGGCATATCCCATCGAGCCGCAAACGTGGCATTTCCGCCAATCGATCGATTATTCGATGACCGCCAATCGAGCGGTGGTGGACTACGCGTCTCGATACCGTGAGACATTGCTATACAACATCTATCGGATGGGCCGGAACTCCATCGAGCGCGGTAACCGCGACCACTGGACCGTTCATCCCAAGATGCTCGACGCCATCAAGGCGGCGGCTCAGGGAGAACAGCAAGACTCGCAAATTGGCGGCCGAGGCGGGAACCGTCTGCCTGCGCGGTACGCCGACATGATGCGCGATCCCGACCAGCGCGACCCCAGAGGATACATCTTGTCGTCGGCGCAGGCCGATTTTCCCACGGCGACAAAATTTGTGAATACGCTGATGAAAAACGGCATCACCGTACACCAAGCCACGCGGCAATTTGACGTTGCGGGCAAGCAATACCCGTCTGGATCGTACATAGTCAAAGCGGCGCAAGCCTTCCGGCCGTTTGTGCGCGACATGTTCGAGCCGCAAGACCATCCCAACGACTTTGCGTATCCGGGTGGCCCACCGATTCCGCCGTACGACAACACGGGTTGGACCCTCGCGTATCAGATGAACGTAGAGTTCGACAGAATATTCGACGGATTCGATGGTCCTTTCGGAAAGATCGCGGGTCTTGCGGGCGTGACCCCCGGTAAGGTGGCGTCTGCGGACGGATCGGCCGGCTTCTTGTTGGGTCACGCTCCCAACGACGGTTTCGTTGCGACAAATAGATTGTTGGCCGATGGTCGCGAAGTGTTTTGGTTGACAAGTCCGTTCACCGCCGACGGTGAGATGTGGCCCGCCGGCACCGTGTACATCCCCAACGGCTCGGGCGTGACAGCCGACCTTCAGGCGATGGCCTCTGACTTGGGTTTGGATTTTCGCGGGGTGGCGGAGACCCCGGCGAGCGACATGATGCAGATGCGGCGTGTACGCGTCGGTCTGTGGGATCGTTATGGCGGCTCCATGCCGTCAGGTTGGACGAGGTGGATTCTCGAACAGTTCGAGTTTCCCTTCGAGGTTGTGTATCCACCGGCACTGAACGAGGGCAACCTGCGCGATCGCTTTGACGTGTTGGTTTTCCCGTCGGGGGGTATACCCGCGATCGGCGGAGACGGTGGAGGAGGACGCAGACGCGGCGGCGAGGTGGATCCGATGACCATTCCCGCCGAATTCCGCGGTCGTATGGGTCGTGTCAGCGCGGACACCACGGTTCCGCAGTTACAGCGATTCTTGGAGCAAGGCGGAACGGTCGTCACCATTGGCACCTCGACGAGCCTGGGGTACCATCTGGAGCTCCCAGTGACCAATCACAAGGTCGATGAGAACAACAGTCCGCTAACGAGAGAACAGCATTACGTTCCGGGATCCATTTTACGAGTTCGTGTGGACAACACCCGCCCGGTCGCCTGGGGTATCGGTGAGCAAGTCGATGTTCACTTCAACAACAGCCCTGTGTTCGACCTGGGCGCGACGGCCGCAGCCAACGGTGTCACGCCGCTCGCGTGGTTTGACACCCCGACACCGCTGCGGAGCGGGTGGGCGTGGGGCCAAGACCTGTTGGAGAACGGCGTGACGATGGTGGAAGCTCGGGTGGGCGACGGCCATCTCTACATGTTCGGCCCGGAAGTGCTTCGACGTGGACAGCCACACGGCACGTTCAAGTTCCTGTTCAATGCCATCTATCTTGC
>CAYLZR010000044.1:5040-9580 GCA_964388145.1 uncultured Gemmatimonadaceae bacterium | reverse complement strand
TCTAGCCGGTGGCAGGCTTCTGCCCAGCCGCAATCTCGATCAGCGTTTCGCGATCCAATCGGTGGCCTCCCTCGAATGCCATTTCGCGCGGGCTGACCCCGTGATGCTCCAGGTGCGATCGCTGCTCATCCAGATGTTCCTTGGAGAGATAGCTGTCCCGCGATCCACACACCAACGTCAACTGCAACGCGCGCAACCGTCGGAACCCCTCGCGGGACTGAAACTCGGGCGGTACCAGCGAGGCCCACAAGATCAAGTGTTCGGCGTGAACCGTTCCGTGTGCGACCCACCGGGCCGCTGTCGCGACACCCTGCGAAAAACCGAGAACGAAAACCTCGACGGCGTCGCGGTCTATCCGCTCGAACACGTGCGTGTACAACGCGTCGAGGTAACCCACGTAATCGTCGATTTCATTGACTCGCGCTTCACGTGTCATCCACGACGCGCCAATCTCACTCTGGGTTCCGTCGCGATAGAAGCGTGAGAGCCCCTCGGGGGCTACGATGAAACGTGTCCCGTCGTCGAGAACCTCGAAGTAGCGGATGAACTCACGGGCCAGTTGCCCGTAACCGTGGCAGACGAACCAAACCTGCGACAGGGTGTTGTGGTTGTCTCCTAACGTGGCGTACCGGGCGGTCCGCTCGATCTTGAGCTGGTGTTCCTCCAGGGGCATGGTGGGAATCGTAACCCGCGGTCACGACCTAGCCAAGACGTGCCGGGGCGCACCGGCGTCAGTTCTTGAGCGTACCCCCGTCGAGCATCTCAATGGTTCTCGTTCCGAACGCGGCATTGGTCTCCGAGTGCGTCACCTGCATGATGGTCGTGCCGGCGCGGTTGAGTTCCTGAAACAATTCCATGATCTCGCGCGCCTGCGCCGAGTGCAGGTTACCAGTGGGTTCGTCGGCCAAAATAATCTTCGGTTTTGCGACCAGCGCTCGTGCGACACCAACAAGTTGCTGAACTCCACCCGACAGGCTGCTGGGGTATAGCTTCTTTTTGTCAGTAATCTCGAAGCGTTCCAAAATCGCATCCACCATTTGTGCACGCTCTCGTGATGGGATCTTCCGATATGACAGCGGAAGCTCGAGGTTCTCGTACACGGTCACGGAGTCGATCAAGTGGTATTGCTGGAAGACAAACCCCATGTACTGGCGGTTCAGATCGATCCGCCGCTTGAGCTTCAACTTGTGAACCGCGTGATCGAACAGGTGGTATTCGCCTTTCCACGCACCGTCCAGCATGCCTATTACGCTCAGCAGCGTCGATTTGCCGCACCCCGACGGACCCATCACCGTCAGGAACTCCCCTTCGGTAACGTCCAGATCGACCCCTCGTAACGCCTCAGTTCGCTCGTCACCGCGCCCAAACGTGCGGTTGATGCCACGCAGCTTGATCATCGTCGCTCCCCGGCCGAAAACTAGTTGCTGAGCACTACGGAATAATGTCCTCGGAGTTTAGCTGGCCGGCGGGCCGATTTGTTCCGTGCGGGAAACACTGACGCGGCTCCTTTCGAATCCGGGTCCCGGGTCCCAGGCCCCGTGGCCCGGTGTGGGTGGCCGCATTAGTGAGCATTGGGCGGCCTGATGTGTGACTTAGGTCCGCGCGGAAAACGTGTCCGGGAGCGAACAATCAAGTGTGTGAAACGGGTGCCAACCTGGTTCCTTTGGGTGGAAGCTTCGGTGATGGCGTAAGTTGTTGTATTACAACAGATTAGGTAGATAAATGGGTATGCTCAAGTCCGGCAGGACCCTCGGTGTTGGATTGGCCCTGGGTGCAGGGGCCACGTTTGCGTGCATCTACCCCACCGAGCGCAGCGAGGAGCTGCGGGTGGTGATGGACTCGATCCCCGAGTTGCTGCGCGGTGAGCTGTGGGGCTTGAGCGCTCAGGTGGTGGACGCGAGCGGCACCCCGCTCGACAACGCCGAGATCATATTTTCGACGAGTGACCCTCTGATCGCCACGGTCAACCCGGCCGGCGACATGGTCACGGTCAGCGTGGGGACCGCGGAGATCACGGCCGAGGCCGTCGAGTTCGCGGGGGCCGCATCGGCCGATCAGCTAGTCCGCATTCACGATCTCATCGAGATCGACAGCGTTCGTCCCCGTCTCCTGCGATTTGGTGACACCGCGACCATTTACGGCGCCGGCCTGAACCCCGAGCCGTTCATCGTGGTCTCCCTCGGGGGAGCCGAAACTCCCATCAAGAGCTACCTGCCCGATGAGCCGGACGAGCCCGACCGTTTTGGGCGGCTCACCGTCTGGGTTCCCCCGCCGACGCCGGTGTTCACGCAGGCCGTCGTGCTCGGCGTGAAGGGTTTGGCTGTTGGTCTCGACAGCCTCGTGGTCGCACAGCGGGACATCTACGAGCCCAACGACACCATCCCGTGGGATTTTGGAGCCCTCACCGGGGCTATCCGGAATCCGGCGCTGGCGTTCGAACATCGGGCCCGTGAGGACAACTTGCTCATCGACTGGTACCGCTTCACGCAAACTCCGGCGGGCGATCGCACGATCCTCATCCGCTCGAGTTCGGTAGGCCCGGGGACTTATGCTGTGTTTTTCACCGATTCCCTCGTCTGGGACGGTGTGGCAGGCGATTTTAGCCTCGGCCCGGGTTCGTGGTCGATTGGCCCCAGTCTGTATGGGTGCCAGGGGTTTCCCTTTGCCCCGCCCCAGCAGCTGGCGGATTCCTCGGTGATTGCGCTAAAGGATCTCCCGGTGGGTCAGTACGACCTGATCGCTAGCTATTCGATTCCGGGCGCCTACGAGCTGTCGATCCTGCCGTTCTACCGTTCCGCTCTACCACCCGACGCGTTCGAAGAAAACGACTGGTGTGACGTGGCGCCGCAGTTACCGCTGGACGTGTCACGATCACTGACCATCGACAACCCACACGACATCGACTGGTTCAGATTCACGGTGGGCGCGGACGGACGGCGCGTCACGTTTGACGTCGATGCATTGGTCCTTGAAGCCGACCTCGACATCTACGTGCTGCGCGACGATCTACCGGTGGCGCTGACGCTGATGGGGTTGAGTAACGTCGGCGGCGCCACCGACGAGGTGGCCGTGCTGCTCGACGCGGGTAACTATTTCTTGGTGGTGGTCGATTTTGCCGGCGTTCCGACCGACTATACGTTGACATCTGTGGACGTCGTCGCGATCGGTGGTTTGTCGCCGGCCGAGCTTCCAGAGATGCCATTGGCAAAGCGACAGCTACAAGTGCCCATCGGATTCAAGGGCAATCGCTGACGCTCATGAATTGCACCAACTGCAACAACCCGGTCCCGGAAGACAGCAAATTCTGTCTCGCGTGTGGCTCGGACTTGTCAAATCCCGGCACGGGGGCGGGGGCGGGGGCGCGCACGGTTGAGCGGCCCGACGAACTGATCACGCGCCTCACGCAGACCCTCGAGGGGCGGTACAAGATCGGCAAGATGGTTGGGCGGGGTGGGATGGGTGCGGTGTTCTTCGCCGAAGATCTCACACTCGAACGTCCGGTGGCCATCAAGGTCCTTCCGCCGGAGGTCTCGCACGACGAGAATCTCGTCGAACGGTTTGAACGCGAGGCGCGCACGGCGGCCAAGTTGGATCATCCCAACATCATCCCGATCTTTGCGGTTGAGAGCTCGGGCGACCTGCACTTCTTCGTCATGAAGTACGTCTCGGGTGAGTCGTTGGAGCAGGTGTTGGCGAGGGGCGCAATGGGCATCGAGCAGGCCCAGGAGTGTCTCTGGGAGGCATCGCGCGCGTTGGGGCACGCTCATTCACGACATGTGGTGCACCGCGACATCAAGCCCGGCAACATCATGCTCGATCACGACGGGCGGGCGATGTTGGCCGACTTCGGCATCTCGAAGGCGATGCAGGCGGCGACCCAGCTTACGGCCACGGGGCAGGTCATCGGCACGCCGTTTTACATGAGTCCCGAACAAGCCAAGGGACAGGACGTCGACGGACGTTCGGACCAATACTCGCTGGCCGTTGTCGGATTCCAAATGATCACCGGCCGCATGCCGTTCGTCGATCAAGCGGTTCACACCATCATCTACAAACACATCTTCGAGGAGCCGCCGTCGATCAGGGAACTCCGTCCCGACTGCCCGGCGTACCTTGCCGCCGCCTTGCATAAGGCGCTCGCCAAAGAACTCGACGCCCGGTTCGCCACGATGGAAGACTTCGCGTCGGCGGTGATGCCGCATCGGCGTCGCATCTCGGCCGCGCCGGGTGTCACGGGCCCCAGCGGGGAGATCGTATCGCCCGATGCCCCGACGACCATCACGCCGATGACCGGTCCCACGATCATCACGCGCAAGGAGCCCAACAAACGGCGTTTGGGTTTGGCCACGGTGTTTTCGGCGCTGGTAATTGTTACGGGCGGAACCGGATACTGGGCGTGGCAAGAAGGGATGCTGGAACAGTTCGGTTTGCCGGTGCCCGGTGAAGGCCCTCAGGCCCTGGACGATCCGCAAGCATCTCAATTGGCGACAGCACAAGCGGCGATCGACTCAACTGCTAGGGCGGACAGTATTGCCGCCGC
>CAYLZR010000044.1:0-4940 GCA_964388145.1 uncultured Gemmatimonadaceae bacterium | reverse complement strand
ATTGCCGCCGCCGCTGCGGCTCGGGACTCGGCTATGCGAGACAGTCTTGCAGAAGTCACGCGTCAGCTTGCTGCGGCGGACCGCCGGAACCAGCGACAACGGACGCAAACGCCGCCGGCTCGACCGGCGCCGCAGCCGCAGTATGGTGACATCTCGGTGAACGTTCTGGGCAATTTTGGAAACGTGTATATCGATGACGTTAGTGTGGGACGGACGCCTTTGATCGGCTACCGGGTCACCGCTGGACGGCATGTCATTCGCATTGAAAGGCAGGGGTGCCAAGATCGTGCGGATACGGTGCGGGTGGCCGTCAAACAATCCGTTCGGCACACGGTTCCGCTAACCTGCGGAGGCTGACGTGGTGAAACCGCTCAGATTCTTGATTGCGCTGTTAGTGACGATTCCCCTCCAGGCGGTAGCACAGGAGAACGCAGCACTTGTCCGGGCACGTCAGGCCTACGAAGCCCTGGACTATCGGAACGCCATAGTATCGGTTCGACGCGCGTTGGGGCAGCAGCTCACGGGCGGTGAGTTGGTCGAGGCCTACGAGATGCTCGGTTTCATGTACGGGGCCTTCGGGAGAGATTCCGCCGAGCAGGCGGTCGAGTCGTTCAGGAACCTGATCATCCTCGATCCCGATCGAGAGCCAGATGCGCGGCGCGTGTCTCCGACGATCACTCAGATGTACGCCTCGGCGTTGGGGCAGGTACTCGTGGTTCGCAAGGTGCGTATCGACAGCGCGTCTTTTGTTGCCGGGCAGGGCATGGTGCCGCTGCGGTTCGATGTGAGCCAACCCGCCGAGATAAGGGTACGTGCGGTTGGCAACGGGTTGGATATCCCCGTCGACTCGCAGTCGGTCGCGGGGGCCGGTGGTGTCTTTTGGTCACCCGTTCTCGAGGACGGCAGCCCTGTGCCGCCCGGCCAGTACCAGCTAGTCGTCGAGGCTTTTGCCCGTCCCGAGCAGTACGCGTCTCAAATCATGGTCGAGATTCGCCACGGTGCGGTGGATACCTTGGAGCACGTGTCGCGCCTCGCCGGTTACGAGTTCCAAGCGGAGTTGGAGTACCCGGGCCGCAACTGGCGACCGCTCGGTTTGGCTTCGATCTACACTGCGATCGCCTCGGCGACATCGTTGGCGCTGGAGAACTCCGGGCTCGGCAGCCCACCGCGTGAAGAAATTGCCGGCGTCGGTGCCGCGGTCTTGCTCACCGGCTTCATCATGAGTCTGAGGAAACCCGACCCGCGACCCGTTCCGGCGAACATCCGCTACAACGAGCTGCTTCGGCAGCAAATCGCACAAGAGAATGCTCGAAGGGCCGCAGAGAACGAAGTGCGACGCATGCAAGTGCAGCTCACCGTCTTGCCGCTCGTTGCGAGGTCCCAATGATTCGTGCCGTTCCACTACTAGTCGCTATGGCGCTGTGCGCTCCGGGTGCGAGTCTCGCGCAAACCATCCGTTTCCGTTTCGATGGAATCAGTCTGACGTACCAGGAGGTGCGGGAGGGGCGTTCGTCCACGGGGCAGGGTGAGGGCGCCGGTCTCGAGCTTCGCATCAGACGGTTCCGCTTGGACGTGCGCGGTTACCGGGCCGACATTACACCTGACTCCGGTGGCGCGAGTTACGAATTCCGCCAGGTGGACGTTCGGGTGAGTTTCGCCGTGAGCGAGTTGTTGGCGCTCGAGATTGGTGGCGGGCGGCGTTACGTCGACCCCGAGAACTCAACCCAAGAGGTCGGTCTGGTGCGCTTCGGGGTGGTGTCGGAAAATCAGATCAACCGACTCGCCGATGTGTGGGTGCGCGGCGCGTATCTCGCTCCCCGGTTCTCGGGTGGCGGCAGCGTCGACTTGGCGTTTGAGTTTCAACTCGGCGTCGGGATTGGCACGGCGAACAAGCGGTTTCGCTTCCACGCTGAGTATGAGTTCCAGAGAATCGATCGACAGGTTGGTTTTACAGACGTTCCGATTCAGATGAGTCTAGCCCGGGCTGGGATCGCCTTCGGTTTCTAGACTCGTTTCTACGCCTCCAAACCGTCTCGAGCCAGGTCATGAAGCGTTTGCAGCTTCAGGATCTTGAGTTTGCGGGTTCCAAACGGAAGCCGCGCCTCGGCCACTTGTCCCACCTTCTTTTCCACGAGCGCGCTGCCGAGCGGTGACGCAACGGAGATCTGTCCGTCCTCGATGTCCACGGTGTCGGGGATGATCAATTCGAACGTTTCTTCCTCTTTGGTGTCCATGTCGCGTACGACGACTTTGGATCCCAAGCCCACCCGATCGGCCGGGATCTTGCTCTTGTCGATTTGCGACAACTTGGTGAGGCGTGAGGTGAGGTGACCGAGCCGCGCCTGGACAAACCGCTGGCGCTCGAGCGCGGCGTGGTAGTCGCCGTTCTCCTTGAGGTCGCCCAGCGCGATGGCCTTTTCCAGCGCTGCGGGAAGGGTGACGTTCAGTTCGTGGTGGAGTGTCTCCACCTCGGACTGCAGCTTCTCGATGGCCTCTTCAATCATTCGTCAATCATACTGAGCAGTATGCTTCATGACCAGATCCCTACTGAATATCCAATATGGAACATCCAATATCCAATATCCAATTATTCGATATTCAATATTGGATACTCGATATTCCCTAGGCCTATCTCCAAAACAGGCTGCGCAAGACGAACCCGACGTTGGCGGGCCGTTCGGCGAGTCGTCGCATGTACCAGGCAAACCACGCTTCCCCGTAACTGATGAGTATGCGCATCGGAACTCCCGCCGCGGCTAAGCGAACCTGATGCGCCTTGCGAATCCCGTACAACATCAATACTTCATACGCGTCGGGCCCCCACCGTCCCTCCGAGCACATCCGGTTCATCTTGTCGATGATGTGGATGTCGTGGGTTGCGATGCCGTGTTTGATTCCCGATCCGGTCGGTGGGTTTTCAGCGAGACGTGTGCCGAGATCGAGAAAGGCAGCATCGACGTCTGTCTTGCGTGGTATGGCAACACTCGCCGGTTCTTGATACGCCCCTTTGACGAGTCGGATCGCCGCTCCGATCGACAACAGATCTTCCAGGTCTTTCCGTGTTCGGTGCAAATAGGCTTGGAGGCACAAACCCACGTTCTCGTGTTTGGCTCGCACGGCCCGAAAGGCCTCTATCGTAGCGTCGACGTAATTGGATGCTTCCATATCCACCCAAACCGTATTCCCCGCGTTCGACGCGTGTTCGGTAATCGTCTCGAGGTTGCGCGCCGTCTCCGCAACATCGAGATCGAGGCCGAGTTGGGTGAGCTTGACCGAGACGTGGGTGTCGATGGGAAGGGACTTGATCTTGTCGAGCACGCCGATGTAGTGCTGCGTCGCGGCCTTGGCTTCATCCATCGACGAGACGTTTTCGCCCAAGTTGGTGACGAGCGTCGTGATGTTGTCGGCCTTGAGTGCCTCCGATTCCGCGAGGGCCGATTCGATGGTTTCGCCGGGCATGAATCGGGAGACGGCCTTCTTCGCGAACCAGCGCCGGCGGAACTGGTTCTCGATCCACCGGTTCTGCGAACCCCACAACAGCACGTCACGTGCGATCCCCATGTCCCTCCTTCTGTTGGTGAGTCAGCGCCGCGCAACATAGCCCATATTGCCTTAGAATATGGTAATTCGGTAGCTTTGCGTCGCAACCATGATGAAAATTCAATAAAGCCATGTTCCAGATCCAAGCGCCCGCAGACACCACCGCCGCTGCCGGTCCGATCGACACGGCGCTGAACTGGCTGGCGGGGCATCCGACTGCCGCCACGGCGTTGACCGCCGTCGCCGTGGTTCTGGTGGCGTATCTCGCGGATGTCATCGCTCGGCGACGCCTGCTGAAATTGGTGTTGCTTGTCATCAAGCGCAGCCGGTACCGGTGGGATGACGTGTTGCTTCAGCATCGCGTGTTCGAGCGGCTGTCGCACGTGGTTCCCGCGGTCGTGGTGTACTTCGGTGTCCAACTCGTTCCTGGAGCGTCCGTCGGAGTCGTGCAGGGCGTTCAACACGTCGCGGCGGGTTTCATGGTGGCGGTGGTCGTGTTTGCCACCGGAGGGTTCCTCTCGGCGGCAAACGAGATCTACCAAGAGTACCCAGTCTCGAAGAACCGCCCGATCAAAGGATATTTGCAGGTCATCAAGATCGTCGTCTACGTGCTGGGTGGGGTGGTGGTCTTGGCGACACTCATGAACAAGAATCCGCTCATCTTCGTGAGCGGGATCGGCGCGATGACCGCCGTTGTCATGCTGGTGTTCAAGGACACGATCCTTTCGCTCGTCGCCAGCGTGCAAATCGCCAGCAACGACATGATTCGCGTGGGCGACTGGATCGAGATGCCCAAGTTCGACGCGGACGGTGACGTGATCGACGTCGCCCTGCACACCGTCAAAATCCAAAATTTCGACAAGACGATCACGACCATCCCTACGTCCAAATTCATCGAAGAGTCGTTCAGGAACTGGCGGGGCATGTCGGAGTCGGGCGGGCGACGCATCAAACGGTCCATCTACATCGACAAGAGCACGATACGTTTCTTGACGAACGAAGAAGTGGATCGTTTCAAGCGCTTCGCGCTGCTGCGCGATTACATCCAGAAAAAGCAAGACGAACTCGAAGCATTCAACAAATCCGTGGGTAGCGACGCGCAGGAGGTCAATTGGCGCCGCCTCACCAACATCGGCACACTCCGTGCGTACATTGAGAATTACCTACGCAATCACCCGAAGATTCACCAGGATCGCACCCTGCTGGTGCGGCAGCTCGCTCCGACGCCGCAAGGATTGCCGATCGAGTTGTACATGTTCAGCAACGACACGGCGTGGGCGGCCTACGAAGGAATCCAAGCCGACATTCTCGATCACATCATGGCGTTGCTGCCGGAGTTCGGCCTGCGACTGTTCCAGCATCCGACCGGGGCGGACTGGGTGAAGGGAGTAGGTAGTAGG
>CAYLZR010000043.1:0-13391 GCA_964388145.1 uncultured Gemmatimonadaceae bacterium | reverse complement strand
ACCGGTTTTCGAGACCGGCTCCTTCAACCACTCGGACACCTCTCCCAGCGACGGATTATAGAGGGATGTGGCTGGGGTTTCCAGGGCGTTGCCGCCCCCGTCCCCGGACCGACAGATTGCTCCCGGGACCGGCGCGAGCCCAAAACACCTTCCTTTAGTATACGTGAGCTAGCGGTGGCCGGCCCGAAGAACTGGTCGGGGCGGGGGAAAGCGTCGATTCGACGACGTCGTTGACCTCCTGGCCCTCCGTCCCTAGATTCCGCGGCGACTATGAGCGTTGCCGAAGAGCGCAACACCCTCCTCGACGCCCGTGACATCACGCGGGCGATACAGCGTATGGCCAAAGAAGTCGTCGATTTTGCTGGCGGTACCGACCGCCTGGTATTGGTCGGTATACAGCGGCGTGGTGTCGATCTGGCTCGACGGCTCGCCATCCAGATCGGTGACGGCGATGAAACGGCCGTGCCACGCGGCGAGTTGGACATCACCCTGTATCGCGACGACCTGCAAACCATCGGACCGGCGCCGGTAGTGGGGAAGACCGATATCTCCATGGAACTGACGGATCGGTGTGTCATGATCGTGGACGACGTGTTGTACACGGGTCGAACGGTGCGCGCGGCGCTCGCGGTGCTCACCGATTTTGGACGACCTTCGCGGATCGGGTTGTGCACGCTGATCGATCGAGGAGGCAGGGAACTGCCTATCCAAGCGGACATTGTCGGAAGTACCGTGGACGCCCAACCTGGCGATCGGGTGGACGTCCTCCTGGAAGAACGCGACGGTAGCGATGCCGTTGTGTTGGTCCGCGGGCCGGAGCAATGATCAGGGACGCGTCTTCCACCGTCCCGTCTCTGGGGAAGGACCTCCTCGCGCTCGAACCCCTTTCAGCAAATCAAATCCAACTCATTCTCGACACCGCCGAACCATTCAAAGAGGTAAGCGAACGGGCGATCAAGAAGGTGCCGACGCTGAGAGGCAAGACCATCGTCAACCTCTTCTACGAAGCGTCTACCCGAACCCGGATTTCGTTTGAATTCGCGGAGAAGCGGCTATCGGCGGATACCGTCAATATCGGAGTGGCTGGATCGGCCGTGGAGAAGGGGGAAAACCTCGTGGATACCGCGCGCAACCTCGAGGCAATGCGGATTGACATGGTGGTCATCCGGCATCCGTCTTCCGGTGCAGCGGCGTTCCTCGCGGATCGCATACCGTCCAACGTGATCAATGCGGGTGATGGGTGGCACGAGCATCCCACGCAGGGTCTGCTGGATTTGCTGACGATCCGCGACAAGTTCGGTCGGATCGATGGTCTTAAGGTTTGCATATGCGGCGACATTCTGCACAGCCGAGTGGCGCGCAGCAACATTTGGGGACTACTCAAGCTCGGTGCGGCCGTTGCGGTGTGTGGGCCAGGTTCGTTGCTACCGCGCGGCATCGAGGAACTCGGAGTGCAAGTGTTCCGGCGTCCCGAAGAGGCCATCGAATGGGCAGATGTGTTGAATGTGTTGCGGTTGCAGCTGGAACGGATGCAGGCCGGATACATTCCGTCGCTCGGTGAGTTCTACCGGGTTTTTGGAATCACGCAGGAGCGACTCGAACGCGCTCCGCGAGAGCTGTTGATCTTACATCCGGGTCCCATGAACCGGGGCGTGGAAATCGATTCGAGAGTTGCGGATGGGCCGCACAGCGTCATCCTGAAGCAGGTGACGAACGGGATTGCCATACGCATGGCGGTGCTCTATCTGCTGGCTGGCGGCGCGCCGGAGCGTGCGGATGTCTCGAAGGGAGAAGGATGAAGCCGATTCTCCTCGCGGGTGGAAGGGTGATCGACCCAGCGGTCAAGCTCGACCAGACCGCCGACGTGCTCATCGAGAAGGGTCGGATCACGGCGGTCGAGCCCAACATCGCGGCCGGCGACGGCGTGGAAACTCTCGACGTTTCCGGCATGGTGGTGGCGCCGGGCTTGATCGACGTGCACGTACACTTTCGTGAGCCAGGCAAGGAAGAGGCGGAAACGGTTGCCACCGGAGCGCGGTCGGCGGCGGCCGGCGGCTTCACCTCGGTGTGCGTCATGCCGAACACGGATCCGGTGACGGACAACCAAGCCGCGGTGGGGTTCGTCGTCAAGCAGGCGGCCGCAGCCAACAGCGCGCGGGTCTTTCCCTACGGTGCGATTTCGGTCGGGCAAAACGGAGAGCGCCTTGCCGAGTTTGCCACATTGATCGAAGCGGGCGCGGTTGCAGTGAGTGACGACGGACATCCCGTGGTGTCCAGTCATCTCATGCGCACGGCACTCGAGTATGCTCAAGTGTTCGGCATCCCTGTCGCAAACCACTGCGAAGAACTGACCCTGGCCGACCGTGGCACAATGCACGAGGGCGTAGTTTCAACTCGGCTTGGTCTCAAGGGGATCCCGGCGGCTGCGGAGGACATCATGGTGGCGCGCGACGTGATCTTGTCGCAGCTGACCGGCGGCCACATCCACCTCTGCCACATTTCGACCAGAGGGAGTGCAGACATCATCCGGCGCGCCAAAGACGACGGAGTCAACGTCACGGCGGAGGTCACACCGCATCACCTGACATTGACCCATGAGGCGTGCGAAGGTTACAACACGAACGCCAAGATGAATCCGCCACTGCGAGAGGAAGCGGATGTTGCGGCGCTGCGGGAAGCGCTCCGCGACGGGACAATCGACATGATTGCCACCGACCACGCGCCGCATCACTACGAAGCCAAAGAGCGCGATTTCGACGACGCGCCGTTCGGTATCATAGGATTGGAAACGGCCCTGGGGCTTGGTATCAAGGAACTCGTCGGCGGTGGGGTATTGAGCTTGTCGGATCTGATCCGTCGGATGAGCACCGAGCCGGCGCACGCCTTTCACCTCGAAGGCGGCACGTTGGGGAAGGGGAAGCCGGCCGACGTGGTGGTGTTCGATCCGGAGGTGACTTGGACGGTCGACCCCACTCGATTTTGTTCCAAGAGCCGAAATACGCCCTTTGCCGACCGTGTGCTCGCCGGGCGGGTCGAACGTACCATCGTCCGCGGGCGTACGGTATACGAGCGGGAGACGTAGATCATGTCCGACGCCGCTCGCCGAATGGCCAAATGCTGCCGGCGGCTGGCCGATTTAGGACTCATCGCCGGGGCGGACGGGAACATTTCGGTGCGGGTTGGCGAGAACCGGGTCTTGGTGACGCCCAGTGGGCTGATCAAGGCCGATGTCTCCCCGGAAGACATGGTGGAGGTAGATTTCACGGGAGCCGTGGTTGGGGGCAGGGGCCGGAGCAGACACCCGCCGTCGGCCGAGTTGAATCTGCATCTCGAACTGCTCCGGTTGCGGGAGGATGTCATGGCGGTCATCCACGCTCATCCGCCCGTGGCCACGGGGATCGGCGTGTCCGGGCAGGAGTTCGATTGGGACGCGCTGCCCGAGATGGTATTTTGGGTCGGTCGGGTGCCGGTTGTGCCGTACGGTGCTCCGGGGACCCCAGAATTGGCCGCACGGATGGCGCCGTTCGTGCAAGGGCACGACGCGTGGATCCTGGCCAACCACGGCGCGGTATCGGTAGGCGCCTCGCTCGATGAAGCGCAAATCCGGATGGAGACGTTAGAGCACAGCGCCAAGATCGTTTTCACCGCCCGGTTACTTGGTCGTGTGAACCCTCTTGCCAAAGACGAGGTACGGCGGTTGGAGAATCTGCGACGCAATAGAGATGTTTCGGAGGCGTCCGCCAGCCCCTCCCCGGGCCCAGAGCCGATGAAGGAGTGCTAGATGGCGAGACGTTCCTCGACGCCGAGGCGTTCATCCAAATCGCGTCCGGACCTCAAGACCCTCCTAGCCGAGCGCCAGACCGTCACGCAATGGCTGGCGCGCCTCTCGCAGGCGGACGATGGCGCCTCCGACGTTGTCCGGAGCAAAGTCCGGGCCGATTACGAGACCCGACTGGCGGCGGTCAGCAAGCAGCTGGAGGGCTTCGCCGACGAGCTACGTGCCGCGCTCTCGAAAGAGACCGTTAAGCAGGCGAGCCTGTCGAAGAAAGGGGAGAGCGCCGACACCCGCCTCGGCGAGGCAAAGCTCCGTCACGCCGTAGGGGAATACGATGACGATCGATGGAACAAGATCCGCTCCGAGATTCAGGGTGAGTCGGAGAACGCGCGGGAGGAATTGAAGGTCGCAGAAGTCGAAGTTGCCCGCCTCAAGGACGTACTATCGTCGATCGACAAGACACCGGAGGACGACCGGGTCTCACTCGCGGAGCTGGAGCCCGATAGCCTGGGCGATGAGGGGGAACTCGAGATCATCCAAACCGGGGACGCCACGGCGAAGAAACGGCCGAGTGGCCAGACAGAGGCCTTCGACGAACTGGAATTTCTCAAAAAGGTCGCCCCCGAGGGCACAAAGCGGCGCTCCGGGGCGTCGTTCAAGCCTGCCGTTTCGGACGATCTGCCCGAACTCACTCCGGAGCCGCCGGAGGCGGCCGTCACGGCGCCCGAGGAACTCCCCGAGATCCTTCCGAAAGACGACGACGACGAAGTCAGAAAGACGCTGAAGTGTGTAGAATGCGGGGTGATGAACCGTCCGACCGAGTGGTACTGCGAGAGCTGCGGTGCTGAGCTTGCGGCTGTCTAATTGCTAATCTTTCGGTTGAATCAACTTCCGCAGACGGGCCTTGGTGCGTGCGGCCATGTTGGGATGGATCAAGCGCTTTCGGGCGGCCCTATCGAGAAGCTGCTCGGCGGTGCGGAACGCTTTCTCGGCCTCGGGGCCCGTCCCGGCTGCCCGTGCGCGCTTCACCACGGTGCGCAACAAGGAGCGCTGATCCTTATTTCTCAGCCGGCGGGTTTCCCCTTGGCGCATCCGTTTCTTGGCCGATCGCGAATTGGGCAAGACTCTTTCCCGGAAAAATTGGAGGCGAAAGGTATTCCGCAAGTGTTTAGGAGTCAAGGCGGTAGGGCGTCTCCGTGGGCCAACTAGGAGACTTTCTGCTGGCGTTGCCGGTGCTGGTCATGTCGATGGTGGCACACGAGTACGCCCATGGATACGCCGCGCTGCGCCAGGGTGACAACACCGCCAAGGCGCTGGGGCGGTTGACGTTCAACCCGATCAAACACATCGACCCGTGGATGAGCTTGCTCCTCCCGGCGATGTTGTGGTTTGGATCGGGGGGGCAATTCTTGTTCGGCGGTGCGAAACCCGTACCCGTCAATCCCCGGAACTATCGTCATTACCGCCGCGGCGACATCATCGTCTCGCTGGCGGGGATAGCTACCAATCTGGTATTGGTGGTCGTGTTCGTGGTCCTGGCCGTGGGGATTGGTGTCGTGGGTGAAGGAGCTGGAGCGGGTCGAGGCCTGTTGGCGGCCGCACAGGGCATGATGCTCATGGGCGTCTGGTTCAACCTTCTGCTCGCAAACTTCAACCTGATTCCCATTCCACCGCTGGATGGCTCGCACGTGTTGTATCATTTTCTCCCGCCCGAAATCGGGTCAAAATATCGGGAGTTGTCTCGATACGGCATTCTCATCCTGATGGCGATGTTGCTCTTCTTTCGACAGCTCTTGTTCATCCTGCTTCTCCCAGCCTTTTACGCGCTCGATTGCGCTTTGACGATCATTAGGCCGTTTTCCATCGGTTCGCTCGGTATTTTCTGAGATGGCCGTGCGCGTCACCGATACCGACAACGACAAGCCGTTCGTCGTCCAACTCGAGTCCTATTCGGGGCCGTTGGATCTCTTGCTCCACCTCATCCGCGAGCAGGAGATCGATATCGCGGACATCCCGATCGCGACCATTGCCGACCAGTTCTTGGGGGTGATCGAGGAATTGGGATTGAATGAGGCTGCGGAGTATCTGGAGATGGCGGCGCGGTTGTTGAGAATCAAGATCCAGATGCTGTTACCGCGGCCGCTGGACGACGACGCATGGGAGGATCCGCGGGCCGAGTTGGTCAGGAGGTTGCTGGAATACGAGCAGATCCGAGAGGTAGCGGAATGGCTCGGGTCTCGGGCGTCGGCGCGCGCCGAGCAGTTTGCTCGCGGGTGGGTACCGCCGCCTCCCGATCCGCTTCCTCCCGAGATCGTCATCGATCTCGACGAGGTGGTCCGCGCCGTCGAGCAAATTATCGAGGGCATGCCGCAACCGGTGATTCACCGAGTGGTGCCTCGCCCGCTCGACGTGGAAGGCGCGACCGCCCGCATACGGGCCATGTTGGTTGGTGGGCAGCAACTTGATTTTCGGGAGCTAGTCGGCGACCGTCCCCATGTGTCGGTGGTGATATCGGTGCTGATCGCGCTGCTAGAGTTGGCGCGAATCGGCGAGGCACGCCTTCGCCAAGCCACGCCGTTCGAGGAGTTCAAGGTCATCGGTGAATCAACTCACGAAGCTGATTGAAGCCGCTCTATTCTCGGCGGCGCATCCGCTGTCGCTTGCCGATCTGCGGGAATTGGAGCCCGGGGTCGAGATCGGCGAGCTGCAGGAGGCCATCGATGCCCTGCGGGACCATTACGACCGTCACGATCACGCGTTCGAACTCGTGGAAGTGGCGGAAGGTTTTCATCTCCTCACTCGTCGCGAGTACGCGGAGGCGATCCAGCAGGCGCGATTGGTCAGCCGGCCGCGCAAACTCTCTGCGGCGGCGTTGGAAACGTTGGCGATTATCGCCTACCGTCAGCCGGTGGGCCGGGCGGAGATCGAAGAGATTCGAGGTGTTGCGGCCGACGGCGTATTGAGATCGTTGCACGAGCGTGGATTCATCGATGTGAGTGGGCGTGGCGAAGGACTGGGCCGGCCGCTGTTGTATGGGACAACGCCGCGGTTCCTTCAGATGTTGGGGCTCACGGATCTGACCGAGCTGCCGCGTTTGGATCAGTTGTCGGTCGCGTTGCGGCCGCTCGGTGTCGAGCCTATGCCGGTTCCGGAGGCCGAGGTGGACGAAGAGGCGAGCCTCGACGAGATGGAAGTCCTCTCGCTTGAGGAGGGGTCTCCGGAGTCGTGACCCGTATGCGGCTTCAGCGGGCGCTCGCACGGGCTGGTGTTGCGTCACGTCGGGCAGCGGAAGCCTTAATTATCGCCGGACGCGTTCGGGTGAATGGGACGGTAGCGGAGTTGGGGCAGAGCGTCGATCCCGCGACCGATGCCATCACCGTGGGCGGGCGCCGCGTGAAACAGGTGAAGGTCGCGTGGATCGCGCTCAACAAGCCGGCGGGCTACGTGGTGACGCGCCGCGATACCGAGGGTCGAGCGACGGTATTCGACCTGGTTCCGGACCTTCCCGGACTCGCCTACGTGGGCAGGCTCGACGTCGCAACGACGGGTCTTCTCCTGCTCACCACCGACGGCGACGCTGTCCATAGGCTCACGCACCCGCGGTTCGCGGTCGAACGCACCTATCGTGCGATCGTGCGGGGACGACCTGCGGAGGATATACGGCGCGCCTTCCAACGGCCGGTCGTGATCGGCCGCCGCCGCGTCAACATCGTCGGCTTTCGCGTGCGGCGAGGCAAACGAGGCGCTAGCGACCTAACGATTACATTGACCGAGGGACGTAATCGGATCGTTCGTCGCGCTTGTGAGCATGTTGGTTTGGACGTTGTCCGGTTGATTCGACTGAGCCACGGCCCGGTGAAGCTGGGTCGCTTGGCCCTGGGCCGCTGGCGATACTTGACTCCTCGTGAGATCAGCGCAATTCGCGCTGGTCGGTAACGCATAGAGTTGGATAGACGATGGATCTCGAAAACAAAACCATACTCATCCTCGGAGGCAGCGGGCTGGTTGGCGGTGCCATTGCGCGCCGGCTCCTGGAGTTCTTGCCCAAGAAGATTGTCTTGGTCTCTCTCTACGAGGACGAGGTACGCAGAGCGGCCGAAAGTCTGCAGCAGGATCAGGGACAGACGGAGGTGGAATACACGTGGGGGAATGTGTTCCTGCCGTCGGAAGTCGCTCGACTTTCCCGCGATGAGCTGTTACGCGATGACAAAGCCCGTCGTTTGGTGCTGTTCGACATACTCGATGGAATGAGTCCCGCGATTCTGGAGCGCAGTTTTCTCTATCAACTATTCCAAAAGTATCGGCCGGAAGCAGTTGTGGACTGCATCAATACCGCAACGGCTTTCGCCTATCAAAACGTGTTCAAGAGTTCGCGCGACTTGTTGGTAAGCTTTCAGGAGGGGCAACTCACGTCGGATGTCCTAGAGCGGCATGTGCTGACACTCACGATGCCCCAGCTCATCCGCCATGCCCAAATCGTCGTCGAGGCGACGCGCTCGGTCAGGACGCAAGCCTACGTGAAGATCGGAACCAGCGGCACCGGCGGCATGGGGCTGAACGTGCCCTACACCCATTCCGAAGAAAAGCCTTCACGCACCTTACTCTTGAAATCGGCGGTGGCGGGCGCGCATTCGCTTCTCCTCTTTCTCATGGCTCGGACACCCGGCGCTCCCTCGGTGATCGAAATCAAGCCGACGGCGGCAATCGCTTGGCGTCGCATCGCGTTCGGGCCGGTGCCGCGGTGGGGGTGCGCGGTCCCACGTTTCGATTGCCCCGAGCCGGTGTCGGTGGCCGACGCCTTTGGCGATGCGGCGAGCGGATGGACCGATCTGCACCGGCCCGTGGAATCGGTGTATATCGACGTGGGGGAGAACGGCGTCTTTGCCAAGGACGAGTTCGAGACGGTGACGTCACTTGGCCAGATGGAGTTCATCACCCCTGAAGAAGTGGCCCAGTACACCGTTCTCGAGCTAACGGGCCGGTCGAGCGGCCGCGACATCATCGGCGCGCTCGACTCGGCGACAGCGGGACCAACGTACAACGCCGGAGTGCTCCGTGCCGCCGCCCTCGAGCGGTTGGAGGAGTTGGAAAAGAAACACGGTGTTCGATCCGTTGCCTTCGAGATGCTGGGCCCGCCACGCTTGACCAAGATGCTATACGAATCCTATCTGTGGTCGGTCCTCCGGCCCACGGTGCGGGCGCTGGCCGGCAGTGACCCGGACGAGCTGGCGCGCGAGGCAGAATCGCTGATCGCCAGCGACCAGGAATTGCGCTCGCTGATCATCTCGATCGGGCTTCCCATCCTCGTGCAGGGGGAGAAGGTTTATAGGGCGTTGGAGGTGATGGTCAGGCCCGACGGACAGGAAGTCGATCGGGTGGCCGATCGCGGCTGGGTCGATCTGCGACCGTCCCGATGCGGCGTCTGGATCGACCGGGCCCGGCAAATGGTCGAGCAGGGCGACGTTCGGGCACGGTCGACGGGGTCGGGAAGCGATGTGGACTGGGCGGCATTGAACCCCGACGCACCGATCGCGCCGGCCCGGTTCGCCAAATGGGTGTTCAGGTACGAGGATGGGGGCGAGCGGATCAAACGGTGACCATGGACCGGGGAGGATGGTGGTAGTGACATCACGCGCCATAAAACCAAGCGACTCGTCACTCACGACTTCCGTCGTCCAGGAAGTCTCCAAGCGGATCGTCGGCCAAGAGGCGATGCTCGAGCGGCTGCTCATTGGACTGCTGACCGGTGGGCACATTCTGCTCGAGGGAGTGCCTGGGCTTGCCAAGACCCTGGCCGTGTCGTCGCTGGCCGAAACGATCCGCGTGGTTTTCCAACGTATCCAGTTCACTCCCGACCTTCTTCCCGCAGACATCATCGGGACGATGGTGTTCGATCAGAAAACCGGCGAGTTCCACGCCAAACGCGGCCCGCTGTTCGCCAACGTGGTGTTGGCCGACGAGGTCAACCGCGCCCCGCCGAAGGTGCAAGCCGCATTGCTCGAAGCGATGCAAGAAAAACAGGTGACGATCGGCGGAGAGACGCACAAACTCGCCGAACCGTTTCTGGTTCTCGCGACACAGAATCCCATTGAGCACGAGGGCACCTACCCGCTGCCGGAAGCGCAGCTCGACAGGTTCATGCTCAAGGTGCACGTGGGTTATCCTTCTCGCGAAGAAGAGAAGGAAATCTTGTGGCGCATGGCGGGTGGTCAGCCCATCCCCATTTCGGCGGTCGCCGACCCCGCCGACCTCATGGCGCTGCGCACGTCGATCGCTGAATTGTACATGGACCAAAAGATCGTCGATTACATTGTCGATGTGGTGCGCGCGACCCGCGAACCACAGGCGGTCGGCCTGCACGATCTCAAACCCTTCATCGCGTTCGGTGGCAGCCCGCGTGCGTCGATCTATCTAGCCCAGGCGTCCCGAGCGCACGCGTTTCTACGCGGTCGCGCGTATGTCGTTCCCGAAGACGTCAAAGCGATGGCCCCGGACGTGCTGCGACACCGCGTGCTGTTGACATTCGAGGCCGAGGCTGAAGATGTCACCTCCGAGGGGATCATCGCCAAGATATTGGAGGCGGTGCACGTCCCATGAGCGGCGCGTCCCCGATCGTTGGGGCGGAGGTTCTGAAGCAGGTCAAACAGATCGAACTCCGCACGCGCCGATTGGTCGGATCGCTGTTCTCCGGTGAGTACCGTTCCGTGTTTCGTGGCCAAGGTATCGAGTTTGCCGAGGTGCGCGAGTACCAGCACGGGGATGATTTTCGGGCCATCGATTGGAATGTCTCCGCCCGCATGGGACATCCGTACGTAAAACTCTTCGATGAAGAACGCGAACTCACGCTCCTCTTGATCGTCGATCGATCGGGGTCGGTGGAGTTTGGGAAGCCGGTGCGGAAGGCCGAGCGGTCCGTCGAGATTGCGGCTGTCCTCGCACTCGCCGCAGCGCGCACCAACGATCGCGTAGGGGCGTTGGTCTTTTCCGACGACATCGATCATGTCGTTCCAGCAGCAAAGGGTCGGCGGCACGCGTTACGCGTCATTCGCGATCTACTTGCGTTTGAACCGGTGAACCGCGGAACGAACCTAGCGCGGGCGTTGGCGTACGCAGCAAAGCTGTTACGGCATCGGGGGATCGTGGTGGTGCTGTCGGATTTCCGCGCCACGGGTTGGGAGGAACAGATGCAGCGGCTCGCACGGAGGCACGAGGTGGTCGCCATCTCCGTCGACGATCCCCGCGAGCAGGTGCTTCCAGATGCGGGTTGGATCGAGTTGGAGGACGCAGAAGACGGCTCGCGGATGTTGGTAGACACGTCCAGCGGCGACATGCGCATGGGGCTCCAGGTGGCGGCCGAGGAGATTCGCATGGCCCGCACCCGCGCGCTGGAGCGCGCCCAAGTAGATCATATCGTGCTCCACACCGATGTGCCGTACGCTCACACACTCGTGAAAGCCTTCAAGATGCGTGCGAGGCGGTTCAGTCGATGAGCACGGTGATTGGCGCCTTGCTCTTGATGCAGGGTTGGGTTGTCGTACCGGAACAGCCGACCATCGGAGATACCGTCGTGCTCGAGCGTGAAGTCGTGGTGGCGGATCCGACGGCTCGCCTTCGACTGACCCCGCTTGCGGGCTCTCCGTCCGTTGAGCCGCTCGCGCGTCCGGAGGTGATCACCGGAGCGGGCGGGTTTGTCGCACGTTATCTCGTGGCGCTGTTTGAAACGGGTGAACACGCCGTCGCGATGCCCACGCTGGAGTTGGTGTATCCAAACGGTCGGGTAGAAACCAGGGTTGGGGGAGAGGCCGTGGTCACCGTCGTGTCGGTGTTACCGGAGGGCGACTCGCTACCACCACCTCGTGCGTCACGTGAGCCGATTCCGCGAGATGTTTATCGCGCCGCACCCGTGGCGCTTCTCCTGACCGGGATTCTCGTTGCGGCGATCGGCTGGGGAGTGTTGCGCCGCAGGCCTGGTGGCCGGCCCGCCTGGTCGGGGCCCGCCGACGGCGGTGAGGACGTTCCGATCTCACGTTGGATTGCAGCTGGGGAGCCGAGAGCGGTGGCGACGGCCTCCATGCATCGGATGCGAGAGCAGATTCGCGCATACGTTGCCGAAGCGGAGCCGTCGCTCGATCTGGAGTCGTGGTTGCGCACCGTTCAAGAACATCGTTCCGAGTGGCCGGTGCGGGAGCTTGGCGAAGTCATGCGGGCGCTGGAACGGGCGAGCTACGCTCCGGCCATTCCCAGTGACGTAATTGCCCTCGCGGATGAAACCCAAGTGCTGCTTCAAGCCATCGCCGAAGCGGAGACGGCCCCCGACCCAGCGGACCCCGAACCGGCTGTCGAAGAGTAATGTTTGCGCGCCCCCTGATTCTCATCCTGTTGCTGGCCATACCGACCTGGTGGTGGCGCCGCCGCGGTGCGCGCCGGCCCGCCGCGGAATACAGCGACCTCGGTCAGTTGGCATCGACGGCTCGTACCCGCCGTTGGGTCGGCGAAGTCCCTGCAGGTTTGCGCAGTGTGGCGCTTGGTGCATGGATCATTGCGGCGGCTGGACCGCAAACCGCCGTCGAGCCGAGCGAGATCACGCGAGAGGGCATTGCGATCACCATTGCGGTCGATGTTTCGAGTAGCATGCTGGCCGAAGACTTCGCTCCGTCCAATCGGCTGGACGTTGCCAAAGAACAGTCCATCGCGTTCATTCGTGCCCGCCGGTTCGACCGAATCGGTCTGGTCGCTTTTGCCGGCGAGGCCCTCACCAAAGTTCCCGTGACGGTCGACTACGCCGTGCTCGAGCAGTCGGTGCTCGATCTCCGGGTTGGAGAGCTCGACGACGGTACGGCCATCGGTACTGCTATCGCGACGGGGGCCAATCGGCTTCGCCGAGTGGAAGGCAAGAGCAAGGTGATGGTGTTGATGACCGATGGTGAGAACAATCGAGGCCGGATCGATCCACGCACGGCGGCGGAAGCCGCCGAACGGGTCGGCGTGCGGATCTATACGATTGGTATCGGCACCGAGGGCGAGGCGCGCACACCGATCGGCACCGGCATCGGTGGCCGGCTGCGGTACCAGACGTTGCCGGTCCGAATCGACGAGGAGTTGTTGCAGGACATCGCCGAAACAACCGGCGGCAGGTATTTCCGCGCCACCGACGCGGAGGCGTTGAGGGGTATCTTTCAACAGATCGATCAGCTCGAGAAGACTCCGGTCGAGATCACCCGTTTCACGCAGCATAACGAGTCGTACCGTATTCCTTTGTTAATCGGCCTCGCTGCGTTGGCCCTGGAACTCATGATGGGCGCTACCGTGGTGGTCCGCGTCCCATGATATCCTTCGACGCCCCTCCGGTTCTGTACGCCGCTCCGGTGATTGCCTTGGTGATTCTCGGACTCGCGTTCTGGGCGCGATCGGCGAGAGTGCGTCGTGCGGCGGCTTGGTCGGACGATTTGGGGGCGGTAGCCCGAGAGACGGGACGGGGTGGTGTCGTCGCCCTGGGCGTGACGGCGCTGTTGGTAAGCGCGGCGCTGGCCGGTCCTCGCTTCGGACGGCGCGTCGTCACCACCGAAACGAAGGCACTCACGATGGTCCTGGCGGTTGATATTTCGCGATCGATGCT
>CAYLZR010000042.1:0-14059 GCA_964388145.1 uncultured Gemmatimonadaceae bacterium | reverse complement strand
TGCGAACAGCAACAAGGCGTTCACGGTGATGAACGTATTCAGGGGTGCCAACGGCTGGAGAAACTCGTACTGCGACGGATCGTAGATCCTTCGCATGTGTCCGTACACGCCGAGATTGTGCATCGGGAAGAAAACCAAATTATAGAACACGAAGGTCAGCACAAAGTGGATCTTGCCGAGCATCGGACTCATGAGCCGGCCGAACATTTTTGGATACCAGTACGTTACCGCGGCAAAGATCGCGAACAGGCTTCCACCGAACAGCACGTAGTGGATGTGCGCGACGATGAAGTATGTGTCGTGGATATAGATATCCACCGGCGTGGCCGCCATGAAGATTCCGCTCAAACCACCAATGACGAACATGGCCACGAACGCCACCGCGTGGAGCATCGGGACGTGCAACCTGATGTTCCCACGCCACATGGTCCCCATCCAATTGAACACCTTGATGGCGGAAGGCACGGCGATGATCATCGTGGAAATCATGAAGGTCATGCCCAACGTCGGGTTCATGCCGCTCTGGAACATGTGGTGTCCCCAAACCACCCACCCGAGAAAACCGATGCTGATGATGGCGAACACCATCGAGTGATAGCCGAACACGGGCTTGCGCGATCCGTTCGCGATGATGTCCGACACCATCCCCATCGCCGGAATGATGAGGATGTACACCTCCGGGTGCCCGAAATACCAGAACAGGTGCTGCCATAAAATCGGCTGGCCGCCGTCGGTAAAGTCGAAGAAGTGGGTGCCAATGGTTTGGTCGAAGAACAGCATGATTGCCGCACCCGAAAGAATCGGGATGGCGAGCAGCACGAGGATGGCGGTGATGAAAAGCGCCCAAATCGAGAGCGGGAGCCTGAACCATGTCATTCCCGGAGCGCGGAGGTTCACGACGGTCGTGATGTAGTTGGTGGCACCCAGAATCGATGCCAGGCCGAGAATGGCGATACTCAACAGCCAGATTTGCTGTCCGCCATAGACGCCGGTCCATTCGGGATTGGCACTGAGTGGCGCGTATACGGTCCACCCGGCGGCGGAATGACCACCCTCCACGAAGAACCCCGCCATCATCAAGATTCCTGCGGAAAACGCAATCCAGAACGACGCCATATTGAGCCGTGGAAACGCCATGTCGGGCGCGCCGATTTTCAGCGGGATCAAATAATTCCCGAACACCCCAACGAGCAGCGGCATGATGGCAAAGAACACCATGATCGTTCCGTGCATCGTGACCAGGGAGTTGTAAAACTCCGGCAGCAAGATCCCGCCAGGCGCCATGGTTTCCGGAAGCAATTGGCCACCCGGAAGGGGCCGATCCGGAAAACCGAGCTGCCAGCGGATCATCATGGCCATCACCCCACCGAACAGCAGAAACACGAGGCTCATCAGCAAGAATTGGATACCGATGATCTTGTGATCGGTCGAGAAGATGTACTTGCGGACGAACGATTGCTCGTGGGCTTCCACGTGCGCAGCGGGTTCCAAGGAAACCGCGGAAGTCGCCATTGTTATTCCTTAGATGGAAGTGTTCGCTAGGCCCTCGTTTACTCGTCGGCGGCGGCGGCCTGATCCGCCAACCACTGCTGATAATCGTCTACCGAGTGCACGGTGACCATCGCACGCATCCGGTAGTGCCCCAAACCGCACAATTCGGCGCAAGCGATCTCGTATCGTCCTGTCTCGGTCGCCTCGAACCACACGTTGATCATCATGCCGGGTACCGCGTCCTGCTTCACGCGAAAAGCGGGGACGAAAAACGAGTGGATCACATCTTCGGCCGTCATTCGCATCACGACGGGCTGATTCACGGGAATGTGCAGCTGGTTCCGTATCACGAAGTCGTCAGCGGTGCCCAGCTGTCCGTCCGGACCGCGGTACGTGATGTTCCACTCGAACTGCTGCGCGTGCAACCCATACGGAATCGCGTCGGCCGGCACGCTGTTCCGTCCCTTGATGGTATTCCACACTCCCCCACTCATCAGTCCAATGATCACGAGCGTAACCGCAGGCACCGTGGTCCAGATGATCTCTGCCTTCGTACTTCCCTGTATGTACTCGGCTTTGCGTCCCGGACGAGCCCGGTACTTGATCATGAACACGATCAACCCGACCTCGACCACCACGAAAGCGATACCGGTAATTACCAAGATCAGGTAATAGAGAAAATCGATCTCGCCCGCAAAGGTCGAGGCGCTGGATGGTAAGATCCAACTCATGCTGGATTTCTCCTCAACCGCCGAAGGTAAAGTTCAGACTCGCCGAGCCGTCGGCCTCCACCGTGGCCTCACCCGACTGCGTACCCAACGTTTCGTGCCAGGCCTCGACCTGGTACGTCCCCGCTGGGAGCCCGCTGATCGTGAACGACCCATCCGCGCCCGACGTGGCGAAGTAGGGATGCTCCACCACACCGACGTAGGCGTTCATCCAACCGTGCATGCTGCACTCCAGCGGCACCATGATCTCGGGTGCATTGAAACCCCTTCGCGTCGTGACCATCGGCCGAGGCTGGCTGACGTTGAACCCGCGACTTTCGGTCGGGACCGCCTTGATGTTGTGTGCCGTCGAGTCGCTGTTGGTGATCTCCAATTCCTGCCCCACCATCATGCCAATTACCCGTGGATGGTAGAGGCAACCATCCTGATCTATTTGCGCTGGCCCACTGGCCATCGGGTACGGACCATCCGGCAAGCCACCCACCACGCGTATGAAGACGTTTGCCAGATGTCCATCGGTGACCGACACGATCGGATCCGTCGCCCCGTCACTGTACTTCGCGGCACACACCGCCTCCTCTGCCATATCGATAGCCGGGTTTGCGGGCGCGGTTCCCGTGAACATGACCATGCCGCTGATGCTGGCATTGCCAAGCGGAGCCTCCGCTGCACCGCTGTCACCACCACCCGATCCGCCATCACTACCGCCGCACGCGAGAAACGCAAACAAGCACGAGATTACGCCGAGACGTCGCATCTTTCCTCCAAAATAAAAACGTTTCTAAGCCCCGCGTTCGCGTCGCTGCGCCCGACGGACGATGCCGAAACCGAGTCCGGCCGTCAGCACGACAGCCACGATTGGTGCCACAAACACGCGAGGCGGTGTTGGCACATCCAAATAAATTGCATACCACGCGCTGACGGAGCCGCGCACTGCGTCCTCACCGTCGGTACCGTCCGCGGCGTAAAACGCCATCGGCAACGGTTCGCCCGGCGTGAACGAAACGCCAAGGCTCGGATCCGAGGCGGCCAAGGCCCGGGTGAACTGCAACTGCCACCGACCGTCGGAGAACGTCGCCGCATGACTCACCTCGGGCGACCCAGGGTTTGCCGCAAACGTTCCCAACCCTACGGCCGTCCCCTCCCGTACTTGATCCGGCGCACTCGTCCACTGCCACATGTACACCGGCTGCCGCACATCCCCACCCAAGAAAAACGGCAGTTGAATGCCTTCGGGCGGCTCGAGCGGAAACTGTACGCCGATCCGGTCCGGACCCTGCTCGGTGAGATGCGCCGTATCCGCGGCGGCCAGCGTGCGGATGATGCCCTGGAAAAACGGATCCCAGTCCGGATCGGGGCTTTGGGTGGCATCACTCCAGCTGAGCTTCACCGCCAGATTTTGGTTGTCGTGCGCGGCCTGTACCCAGATCTCGCCAACTGTAGGCGCAAACCAGCGCGGCTTGATAGTAATCTGACCGACCATCGGGATGTAATATGGCTCAACATCGTCCCATAGGGGGTCGTCGGGACCCGACGGCAACGGCCCTTCAAACAACGCGGCCCGGACCACGTCCCGCTGCTGTGGAGGACCGTCCGGCGAGAGGCTGAGGCTGTGGACGTACTGGGCTACCCGCCAAAGCTGTTCGTCCGTGATGACACCCGCGTCTACCGCATCGCTCTGCGAGGGCATCGGCGTTCCATCCAGACCCGTGCGCATCCGCGTGTATATGTCCTCGACAGTCCCGCCGCCGTTGAAATTCCAATTTCTCGTGAGGTCGGTCGCACGAATCGGGAAACCCCAGTCATCGGTCAGCTCACGCGCCGATGTGCCGTCGCCGCGCCCCTGCATGCCATGACAGTCGGAGCACTGCAGTTCCTCTACGAACAGGCGCCGCCCCTCAGCGAGATCATCCTCGGACGGACGCCCCCGCCCCGGCTGACGACCCATACTGATTCGCTCTGGTTCCCCGCCATCGAAGAATCTGGAGAACGTCTTGATGTAGGCGATGACGTCGTCACGCTGTCTGCCGCTCAGCTTGCCGGCCCACCCGGGCATGGCGGTGCCGGGCATTCCATCATCGATGACGGCCCGCAAATCGTCGTCGGTCGGTAGCTCTCCACTCGCCGTCGTGCGAATCTGGTACACCGCCCCCGTAAAGTCGCGCGGTCGTGGCAGCATATACCCCGCAGCATCGCCGTCGCCCGCTCCGGTGTCGCCGTGACACCCTGAGCACCACTTGTCGTAGAGCTGCCTACCCCGCTCCACATCCTGCCCCGCGAGGGAGCGGGGAGCGGGGAGCAGGGAGCAGGTAATCACCAGCGGCACCCAGCGCCATGACAACGTTCTCACTGCTCTCCTCCCTCGGGTCCCTCTTCCTCCCAGGTCCTTGGCTCCAGCCCGGTTTGCTCGTAGAGAAAGATGATGACCGCCCAGATCTCGTCCTCGGTAAGGAAATCCTCCCACACCGGCATTGCCGAGTTCCACGGCGTTCCTTCACGGGGCAAACCCAGACCGCCCTTTGCGATGCGCCAGAACAAGTAACTCTCTTGCAATTGGTCGATCGTGCCTGCCTCGAACGCTAGCGGTGTCGGGTTGAAACCTTGGCCGAAGTGCCCTAGGCCGTCCAGCAAGTCGCCGTGACAGGGGATACAGTTCTGATAGTACACCCGCCGCCCCTCGAGGTAATGTTCCTCAATCGTGCCACGCGACCGCAGCGGGTTCTCCAGGCCATCGATTGCCAGACTGCGTCCCTCGTAGTTGATCGTGCTTGGTGGAGCCGGGTGAATGGCCCGCAGCTGGGCGATAGACCCGACCTTGGGGCGCGCCATGTTGAATGTCGTGAGTCCGATCACGAGCGGGATCGCGGCGAGCAACGCACCGCGCAACGCGCGCTTGTCCGCATCGACCAACGTTGCCTGTATCGGCTCCTTGAACCTCTTCCAGCGCTCCTCGTTCTCGCTCACAAAGATCAGGACGCCCACCAAGGCGATCAGCGTGTATTGAAGGATGACGCTATTCGGGACGGGTGCGCTGCCCGGAAAGAGCGGAACCCCGTACTTGAAGAACAGGAACGAACCAACCAAGAGAGCGACGGCTTGACCGAACGGATGCTTCAGCCAGCCGAAGATTCGCTGCATCATCGCCGTCCCGACAGGAATTGGACCACCGCTTCGAGCTGTTGTGCCGACAACTTCGCTCCGAAGTCCGGAGGCATCAATCCTGGGATAAAGCCCTCTCCCACCTCCGCGTTCGGATCGAGGATGGCGCGGCGAATCTGATCCGCCGTGAGGCGAGCCCCGATACCATCGAACGATGGCCCGATGGGAATTTCAACTCCGTTGATGCCGTGGCAGCCGATGCACGCGTTGACGGTGAGGAGTTGCATCGGATCCGTCGTCGCACTGAACGTTACCGGCGCGGGGGCCGGAGCTGCCGCTCCACCGGCACCCTGAATGTCTGCGTCGGTGACCGTAACCTCGCCCCCCTGGCTCTGCAGGAAGGCCACGATGGCCCAAACCTGGTCGTTGGACATCTGGCGCCGTGCGTCGGGCATGATCCCGGTGAATCCGTCGACCAGATACGCCGTGGGCTGCGCGAGCGATTCGTAGAGGTACGCCTTGCAGTCCATTCCCGGTTTTCGGTCGCCACACCGCGCGCCGATCGTGCCTTGGCCCGCGTGATCGGTAAGCAGATTTGGAGCGCGGGTTCCGAGTCCGTGACACGCGGTACACCCGCCCGCGCCCTCAAAGAGCCCTTCACCCGCCGGGACCAACACTTCCGGGGTGACGCCGGCACTGAGATCGAGCACTTCGGGAACCGCGGATTCGAGCTGTGGGATGATCTGCGCCACCGTCGTGTAGAACCCGATC
Organism: uncultured Gemmatimonadaceae bacterium; assembly: GCA_964388145.1. GTDB lineage: Bacteria > Gemmatimonadota > Gemmatimonadetes > Gemmatimonadales > GWC2-71-9 > B3T1B10. Next base: position 7,970 of record CAYLZR010000042.1, on the reverse strand, counting down.
ACGATCAGGCCGGTCAGCAGCACCTTGAGATTCGTCTTCCACATGGCGCTACTCCGCATGTGCCGCAGGTTGGTTATGCGGTGTCAGCGGCGGGGCCGCTTTTGGCTTCGACATGCTTCGCTCGGCAAGGCCCCCAAGCCAGAAAATGAACGCGACCATTCCAAGGAAGATCATGACGCAGACGCTGATCATGTTGGCCGCGTATCCCAAGGCCGGCGTGGCGGCATATTCGCTCGAATCGCGCATGACTTCCCACACGTGCCAGTGCTGCCGGATGCCGCTTCGGGCGAACCCCATGAGGCCCATGAGCCACGTAAACGTAACGGCAAGCACAAAGATCGCGTACTGCGAACGCTCCGGCATCTGGCCCCATCGTATCTCGCCACGCGAGTCCGCCCCCCTTGTGAGAAAGAGGTCGATAACCGTGACACCGATTATGCAGGCCAATACCGCGAAGACCTGATAGACGCTCATCCCGATCCGCACGATCGTCGGCACGAAATACCCCCAAATGCCGATCATCAGCACCGCGCCACCCGAGAGAGCGAACATGGCGCCCTGCACCAGGGTCCCGATTTTGGCCCAGGATACGGTGGGGATGGTGTTCGCCCTTCTATACATCAAGAAGGAAAGGAAAGTCGTCAGAATCATGAAATTGACGGCGGTGTTCTTGCCGCTCATCAAGCCGAGCACGCCGAGGAACGGGTGTCGGCTTCCGCCCATCGCCGCGAATTCGCTTCGGCTGGCAATCATCGTATTGGGCGTTCCCCATACAATCCAACAGATTATCAGGACCAGCAGCATCCACTTCGTATAAGGTTGGAATCGCTCCGCACCTGGAATCCGCCCCATTCCGGTCCAGAGGTAGTAATTGGCTGAAAGGAACAGCACGCCGATGAGAATGGCTTGGACGATCCACAACCAGCTCATGAATCCGCCCATCATCGTGATGCCCATCTGCTGGTTGTACTCGTAGATCTCGCGCCCCAGGTAGTAGCCCGCGAACGGCAGCACGATGAAGGTCGAGATGGCAATGAACGTCCCGACGTAGCCCATCCAATCGTAGTGGGCACGTTCTTCATCGGTCTCCGCCGACAGGAAGCGGTAGGCTGCATACGCGGCCACGATCGCCCCACCGAACACCGCGTTGGCAATCATGCGGTGTATGTTGATCGGCATCCAAGTGGCGTTGGCGATGGCGTTCCACAGGCCGACGCCCTCGGGCAACCCGATGACGGTGGTCCCTTCCGGCGGCGACATCATGTAGGTCAGCCACCCATTGGCGATGAACATGACGGTGGTGCCCCACACGTTCAGCAGCAGGCCGAGCCCCCAGTGTCCCCACTTCGCCCGGCCGATCTTCCACCTGTCCCAACCGTAGTAATAGAGGTATAGCGTAAACGATTCGACGAAGAACAGGCCGGCGTAGATCCACATGGACAGATGGAAAATGTCCGCCATGTGGCCCCAAAACGCGGGGTACAGGGTGGTCATCAAGAACAACAACACACCACCCCACAGCGCGGTCGCGCTGTACGCAAACACCAGGAGCCGGGTAAACTCTTTGGAGAGCTTGTCGTACCGATCGTCCTTCCCGAGGATACCGATGAGTTCGGTGATGACGGCGAACATCGGCACGCCGAGCACGAACGCTGCGAACATCAGATGGAGCTGGGCAGCAATCCACACTGCACCGCGGCTCCCGATCACCGGGAAATCGCGGTACTGTGTAGCGTCGGCTGCCGCTTGAGACAGCGCTAGGACGTCAATCATCGCGTGAGAAGAACGGCAGGCGTTTAGAGAAGTCTATCGGCATGTTGCGACGAACCTTCCGCATGACGTCGGCGGTGACCTCGACGTGACCCTCTCTGCGTGCGTAGTCCTCGATCCGTTTCACGACGACACCACGTACAAACGAGGGTATGCGTTGAATCCGCGCCTGCGCTTCAGCGGACCAGGGCAACTCTGCATCGACCGCCACACCATAGCTCACAGCACGCGATGCGATGAGTGGACGGTCTTCCTCCGGTTCGTAAACGCAAGATGAATCCTCGGCGAGGTAGTCGCCGCTCGAGCCGTAGGCCCGCGCGCGGCAACCACCGCAAATGGCTCTGTACTCGCAGCGTCCGCATTTCCCGCCGAGCGTTCCCCGACGCAGTTCCTTGAACAGATCAGACGAGTTCCAGATGTCAGCGAAGCTCGTCTCGCGCAGGTCTCCCGCCGGCACCGGCAGATACGGGCACGCCGTGAGTTTTCCATCGGGCGTCACGCGGCTGTATTGCACTCCACAGGGACATCTCGTCGCGTAGTTGAGCAGCGGCGAGTCCGGCGCGCGCTGGTGCACCAAACGCATGAAGTGAGGTGCACACTTCGCGCGCACCATCATCCGCCCCATGTACTCCACGTGAAGATCCACCAACTCGCTCAGGCAATTTTCGTACTCCTGCGGAGACAGATCGGACATCGTCGCGCCCCGCCCGGTCGGAACCAGGAAATACGCGTTGAACGAAACCGCCCCTTTGGCAGCGGCCCACTCGACCAGCGATGACAACTCGCTCCGGTTTCCCTTCGTGATAGCCATCTGTACGACGAAATCCAGCCCGTGCTCCCCCATCCGATCAACCGCGGCCAACGTCGACTCGAGCGACCCGTGGCCCCGGCGAAAGCGATCGTGATACTTCGCGTCGAGCGATTCGACACTCACCGCAACGCCCGTCACGCCGGCGTCCATGAGCGCATGGATTTTCTCTGACGTGAGTAGGGTCCCGTTCGTACCAATGACAACGGTCGCTCCGCGAGTCGCGGCATACGATGCGATGTCGGTGAGATCCTCACGGAGCAGAGGCTCTCCACCGGACAGTATGAACATGGGATTCGGATTGAGCGCCAGTATCTCGTCCGTGATGCGGTGGCACTCATCGGTGGAAAGCTCGTCTTCCGCGCTTTCCGAAGGGCCCGCTGAGATGTAGCAGTGCGCGCACTCCAGATTGCAGCGGCGCGTCAAGTTCCAAGCGACCACGTGAGGCACATAGTCGCCCGCCGGCCCAGCGCCGGCCGGCGCGTCTCCCAGGGCCGCGAGTGAGGTCACTCGATTCGTTACGAGGCCATTAGGGGACAGCACGTCTCCGCCCCTAGTCACTCGCCTCCTGCTCCAGGAACTGTTCGACGGCGGCTTTGGCGTCCGCGGGTGACACGGTTTTGAAGTCAACCGGACACGCAGAAGCCTTTTCCTCTATATCGCGTATGGGACACCTCGTGACCCCGGACGCCTTCGCTTCCTCGATGAATTGGCGCATCTCAGGCGAAAGCGCATCGCCCCCGCCCCCCTCGGCTTCGGCGCGAATCTGCTTGGCCCGCAATTCGCGGAACATGCCCATCATCGTTTCGGCGTCGAACTCGTCGGCCTCGATCATCGCCTGCTTGTTCTCGTCCATCACCAACGTCGTGATGCGCCATATCTCATGAGTGCGGGCGAACTTCTCGACGGCGTTGCGCGCCAACGGCCGCGCGATGAGGGGCACGGGCTTGAGACGCGCCAACGCCTCGACCGTCCAAACCGGGGGATCCGCCGTCGTACGCTCGCGGGTCGTGACGTGACTGGTGACCGGGCAGGTGACGTCCACCGTTGCTCCCTGAACCTCGGCGTCTTCTTCACTTCCCATCACCAACGTCTTGGCCATCAGTTCCTCGGCCTTGATCTCGGCGCGCGCCATTTCCTCCGCGTCACCGATGCCCATGAGCAGTTGCATGTGCGTCGGTAAGAGTTTTTGAATTGCCTGATCGAGCCACTTGTTGGTGACCAGCTCTGCGCCGTGCTCCACCGTGAACTCCTCGACGGCGCGACGCGCGATACCCTGCGCAAACGGCGGCACGCGTTGAATGCGCACCTCGGCGTCGGGTGCCCACGGGATCGCCTCTTGACCATCTTCTTCGAGCCAGGGAATGTCTTCGGGCTTGATGCCGACGGTTCCGGTGATCAACAGATTGCACGAAGTCAGTCGCAATAGATTCTCGGCCTGCGACCCCATGTCCGTGTCGTTGACGCGGTGCGAACCATGCCGGCCAACCACCAAAAGCGTCGGTTTAATTTCTTCGGCCCACTGGAGAATGACTTGGAACGGCTTACCGACGAGAATCTGGGTCTTCACCTCGACATCGGGGAACTCCTGGGCCATCACCTCGGCTCGCTTGATATTTGCCTGGCAAAGCTTGAGTAATCCCTTGTCGATGATGTTGTTGTGCAGCTCTTCTTGTTCTTCGAACTTGAATACCTTGGCCGCCTTCTCGGAAAGCACGTCCTTGATGTTGTTGAAAACGGCGTGGTGATATTCGACGTCGAACGCACTGCAAACGTACAGGGTCGCCTCGTACTCGTTGGCGAGTTCGAGAGCGTTTCGCATCGTCTTGTAACTGTACGATGATCCATCCACACAAACCATGAACTTGCCGCCGCGCAGCGATCGACCGTCGCGGACAATGAGCATGTCCTTTTCGATTCGCCGCGCCGCCCTCGCCACCACACCGCCGAGCTGTGAGTACGGCTGCCGGCCGATGCCGTGCGCCCCCATGACCACGAGGTCGTACCGCCGTCCGGACGCACCCGCGAGCTTCTCCGCTTGGTCCTCGTCTTCAGCGATAATGCGGCCGTCGGCTCCCAGCTTGACGTCGGAGCGGACCCGCTCTCCACCATCGTAGTTCGCGGCGATATTGGGGTCGAAACCGATCAGGCTGGGCAGCTGGCCCTCCCCCCGGTTCACCTCGTTGATGATCTCCTCAAAGTTGATCCCCTCGAGGAGCTGGCGCCGCAGTGGGATGCTCGCATCGGCGCACTGCGTCTCGACTTGGTCCAGGAAAGAGTCCGAGATCAGCTGAAGACCCTTCTCGATCAGCTTGTCATGGACCTTGCGCTGGCGCTTGATCTCTTGGGGAGTTTGAAACTGTGCGGGAAGGCCGGTTTCTAGCTGGCGAAACCGCACGTCGTGGAGCCGAGCGGCGTAAACGTGATTGCCGGTGATGCGGCCCCCGGATTTCGAGCACAGCTCGATAGCGCGGCCGACGGCCCAATCTGAGCATTGGGAGTTATCAACGGGAACGAGCACTTCACGGTACATACCCCCGCCTTCGAATACATTGTTGGTTACACAGTGTAACTACTCGATCGGTTGCAAAAAAAATCGCTCCACCGCCCAAATTTACGCGCGAGTATATATCCCCTGGGACCCCTGTCAAGGGACCATTTCACGGCACGATTTGTTTGCCGTCCGTGTCCCACACCGTGAGCGCATCGACAGGACAAACCTCACATGCCCGCAGGAGCTGGTCGCGCTCCACCGAATCAGGGGCGGAGCCGAATACCGCAATGTTTTCTTCGTCCAGGCCAAATGCATCAGAGGCTTCGGTCACGCAATCGCCAAACCCGACGCAGAGATCACGATCGATCTGCACGCGCAGACCGGCGATCGTACGCTCCTCGGTTTCCGGCACCTACATCTCCTCCAGCCCCAGATCGGTTCGGGCCTGGTCCATCACCGACGGAGTGATTTCCGAGATTCCTCGCTCGACGGCCCACTCGCGGTAAATCTTCTTGACCATTCCGCGAACGAACTTCGGCACCCGGGCGAGCCGCTCTTCGCCTTCGGGGCTCCACCGCACGCCGGTCGAGCTTTTTTTTTGAGAGTCGTCTTGAGAGTCGTCGAAAGCGCCCTCGCTCCCGATCATCGAGCTGCGGGTGAGCTGCATGGGCTGCTCATCCAGTGTGCGTCCTCCGATTTGGACCCCGAGTGCACCCACGAGCTGCGTCTCCATTGGGTTGGCAAGCATCGCGACCTTGTGCCCGCAGCGCGGGCAGGTGAAAGAGGCCCCAAAGGTCCCGTCACCAGGCTCCTGTCGCTCGGCAAAGGTCATTTGCTGGTCGCAGTCCACGCACAGAAACTTCACGGCAATACTCCTAGGAAACCCTCAACCAACTTGGCCCATATTCCCGGATCCCCCGATCCGCTCGAAAACGGGATTCTTGCCAGCAGCGGCACCCCGAAATCGGCGGCTAAATCGCTGCCGGCTGACCCGTCGAACAGCGGCGTTACGACGCCGCAGTCGTCGCAGCGGTGGCCGCTCATGTTTTCTACAATTCCGAGCAACTTGACGCCCGCCTCTGACGCCGACCGCATCGTTCGAGCGACGGACCGTCGCGACTCCTCGCTCGGAATTGTAACCACCAAGGCCCCTGTGAGATTCGGGACAAGCTCCAAGAGGTCGACCCCACCATCCGCCCCCGGAGGCAGGTCCACCAACAACAGCCCCAGCGAACCCCATACCACGTCGCTCAGGAACTCCCTCAACGTGCCGGACTCCAAGGTCCCCCGCCACACAAACCGGGCTTCCGCCGGTTCCTTCCAACGCAGGGGCTGATCCTCATCCAGCAACAAGCCCGTCGAGACGACACGGATGCCGCTCTCCCCAATCGCAGGCTCCACACCCGCATCCGTGACCCGCAGGGGACCCTTCGCCCCGAGGAGACCCGCCACCGTGGGGCTGCGGAGATCGGCGTCCAGCACGCCGACACCGTTGCCGGGACGTTGAGCCACCTCTCGCGCCAAGGCCGCCGCGACGTAGCTCTTCCCCACTCCACCCTTCCCACTCAGCACGGCCACGACCCGGTCCACCGATTCGAGCCTGCGACCGACTCGCTCGCGTTGCTTGACTACCTGGGCCAGCAGCTGCGAACGATCTTCGCCCTCGATTTGGTTGTACGTCCGAAAGCTCACAGGTCCCATCCTGCCCTGGCGAGCATCCACAGGTTGACCATAACGACGACGATGGCCGTGATGTAAAAACTCGGCGGCGTGATGACATCCAGGGCGGGGGCGGGGGCGGCAAAAAACGCCCCCCGAATCAGCACCGGCAGCCGCAGGCCGTGTAATCCCCAGACGATTCGGGCCACCCAGACGTTGCGGAACCTATACAGTCCGACGAACACTATCGCCGCGACAATGGCCCCGGCCGCAAACCATATCCACGGAGAACCAAACCGCGACGGGAGCAACCCGGGGCCCATCATCACGTACGCCGCGGCCTCATACAGAATGGCGACGTGGAGATATACGAACGCAGCCTGCCGGAACTTCGCCACGCGGGCATCAGGCCACTCGTGTTTCAGTGTCGAAGTCGTCATGCAACTGCAACAATCCACAACAACTCAGCAACTGGCAAGGGGCAAGGGGCAAGGGGCACGGCCCGTAGTCGTTCGGCGACTACGCCGTTAGCTTTTCTCTATTCATGACCACAGCCTTGCCACGATGATAAACGAACGAGGAATTGCCGCCGCACCCATCGTGCTCATCTCCGGTTTCGTACTTTTCGTGATCGGCATCGGCTTTTTGCTGGTGTCGTCGATGGCGCCGCGAGAGGCACTGGAATTCGAGCCCACACCTTCGCAACCGGCGGACACCACGTTGACGTCACTGGTTTACGACACGGTGACCATCGACGCCTACGACGAGGTCGCGTGGCACTTCTTCGACTTCGACCGGGCTTCGCCCGTTGTTCCCCCCGACACCGTCGGGTGGGACCTGGCGTTTCGCAGGTTTACGATTGTGCCGGCAGCCGGGGTCGTTGACCTCGGCGTGTCCGCGTTCGAAGCCGTCACCGAAGCTCCCGCCACCGGTTATGTCGAATCGACGTTCGGCCGCGACACGCTGAACACGGCGATCGACCGCTGGTACACCTATAGCGTGATATCCCATCTGCTCGAACCCAACGGCCACGTGTACGTAGTGCGCACCGCCGAGTCGCGCTACGCCAAGCTGGAGTTGCTCAGCTATTACTGCCCGGGGGTCGTCGCCGGGTGTCCGACGTTTCGGTATGTGTATAGGCCGGATGGAGGGAGAGTTTTTGGGCAGTAGAGGCAGAGGAGGCAGGAGAGGCAGGAGAGGCAGTAGAAGCAGGAGAGGCAGTAGAGGCAGGAGAGGCAG
>CAYLZR010000041.1:6546-14682 GCA_964388145.1 uncultured Gemmatimonadaceae bacterium | reverse complement strand
TCTGTTACGCCTTCCCGAGCTTACGAAGCTGCCCCGGGGTCAACGCCCATTGGAGCCAGGCGTTTCCGGCGGTCGGATAATCCGGCCAGCTGAGGAGGCAGGCGCCCCCCTTTTTGAGTTCCATGAAATGGTTGAAAGGAGCCGCAAGCAGCCAACTGGCCAACAGTCCAAGATGTGGCTCATGGCCCACCACCGCCAGCGTATCGTTCTCACCCTGTTCCTGCATCCAGCTCAGGACATCTTCTCTGTCACCCGTTGGCGCGAGCCCTTTCAGCTCGAGCTGAGAGACGCCGTTATAAGCCGAAGCCAGCAGGTCGGCCGTTTGCTCGGCCCGAATCAGTGGGCTGTGCCCAATAGCGTCGAGGTCATCGACGACGGTCGCGATCCCGTCGACGATCTTCCGCATTTGGCGCCTGCCGTTGGGCGTCAATCGGCGGGCAGCGTCCTCTTGCTCGGCCCCGGGGACGGGGTCGACGGCGGCGGCATGTCTGACGATTAGCAGTTCCATCGGTTCGTTGCGGCACCTGCAGGTTTGCAAGCTTGCCCGGTGCTAACGAAGGTTCCTCGATTTGATGGTGCGAGGCTTTCGCTTCCGAAGCCGAGTCGCTTCCCTGAGCTGGTCTTCCGCCAGTGCAATGAGCGTTTCTTGCGCACCTCGGGCGTCGTGCTCGTTCTCTGGTTGACGTTGGACGTAACTGCCGTCGGGATGCATGTCCCACGTGCTGCGCTGGTCGGTTGTGTGGGCGTCCAACATCGCACGCAGGTGCCCCGTGAGTCCGTGCTCCACCGGTACCAGCACCTCGACCCGACTGTCGAGGTTTCGCTTCATACAGTCGGCTGAGCCGATGTAGTACTCCTGGTCGCCATTGTTCCGGAAGTAGAAAACGCGGCTGTGTTCGAGAAACCGGCCGACCGTACTCATCACTCGGACGTTCTCGGAGAGGCCGGGGATTCCGGGTCGGAGCCGACACGTGTCGCGTACGATCAAGTCAACCCGCACACCCGCCTGTGAGGCTTCGTATAGGGCCCTGGTGATGTCACCGTCTTCGAGCGCGTTGATCTTGAATTGGATGTGACCCGGGGACTCGTCGCTATGTGCCAAGATCTCACGCCCGATCTTGTCGAGGAGCGCTTGTTTCACGTACTTTGGTGCAGGAAGCACCTTGATGTAGTTCCGCTTGGGTTTGTATCCGGTCGTGAGGTAGTTGAACAATTCCGTGAAGTCGTGTCCAATGTCTTCATCGCTGGTGAGTAACGCTAGATCCGAATACAGTCGGGCCGTCTCGGCGTGGTAATTTCCGGTTGACACGTGGGCATAGCGGCGTAGGCGGTCATGGTCTTGGCGTACGACGAGCGTGGCCTTGCAGTGCGTTTTCAACCCCATGACGCCGTAGGTCACGTGAACTCCCGCCTCCTCGAGGTGGTTCGCCCAGCGAATGTTTGCTTCTTCATCGAAACGCGCCTTGAGTTCCAGCACCGCTGCAACCTGCTTCCCGTTTCTGGCAGCATTGACCAGGTAACCGACCACGTTCGTCGTCGCCGAGGTGCGGTACAAGGTCATCTTGATGGCTCGGACCTTGGGATCTTCGCTCGCCTCTCTCAGGAAGCGCTCGACCGAAGTGGGGAATGAGTGGTAGGGATGATGTAACAGAAACGGTCCGTGGGCCCGGATCGCGTGGAAGATGCTTCCCTCGTGCTTCATATCCGGGTGATCCACGGGGGAGTGCTTCGTGTCGTGGAGCGTGGGGTACTTTAGATCGGCGATCTCCATGACGTCGCGCAGTGCCAGCAGGCCGTCCACTTCGGTGACATCTTTCTCTTCGTCCAAACCGAACTCTGCCGCCAGACGACCGCGGTGATGTGCATCCATGCCGGTGGCCACTTCCATCCGTACCACCGGTGCGAATTTGCGCTCGCGCAGCCCGGTCTCGATGAGCGCCAACAGGTCGTCCGCCTCTTCCTCCTCCAGGACGGTGTTGGCGTTCCGAGTGATGCGGAACTGCTCGCACCCCTCGATCTCCATGCCGGGAAACAGGAGATCGAGGTTGTGTGCCATCACACTCTCCAGAGGCACGAACGTGTCTCGATCTTCCAACCTCAGAAAGCGGGGAATACCGGCACCCACGGGAACTTGTACCCGCGCCAGTGAAGTAGTCGTCTCGCCGGGATACCGCAAAATGACGAGGAGATTCAGAGATAAGTTCGTGATGAATGGAAACGGATGTGCCGGGTCCGTCGCCTGTGGAGTCACGAGCGGGAAAATGTTTGCCGTGTAATAGTCCCGCAGGTAATTCTTCTCGGGCTCGGTCAGGTGCTCGTAGGTCGTGACCACGATCCCGTGCTGCGCCATTTCGTCGAGGGCTTGCAACAGACCCTGATATTTGCGTTCTTCGAGCCGCCGCACGAGTGGACGGCACGCGTCGAGCTGTTCTTGGGGTGTGCGGCCGTCGATTGTGCGGTCTTGAATGCCGGCGCCGTGCTGCTGTTTGAGGCCGCCGATGCGCTTCATGAAGAACTCGTCGATATTCGAGCTGACGATGGCGATGAACTTGACCCGCTCGAGCAGGGGTACCCTGGGATCCTCGGCCTCATTGAGAACCCGGAAGTTGAAGTTCAGCCAGGTCAATTCCCGGTTCAGGTAGTATTCGGGGCGTGACAGGTCGTGACGGCCCTCGGCGTCGGGCTCCGGTACCGGTGTGGGATCCGGCGGCGTCTCCGGCCCAAGTGCCTGGATCTCCTCGACCGCCTCCCCTCGATCCGCGGCCTCCACCTCAGGGGGGGTCTCCGTCAGCGGTTCCGGGTCGTGCCGAACCGTCTCGACATCTGTCTTCATAAAACACCTGCCTAGTGCCACCGCGCCCACCTCTGAAACAGAACGCGTGACGGAAGCGCCCCCGCCCACCGGGCACCCCCCACGCGTGTATCAGGGCATGGCTGCGGACCTATGAGTCCGCAAATATAACAATAGAAAAGGGTTGCGGGCGAGCCCGAGGGTGGCCTCAGTCGGAGACCAGGCTCCGTAGGCCGGCCCCCAAGGCCTCCAGCCCGCCGGCCAGTTGGGCGGGTTCCTCGCCAAAGCCGATCCGAAGGTGGTTGCCCAACCCCACGTGCGATCCAGGCACCAGGAGGACGTCGTGCGTCTCCCGCAGGTGCTGCACCACTTGATCCGATCCGATCCCCAGGCGGTACTCGACCAGGCAGATGGCTCCCGCGTCCGGCGGGCGCCAAACAAGGAGCTCATCGAACGAGCGGAGCCACGGCTCCAGTGTGGCGTAGTTGTCGCCGAGGATGCGTCGCGTGCGTTCGAGAATCCGGTCCCGCGCCCCCGCCCCCAAGGCCCGGGTGGCCAGGAAGTCGCTCAGGGCACTGGGCCCGATGACGGTATAGTCCTGGCGGCTCCAGGCCTCACGGATGAAATCGGTAGGGCCGATGATCCACCCGATCCGCAGGCCGGGCAGCCCGTAGGCCTTCGAGAGTCCCCCCGTGATGACCACGCGATCGTATCTGCCCCAACACGATTCGGTAATCGCGCCCTTGCGCTCGGCTCCCTGATACACCTCGTCGACGAGCAGCCAGGCGCCGACCTCGCTCGCGCGCTCGATGATCGCATCGCGTGATTCCGACGTCAGGACACGACCCGTGGGGTTGTTGGGGTTGGTGACGACCACGAGCTTGGTCTCGGGGCGGATGGCCGCCCGCATCTCGTCTAGATCGGGCTCCCACCCCAGTTCGGATTTCAGAGCGAACGTGTTGACGTCGGCGCCGTTGCTTCGGGTGATGCCCAAGGTCTGCAGGTAATTGGGTATCTCGATCGTGGCACGGTCTCCCGGCCCGACCAAGGTCCAACAGATGACGAAGTTTGCCCCGGCGCCGCCGACGGTCACGAGCACGTTCTCGTCGGTCGTACCGGGATACAGCGAAGCAATGGCTGCGCGAAGCTCGTCGGTGCCGTTGCTCTGACTGTAGACCAGTCTCTGCGATCCCATCACGGCGGGATCCGTGTCCGTTATCTCGAGCAGTTCGTCGACCGATAGGGGATGTACGCCGCTCTCGGCGAGGTTGAATCGCACTCGGTTCTCCCAGACCGCTTGCCACCGCTCCAGTTCGAACGGAACGAAGGGCATGCCTAGCGGTGTTCTGGCCGACCCGGGAACTCGAGCGCGTCACTCCCGGGCGCGCGCGCTCCGGGTTTGCCTTCTGACGCGTTGTAGTACAGTCGCTGAGTGGGATATGCGAAGTCGATGTCGTCACACTCTGCAAACGCGTCCAGGATCTGCTCCCAAACCGCTTGCGTGCTTCCCCGGCGGCCGCGCGGCATGCACAGGTAGCGAATCGTGAGTATGACTGCGCTGTCGCCCACCGAGGTGTACACGGTCGGCGTCAGCTTGGAATACGAGATCAGGAATTTCTGTGACGCCTCTTCGACTCGGCGGTGAGCTTTCTCGCTGGTGGCTTCGGATTCCTTTTCGGCGATACCGTGTAGGATCTCCTTGGCTTTTCTCCAATTGCTCTCGAAAGTCACCGCCACCGGGACCTCGTTCCAAATGTATTGGAACCCACGGCTGTAGTTGGCTACGACCTCGCTGAGCACCTTGCCGTTCGGGACGTGAATGATCCGCCCCGTGCTCTGTTCGGCGTCGACCCAATTCCCGATCTCCATGAGAGTGAATTGGAAGATCCGCAGGTCAATAACGTCTCCCGCATGGCTGCCGATTTGGATCCGGTCGCCGACTTGAAAGGGCCGGCGCCAGAGGATGAACCCCCATCCGGCGAGGTTGACGACGAGATCCTTCAACGCGATGGCGATACCGGCCGTGGCCAATCCAAAGAAGGTGGCGACCGACTGCAAGCCCTCGAACCACACGCGGCCGACGATCAGGATGCCGATGGGGACGGCGACGTAGAGCGATGTTTTCCGGATGCGGTACCGGCTGGTGAGATCTTCGATTTGGCGATTGGCGATGATGATAACGATGCGCCGAATCGCCCAGACGACCGCGATGGCCACGATCGACGCCAGCAACCGTCGTTGGGTCTCTGGATCGAAGCCAAAGGTGTCTTGCAGCCAGGTCGCTATCTGATTCATTGCCTGCGCGTGGGGTGGAAAGGTTCACTCCAAAGTGGGAAGAAACGGCGCTGGCCGCCAGCCACCCTTCGTTTTTACCCCGGGGCCGAAGAGTCTGCCGCAGCCCCGCACCACATCTTGTTTGTTGTCTGGGGGATCCGAAAGGACGTACGTCACGTCGTCGGGTTCAGCCGCAACAAAACAACTTATATGGCTATTCTCGACAAAGCGGCTAGCTCGAGGTGGGTTGGAGCCGAGCCAGATACCGCGTCAGACGGCCGTCGGAGCTGTGTGCGTCGGGACCCACGTAGTCGCGTCCCACATCGTGAAGGGCTTCGTGCAGGAGATGCGCACGATCCGCCGCGGCCGAATAAAGGTCGGCGGATTTGGGCGCGGCGGCCGCCAGGATACGAGCGGCCAATTCGAACGCGCCAGCCGCGAAGTCGACATAGGCGCGTATCATGCCCTGGCCCTGCGATCGGCGACCTACCCATTCGGGGAAGAGGCCGGTCCACCACAACGCCAGCGCGCCGCAATACGCCGCCCGTTCGCCTTGCGCGACAGAATGGCGAGGAAGTGAGCGAATGGTCCGCGTCCAGCCTGCGAGCGTTCCCTCGCCTCGCGCAACCGTCCTACCGCCGCTTGAAGCGAGGAATGCCAATGGTAGTGTGGCCGTGTAGTCGGCCAGCTCGATGTCGTGCTCGCCGCGTTCGCGCAGCGCAGCGCGGATAGGCACGTACCAGAGGAGAGTCAGCGGAAGGGCAGCAGGTGTTCCGCCGCGGCCGCGCACTGCTTCGAGCGCAACCTCGGAATCCAACAGCGAGTCAACCTGCCCGGCCTCGAGTTTCTGCGCGGCCGGGTAAGCCTCCTGCGGATCGGTTATCGCAATCTCATCCACAAGGCGCAGCAGATCCTCGCGCTGTAACATCTTGTGAATCATCGGTGCGATCATCACGATGGAGCCCTCCTTGCTGCTTCTATCCTCACTGTTATCGGTGTGTTCGGTCCGTGATGTTCGTCACTCGCCGCTTTTGGCAGCCGACGGCATGTGCTGCTAACACTATACCCTACATCAACTTACGTCCTACTTATGAAACACTGCGCACAAAGTAAGAGTTCCCGTGTGTGGCGCAATAGCGGGGAGATCTGAGAGTTACGGGACACGTCTCGGGGGCGTAGGTTCTGGGAGCAGGGAGCAGGGAGCAGGGAGCGGGGAGCGGTGCAACGTGAGCCGTGAGCCGCACAACGGATGGGGATGCTATCACTTACGACCTACAACCCACAACCCAACACCCATTACCAATGAAAGACTTCACCAAGCTCCTGATCGTCGCGTCGTTTTACGCCGTATGTCCCGCGCAAGCCCAAACCTTCGATGTACTGATTCGCGGGGGGAGAGTACTGGACGGCAGCGGCAATCCGTGGGTTTACGCCGACGTCGGGATTCGTGACGGCGAGATAACCGCGGTGGGGCAGCTCGGTGACGCTCAGGCCGCACGCGTCGTCGACGCCACGGGTCTCACCGTCGTTCCCGGATTCATCGATCTCCACTCGCACGCGGATGGACCGAACTACGGAGCCAGAGGATTGCGGTCGGACGATGTTCGCCGCCGTGCCGCACCGAACTTGGTCATGCAAGGCATCACGACGGTGGTGGTGAACCAAGATGGGAGATCGATGTGGCCGATCGCGGACCAGCGCCGCAGCCTGGTGTCCGCGGATTTCGGTCCGAATGTTGCCCTGATGATCGGCCACGGCACGATTCGCCGGCTCGCGATGGGTGAAGACTTTCGGCGGGAGGCCACGCCGGAGGAAATCGACCGCATGCGTGCGCTTGTTCGGCAAGGAATGTCCGAAGGTGCGCTCGGCATGACGTCGGGGCTCGAATACGTTCCGGGCCGTTGGAGCAACACGCAAGAAATGGTCGCCGTCGTCGGCGAGCTGGCGCCGTACGGCGGTGTGTACATCACGCACGAGCGGGCCTCGGGAGCCGATCCCATGTGGTATCTGCCGAGTGACCGGGACGCAAAACCGACAACGTTTCTCGACGCCGTGGCGGAGACGATCGAGATCGCGGAGCGAACGGGCGTAACTTCGGTGCAATCGCATATCAAAGCGCGTGGCGCGGATTATTGGGGATCGAGCCACGCGGCGATTCAACTGATCGAGCGTGCGCGCGCCCGTGGCGTGAACATCTGGGCCGATCAGTATCCGTACAACACCACCGGTAGTGACGGCAGTACCGTCTTGATTCCGGGTTGGGCGATTCAGGGCGAAGGAGGGAATGGCGGGCCAAGTTTCGCCGAATCGCTCCGGCATGTCTTGCAAGACGAGGAACGGACGGTGGCGCTGTACGGAGACATCGAGCGTGAGATCGAGCGACGGGGCGGAGCGGAGAATATCCTGGTCATGCAACACCCCGATCGCACACTTGTTGGAAAGACGATCGCTGAGCTGGCAACGTTGTTCGAGATCGAGCCGGCGGATGTGAGCATAAAGCTGCAGCTCGACGGAGATCCGGAGCGTCGCGGTGGTGCGCAGCTGCGGGGTTTTTCTCTGTCGGAGTACGACGTGGAATCGTATGGCAGAATGCCGTGGGTCGCCACGGCCACGGACGGTTGGGTGACGCTACCCGAAGACGGTCTCACGCACGTCCGCGTGTACGGGAGCTTCCCGCGCAAGATTGCGTACTATGCCATGGAGCGGGGCATTATGTCCGTCGCCGATGCGGTGCGCTCGTCGTCTTCCCTCCCGGCTCAAATAATGGGATTCAAGGATCGCGGCATGATACGCGAGGGCATGCGCGCCGATGTGGCTATCCTGGACCTGAACGCACTGGCGGATCGCGCGACGTTCTTCGAGCCGCACCAATACCCCGATGGGGTGGAATACGTGTTGGTCGGGGGTGAGTTCGTGGTGGACGGTGGGGAGGTGACGGGTGCGTTGCCGGGGGTTGTCGTGAGCCGTGAGCGGTGAGGCGTGAGTCGTGAGCCGTGAGCCGTGAGCCGTGAGTAAGGGGTCGGGGGTCGTGTGACGGAGCAGGGAGCAAGGAGAGGGGAGTGGGAGAGGGG
>CAYLZR010000041.1:4562-6446 GCA_964388145.1 uncultured Gemmatimonadaceae bacterium | reverse complement strand
GGAGAGGGGAGTGGGAGAGGGGTGGCAATGCGTGAGGGTTTAGATGAGCGAGGGTTGAAATGATCAGAGTGGTGCTTGTCGCGGTGGTTGGTTTGCTCGTCAGCAGGCCCGCGAATGCGCAGCAGAGGATAATCGCTGCCCCGTTCACGGATGCCATCAGCGCAGCGCGGGCGCTGGTCGAGGCGAAGATCCAACAGCAGCGAATCCCCGGGTATGTTGCGGCGGTGTATGCCGGCGGGCGGGTGGTGTGGGCGGAAGGATTCGGCGACGCCAACGTGGAAACCCGGACGCCCGTGTGGCCGAGTACGCGGTTTCGGATCGGCAGTGTCTCGAAGACCCTGACCGCGACGGCGCTGGGCCTGTTGGTAGAGGACGGGCGTCTCGACCTCGACGCGCCGATTCAGCGGTACGTGCCCGATTTTCCCGCGAAGCGCTATCCAATCACGACCCGCCAGCTCGCCGGCCACCTCGCCGGCATACGACATTATCGGGGTGACGAGTTCCTGAGCAACCGGTCGTACGCCTCTGTGCGAGCGGCCCTCGACGTGTTCGACGACGACTCGCTGTTGTTCGAACCCGGAACGCAGTATTCCTACTCCAGCTATGGATGGAATTTGATCAGCGCGATTGTTGAGGGGGCGTCCGGGGAGGATTTCTTGACGTTCATGCAGCAGCGCGTGTTTACCCCGTTGGGCATGCGGCACACCGGCCCGGATCGCGTGGACAGTATCATCCCGCAGCGAACGGGCTACTACATGCTCCTCAATGACACGCTGATCAATGGTCCGTTTGTGGACAACAGCGTCAAATGGGCGGGAGGTGGTTTCCTCTCGAGTGCGGTGGACCTCCTGCGCTTTGGCGCTGCACACTTCAGTGCAGGGATTCTCCGGGCCGAAACGTTGGCTTTGTTACAGAGGCCTCAGCGCTTGGCGGATGGTGAAAGCACCAATTACGGCTTGGGTTGGCGGACGTGGCTTTCACCAGAAGGCCGTCGTGTAGTCGGTCACGGCGGGGGATCGATGGGCGGATCGACCGCATTCGTCATGTTACCCGACGAGCGAGTCGTCGTGGCCGTCATTGCCAATATGTCGGACGTTCGCGGGCAGGCGCAGATTGCGCTCGAGATCGCGGAGCTGTTTGTTAACTGATAGCTTGTGGCTGAAACCTGACACCTGACATAACCTACCATGCTAAAGCTCGCTCTCCTCGCGTTCCTCGCGCTGACCCCGATCCAAGACGACACGTACCTCTACAAGGTCACGCTCATCCGCGCGGCTCCGGGCGACTTGCTCGATGTCATCGATGCTTACCGCGACCGTGTGCCGGTGTACGACGCGGCCGGAGAGCAACGGCCCGTCATGATCCGTCACAGCCAGGGCGATCACTGGGATCTCATGGTGATCGAACCCGTGCAGAGCCTGCCGGCATACTACGCCTCCGATCGGGTGGCGCGTCGGGTGTCGGCCGGTGAGGCTGCCGGGGCGAGCCCGCACGAGTTCGATGCACGGCTCCAACAGATCACTTCGTGGAAGGAAGAAACCTTTTTCAGCGGGGTGCCGGTTCAGGAATTTCGCCGTCTGTTCGATGCTGCCAACTACTTTCACGTCGAACTGTTCGTGGCGCTGCCGGGTAAAGGGCAGGAGTTGCACGAAGAACGCGTGATGGAAAACGAGTATTTGCGCAGGATAGGGCGTCCGCAGAACCTGATCTTTGCCAAGGCGTTGGGAGGTTCGTGGGATTCGTTTACCCTGGGATTCTACCGCGACATCAAACACTTCGCCGAGAGCGCCGACACGCCCGCCGACTTGCAGCAAGAGGCGGCCGTGGCCGCGGGCTTTGAAGGAGCGGACAAGATCGGGACCTACCTGCGGGAGCTGATCTCGC
>CAYLZR010000041.1:0-4462 GCA_964388145.1 uncultured Gemmatimonadaceae bacterium | reverse complement strand
GTACCTTCCCTCATGTTCCGCAAGAAGACGGGTGAGCCACCTCTCCTCACGAGTCGCTTTCAGGACGCGCTGACTTACGCGTCTCGAATCCACACCGCGCAGGTCCGTAAGGGATCCCGTGTTCCTTATATCTCGCACCTGCTGGGCGTGGCATCGCTGGTGATCGAGGCGGGGGGAGATGAGGACCAGGCGATTGCGGCCTTGCTTCACGATGCCGTCGAGGATCAACCCCGTGGTGGTAAGACGGTCAAGGAAATTCGTCGGAAGTTCGGAGAACGGGTACTGGAGATCGTTCTGGCCTGCACGGATGCGATGACGCATCCCAAACGTCCGTGGATCGAGCGGAAGCGGGAATACATCGCCCGGGCCCGCACACATTCCCTCGACGCGGGTCTGGTATCGGTCGCGGACAAACTACACAACACGAGATCAATCCTGGCCGATCATCGCCGCGTGGGCGATAAAGTGTTTGACCGTTTCTCTGCGAGCCGCGAGCAAGTGCTGTGGTATTACCGCAGCCTGGCGGAAGTGTACGCTGAGGCCGACTACAATGCCGGTCTGGGTAACGAGTTGAGTCGCGTCGTTGCCGAGCTGGAAGCGTTGGGAGATTGAACATGTCGCAAACGCATGCTCACCGGTCTCGGTAACTTCGTCGCGAACCCGCGTCGCGATCTGCTTGGGCCTCCCCTCGGGCTTATTGTCCATCCAGCGTCGGTCACCGCGGATCTCGTTCCGTCGGTCGATGCACTGCGCAAGGCTGGTTGCGACATTGCGGCCCTGTTCGGCCCGCAGCACGGAGCCCGTGGGGAAAAGCAAGACAACATGGTGGAGAGCGAGCCGTTCATCGATCCGCAGACCGGAGTTCCGGCGCATTCTCTCTACGGCGAGGTACGACGTCCCACTCCTGAGATGCTCGATGGCCTCGACGCCCTGATTTTCGACCTGCAAGACGTCGGCGTGCGCGTGTACACGTTTATCTGGACCATGACGCTCGCCATGGAAGCCTGCCGGGACGCGGGCTTGCGATTCGTCGTGCTGGATCGTCCAAACCCTATCGGGGGCACGCTACGAGAAGGGCCGGTGCTTCAGCCGGGCTTCGAGTCGTTTGTGGGTCTGCACCCCATTCCCTTGAGGCACGGTTTGACTGTGGGTGAAATGGCACAGCTGGCCAACGCCCACTTTGGGATTGGGTGTGAGCTGGACGTTGTACCATGTGATGGCTGGGAGCGGGGCACGTGGTTCGACGGCACGGGCCTGCCGTTCGTACCGTCTAGTCCCAATCTGCCCACGCTGGATTCGTGCACGGTGTATCCGGGAATGGTGTTATTGGAAGGCACCAACCTGTCGGAAGGTCGTGGCACGACCCGTCCGTTCGAGACTTTTGGCGCCCCGTTTCTAGAGGCGCACGCTCTGGCGGAGAAGTTGCAGGACCAGGGATTGCCCGGCGTGCAATTCCGGGCGTGTCACTTCGAACCGACCTTTCAGAAACACGCCGGGGCCCGCTGCGGTGGCGCCCAGATTCACGTTACCGACCGAGCCACATTCGAGCCGGTGCGCACGGCGGTCACGATCCTACAACAGGCGAAGGCCCTCGCTCCCGCCGACTTCTCCTGGCGCGATCCCCCCTATGAATACGAAACCGAGAAAAAACCGATCGATATTCTTTGGGGGAGCGATGCGTTGCGCGAAGGGATCGATGCGGGGATAACGGCCGATGCCATCCTGGCTGGTGTCGGCGATGAGATGGGGGCGTTTGAGGAGCTGGTGGAGCAGTATTTGTTGTATTGACGCAGAGAGGCGGGAACCCGGTCCCTTCACTCGTCGACCACGGCGTCTCCCTCGACGTCTTTTTCGTCGTCGTTATCGGCTTCTTCTTCCTTGCGCTTCTTTTTTTTGCCCTTCCCCTTCTTTTTGGATTTGGGCTTGTCCTCGTCGGCGCCCGCTTTCGTGTCTTCTTCCGTCAGCCAATCGGCGACGAGCAATATGCCAACGACGAAGAGGATCAGTTTGGGCAGTGACGACACACGTAGATGAATCATGCGAGAAGGTCCGTGAGGGTGGTAAGAGTACTCCTTAATAAGATAGTACGCTCTCGAGAGAGTGGAGTTTCATGTTGGGAGCGGGGAGGGGGAGTCGGGGGTCGGGGGTGGGGTGACCCTCTTACGTTTCACGTCTCACGTCTCACTGCTCACCGAGCATTCACAACTTTCCGATAGCTACCCGCCTTCCGGGCCCGTAGACTTGTGGTCATGTCGACGTCTCACCTTCGTCTCGTGACCGCGTTCGCCCTGGTTTATGTCATCTGGGGATCGACGTATTTGGGCATCCGGTTTGCGATCGAGACGATTCCGCCGTTCTTGATGGCCGGCGTGCGGTTTGTGATCGCGGGCGGGATCTTGTATGCGTTCGTCATGCTCCGCGGCGCTCGTGCGCCGAGCCGTCGCCAGTGGGTTTCCGCGTCGATTATCGGGGCGCTCCTCTTGCTGGGTGGTAACGGAGCGGTAGTGTGGGCCGAGTTGCGGGTGCCGTCCGGGCTTGTCGCGCTGTTGGTGGCGACGGAGCCCCTGTGCGTTGTGCTCATTGATTGGGCGAGGCCGAGAGGACGGCGACCCCGACCAGGGGAGTTGATTGGCCTGATGCTCGGTTTCGCCGGCGTTGTAATCCTAGTGAGCCCGGCGGAACTCGTCGGCGGGGGTCTTCAGATAGATCCACTCGGTGCTGTAGTGGTCCTTTTTGCCGCGGTGAGCTGGGCGCTGGGATCGATCTATTCGCGGCACGCGCCGGCGCATGAATCGGCATTCCTCATGACGGGGATGAAGATGTTGACCGGCGGCTTCTTGCTGCTGCTGGCGGGGACGGCCGCCGGCGAGTGGTCACGCCTCGACGTCGGCGCCATCTCGGCAAGATCTTGGTTTGCGCTCGCCTATCTCATCGTTTTCGGGGCTCTGATTGCGTTCACGGCGTACATCTGGTTGCTCAAGAACACGACCCTGGCGCGCGCGTCGACGTACGCGTACGTCAATCCTATCGTGGCAGTGTTGCTCGGATGGTTGTTGGTGAGCGAACCCATGAACAGCAGGGTGATCGCAGCGGCTGCAGTCATCGTCGCCGGCGCCGTGATCGTCGTGCGAAGTCACACCTCGCCAGTGGCCGACGACGTGAGTTGACCGCTCCTCAGCCCTGTTCCCTCTTCCTCGATGCGCGCTTGATGATCGGACGCAACCATCGGTTGCGCAGAATCGCGATCAATATCTTGTAACGCAAACCGGTTACGCAGATGACTCGATTGTGCTTCAGGGCGCGGAGTGACATGTTGACGACACGGTCTGCCGAGAGCCAGAGAAAGCTTGGGATTTCGCTCCGGTCGAAATTGTCGGCCAACTCCGGAGCGTCGTGAAACTCGGTATAGGTGAAGCCGGGGCACAGGGCCTGCACCTTTACTCCAGTGTTCCACAGCTCCATCGAAAGCGTCTCAGAAAACGCGTTCAGGAACGCTTTGGTCGAACAATACATCGCACTTCCCGGGGCCCTGATGATCCCGGCGACGGAAGAAACGTTGATAATGGCTCCGTGCTTTGCGGCAACCATGCCCGGTATTGCAGCGTGGCACAATCGCACCGCGGCCTCGCAGTGCACCCGCAGCATGTCGAGGTTGCGCGTCAAGGCCACCTTGGGAAAACGCCCGCCGGTGCCGAACCCGGCGTTGTTGACGAGATATTCGAGATTCGGGCATTGTCGAACCAGTTGCTCGACGGTTTGCAGGTCCGTGGGATTGGCCAAGTCGGCAGCGACGACTTGTGTGTCGACGCCGAACTGTTCCCTCAATTCGCCGGCCAGCGTCTCAAGCCGGTCCCGGCGTCGGGCAACGAGGATGACGCCGTGGCCCATTCCTGCAAGCCTGCGTGCGAACACCGCCCCGATACCGCTGGATGCGCCCGTGATGAGTGCGAACCCACGGCTGGGGGACAGATCGGCGGCGGCCACGGTCATCATTGGAATGTGCCGCAGGGTCGAGGGAGTAGCCAGGTGTCAACCCTTTGAACGCGGGCCCCATCTAAAATGGCAAATAGACGAATCAACCCTGTTTCTAGGAGTTTCATATGGATCGCAGGTTTGGCCTGCTGGTGGCCGCCGCCGCCTGGGGTTTGACGGCGCCCGCCTCGGCGTGGGCGCAGCAACGAGGAGATCCGGACCACGAGTGGTGCGAAGACGTGGGGCGGCGCGACCGCAACCGTGAGCGCTACTGCGAGGTTCGTGAGTTCACGCTCGACGCCCGTAACCTCATAGCGGTCGACGCGGGGCCGAACGGAGGCATCACGGTCGAAGGGTGGGATAGCAGCGACATTCGCGTCCTGGCGAGGGTGCAAACCTGGTCCCGGCGGGATGACCCCGAAGATTTCGTCGGCGATATCGTGATCAATACCACCGGGCGTGAGATTCGTTCGGATGGTCCCAGCCGCCG
>CAYLZR010000040.1:12319-14826 GCA_964388145.1 uncultured Gemmatimonadaceae bacterium | reverse complement strand
GCGCCCACTCGAAACTGCGGGACCGCCTTCATAGCCCGATACACGCCAAACGCCGTAACGGGGGACGGATCGCCCCCCGGCGCTTCCAGCCCGACGACATGATCGGTCTCCAAACGGATGTAGTCCATATCCTGGGGGGACGTACCGACGTCTTCCGCCGTAATGTACCGGCCACCCATCAGTTCCACGTGACGTCCGTGAGCGCGAAAGATGCCCTCGCGATCCGCCGTCTTGTTGTCGCCCAGCATGACGCTCTTGCCGCCACCCAAATCGAGACCGGCAACGGCGGCCTTGTAGGTCATGCCGCGAGAAAGACGCAGCACGTCGACGAGTGCGTCGTGGTCGCTCTCGTAATTCCAGAAACGGGTGCCCCCGAGGGCGGGACCGAGCGTCGTGTTGTGAATGGCAATGATACCACGGTACCCGCTCTCCGCGTCGTACATGTAGCTGATCTGCTCATGCCCGTATTTGCCGATCGCTTCGAAAATCACGTCCCGTTTCCTTCTTAATCGTGGTTCGAGTAAAGTTCGCGCGCTATTACGATGCGCTGGACCTCACTGGTACCCTCGTAGATCTCAGTCACTTTTGCGTCGCGTAATAGCCGTTCCACCGGGTAGTCTCTCATGTACCCGTATCCGCCAAAGACCTGAACGGCCCGCTGCGTGACGAACACTGCCATTTCCGACGCGAACAGTTTTGCCATGCTTGACCGCATAGTGATGGCTTCTCGGCGCTGCTTGGCGCGGGCTGCTTCATGCAACAACGCCCGTGCGGCAGACAAACGGGTCGCCATGTCCGCCAACATGAATCCTATTCCTTGAAAATCCTTGATCGGTTTCTCGAACTGCTTGCGCTCGCCCGCGTACTTGACCGAATGCTCGAGCGCCTGGCGGGCGATACCGATGGCCTGTGCGGCCACACCCATCCGGCTATTATCGAGACCCTCCATGGCGTAGCGGAAACCCTTCCCCTCTTCGCCAATCAAGTGCTGAGGTCCCAGCTCGACATCGGTCAAGGCGATCTGGGTGGTACGGGAAGCCCGGAGCCCCATCTTGTCTTCCGCCTTGCCCGGCTCCACTCCCGGCGTATCGGCTGGTATCATGAAGAACGACAACCCCCGGGCCCGGGAACTCGCGTCGTCCGAGGTACGCACCATCACCAGGAGAAGATCCGCCACGTCGCCGTTCGTGACCCACGCCTTGGTCCCGTTGAGCACCCACGACGAACCGTTCCACTCCGCCCGCGTCCGCAGACTCGCCAGATCTGATCCGCTGTCGGCTTCCGACACGCAAAACGCCGCCAACAGTTCGCCCCGCGCCATCGGGCGCAACCACTGCTCGCGCTGCTCGGGCCTCCCGAACGATTCGAGGATGTGGGACGGCAGTGAATTGTGCACGCTCAGCGTAATCGAAACGCTGGCGTCGGCGGCCGCGATCTCCTCGATGATCATCAAATACGTCAGCGCGTCGAGGCCCAATCCGTCGAACTCTTCGGACACGAGAAGACCCAAGAATCCCAGCTCGCCCAGTTGTTTGACGACATGTGCGGGGTACTCCTTGTCCCGATCCCACGCGGCAGCATGCGGAGCGATCTCGCGCTGCGCGAAATCACGCGCGACCTCGACGAATTCCCTGCGCCGCTCCTCGTCCACGATCTCCTCGGGGGCGAGATTAGTCGTATTCATAGAAGCCCTGTTTGCTTTTTCTCCCGAGCCGACCAGCCGCCACCATCTTTCGTAGCAGCGGACACGGACGATACTTGTCGTCACCAAACCCGCGATGCAGCACCTCGAGTATGTCGAGGCACACGTCCAAACCGACGAGATCGGCCAGCGCGAGGGGTCCCAGCGGATGGTTCATGCCGAGCGTCATCACCGCGTCGATGGCCTCGGGTTCCGCAACGCCTTCCATCACACAGAAACAGGCTTCGTTGATCATCGGCATCAGCACCCGATTGGAAACGAAACCCGGGGAGTCATTTACTTCCACCGGCGTCTTGCCGAGTGCCTTGGTGGCCTCGATGACCGCGGCCGTCGTTTGATCGGAGGTTTGCAGACCGCGAACGATTTCTACCAGCGGCATGACCGGCACAGGATTCATGAAGTGCATCCCGATGACTCGCTCCGGCCGGTCCGTCTGCGCCGCAATTTCGGTGATGGAGATCGACGATGTATTCGTCGCGAGGATCGCGCCATTCCCCGCCGCACGGTCTATCGCACGGAAGATCGAAAACTTCAGGTCGGGCGCCTCCGAAACCGCCTCGACGATCAACTCCGCGCCGTCCACAACCGCTACGTCGGTGGACGTCTCAATGCGACTCAACGCCGCGTCACGCTCGTCGGCCGTCAACGTCTCTTTCTTGACCTGCCGATCCATGTTCTTGCGGATCGTCGCCAGGCCACATTCGAGAATCTCTTGCGACACGTCTACCAGCCGCACATCGCAACCTGACTGCGCAAAGACATGGGCGATGCCGTTGCCCATGGTCCCGGCCCCGATTACGGCGGC
>CAYLZR010000040.1:0-12219 GCA_964388145.1 uncultured Gemmatimonadaceae bacterium | reverse complement strand
ACGCCAGCCGCACCCACGAACGCCCATCGGCCGCTATGAGACCGGTCAAGGCGGCCGCAAGCGGGTACGCGAGCAAATAGCCTCCGGTCGGACCAAACAGACGCGCAATGCCGGGCGCGCCCATCGGAGCGAAGACCGGCAAGCCGGCCGCTCCCATGCTCAGGTACAACACCAAACTCGCCGCGCCGAGCCGGGGTCCCAGTAGACCCCCGACCAACAACACCGCCGGGACCTGCAACGTGATCGGAATCGGTGTGGCCGGCAACGGGATCGCCACCTGCGCACCCAGCGCAACCACCAATGCCCCGATGACGAGCGCGATCATCCGCGGGATGGGTAACGCGTATATGCCAGTCGTCGTCGATACGTCCACAGTTGCCATATTTACTTTCGCTCCACGCTGAGTGCGACGGCGTTCCCTCCACCCAAACACAGGGTCGCCAAACCCTGCGCCACATCGCGTTGCTGCATCGCGTGCAACAAGGTGGTCAGGATGCGGGCGCCACTGGCTCCGATCGGATGTCCCAGCGCCACCGCACCGCCGTTCACGTTCACACGATCCCAATTCCACCCCAGCGCCTTGCCATCGGCGAGCGCCTGAACGGCGAATGCCTCGTTCGCCTCGATGAGATCGTAATCGTCGATGTCGAATCCGTCCTTTTTCATGAGGTGCTGCACCGCAACGATGGGCGCGAAGAACAAATCGCGTGGCTCCCCACCACCGGTTGCGTAGTTACGCACATACGCCAGGATCTCGAGACCGTGGGCTTCGGCGAACGCCTGCGACGCGACAACCAAGGCACTCGCTCCGTCGTTCAGTCCCGGAGCGTTCCCGGCCGTTACCGTTCCGTCCTTCTCGAAAGCCGCTCGAAGCTTGCCGAGGGTCTCGAGCGTGGTATCCTTTCTCGGCGACTCGTCGGTCTTCACCACGGTCGTTTCTTTGCGACCGCGAACCTCCACAGGCACGATTTCGGTCGAAAAGCGACAGTTCTCGATGGCGTCGACCGCCTTGCGGTGGCTCTCGAGCGAGAACTGATCCTGCTCTTCACGAGTAATCTGTGCCTTCACAGCCGTGTACTCGGCGTGTCCCCCCATATGACAATCGCCGAACGAGCACCACAGGCCGTCGTGAATCAGGCCATCCGTCAACTGCTGATGTCCGAACTTGATCCCCTCACGCATCCCCCGCACATAGTGAGGGGTGTTTGACATCGACTCCATGCCACCGGCGATCACGCACCGGGCGTCGCCGGCCTTCACGGCTTGGGCGGCCAGCATCACGGCCTTGAGACCCGAACCGCACACTTTATTGACCGTCAACGACGGGACGATCCCCGGTATGCCTGCGTGTACCGCAGCCTGCCGGGCCGGCGCCTGTCCTTCACCGCCCTGCAGCACGTTACCCATGATGACCTCGTCCACCGCCCCGTGCTCGATACCCGCTCGAGTCACCGCCTCCCGGATGACGATTGATCCAAGCTCCGTCGCCTGGAGTTTCGCCAGGCCGCCCATATAACGGCCGATGGGCGTCCGCGTTGCGCTCAGGAGAACCGGCGTTTTTTCGCTATTTGACACGATTCACCTGATCATTTCGACATGAGAACGACGGTTCACCGGGCCAGGCCGGGCCGGGAGGGACATGCCAAGACCGGACCCCGTTTAGGGAAAGTAAACCGGCGGTCCCCGCCCCCTCAACCGGCCGGAGAAAGCGTATGTTCCTGGATCTGAGTGTCCACTCGCTCGACGAAAGCGCCCACTGGCATGATTTCTTGTTTCTTGCCCGCTCCACGCACGCGGACGGCCACTGTGCCGGCCTCGGCTTCGCGTTTTCCGATGATGGCCATATAGGGAACCTTCATAATTTCGCCGTCGCGGACGCGGTAGTTCAGGGTTTCGCTCCGGTCATCGACGCTCGATCGAATGCCAGCGGCCCGCAAGCGCTCGTGGACCTTCTGGGCATCGGGGGCCAATTCATCGGTAATCGGGATCACCCGCACCTGCTCCGGTGAAATCCAGACGGGGAACGCGCCGGCAAAGTGCTCGATCAGCATGCCCACGAAGCGTTCCATCGTACCGTAGATCGCGCGGTGAATCATCACGGGTCGATGTGGCTTGTTGTCGGACCCGACATACTCCAACTCGAACCGTTCGGGTAGCTGATAATCGAGCTGGATCGTCGCTCCCTGCCATTCCCGCCCGATAGCGTCGCGGATCTTGATGTCGATCTTGGGACCGTAGAATGCCCCCCCGCCCTCGTCGACGCCGTAGGTGATGTTTTTTCGCTCGAGCGCTCGGTGGAGCGCTTGCTCGGCAACCTCCCACGCCTCGTCGTCCCCGATTTTCTTCTCTGGCCGTGTCGCGAGATCCAGGCGGTAGTCGAAGCCGAACGTGTCGGCCAGCACGTAATCGGCCAGATCGAGCATGCTGTAAATCTCGTCCTCGATTTGGTCCTCACGGCAGAAGACGTGCGCGTCGTCCATGGTGAGGCCCCGGACTCGCAACAGACCGTGGAGTGTTCCCGAGCGCTCGTTACGATAGACGCTGGCCACCTCGGCCAGCCGCACGGGCAGGTCGCGGTACGATCGCTGGCGCGCGGCATAGATGAGCGTGTGCATGGGACAATTCATCGGCTTGACACGATACCGCACGTTCTCGGCATCGCCAGCCGCCGCCGCCATCGCTGGGAATTGACTGTCCTCGTACAGCGGTAGATGGCCGGACCGTTCGAACAGTTTTTCGCGCGTTATGTGAGGCGTATACACCAGCTCGTACCCACGCTTCAAGACCTCGTCCTCGATGAAACGGCGCAGCTCGAATTGGATCGTGGCACCCCGCGGATGCCAGAGGATTTGTCCCGATCCGACGTCCTCATGAATACTGTACAAGTCGAGCTGCTTCCCAATGACGCGGTGGTCGCGTTTGCGGGCTTCCTCGAGGCGAACCAGGTATTGGTCCAAGTCCTTCGTGCTAAACCACGCGGTGCCGTAAATGCGCTGCAGCATCTGGCGTCGCTCGTCTCCTCGCCAGTACGCGCCCGCCACGTGCAGCAGCTTGAAGTGTTTCAAGCGGCCGGTTCCATTGATATGGGGCCCGCGGCAGAGATCGACGAACGGACCATCCGTGTACACCGAGATGATTTCGTCGTCGCCCAGCTCGGAGAGGCGTTCGAGTTTCAGCGGGTCGTCCTTGAAGCGTTCTTCCGCCTGCTTCCGATTGACTTCTTCGCGAACAAAAGGAAAATCCTCTTTCACGACGTCGTGCATGCGTGCTTCGATGGCCTCGAGATCCTCGGGTGTGAACGGCCGTTCCACCTCGAAGTCGTAATAGAAACCATCCTGAATCCACGGGCCGAAGCCGATCTTGGCCGCCGGATAGAGTTGCCGCACCGCCGTGGCCAGGATGTGGGCGGCCGAGTGCCGTAAGACGTCTAACGCTTCCGGTTGCTTCTCGGTGAGGATTTCTATCGACGCGTCTTCGGTGATGGGACGGCTCAGGTCCCACACCTCGCCGCCCACCTTCGCCGCCAGGGCCGCGCGTGCGAGCCCCGGCCCGATCCCCTCGGCCACCTGGAGGGCGGTCGTTCCCGCCGGCACCTCACGAACCGAGCCGTCGGGGAGACTCAGTGAGATGGACTGGGTCATCCGAAGCCGGGGAGGTCCGAGTCCAACAGGGGCCTCGGACTGTCTCCAAACGCAAAAAAGAGCAGCAGGCCGACGAGGACCACGACGGCCACGATCACGGACTGGATCAACGTCTCCCGGGTCAGATAGGGTCCAGAGTCTGAAGTCATCCGTTGATAAACTGGAAAGGTTCGTACATTGTTAAGAGGATTAAGTTTAGCACGTACATAGGACCCATGGGAGGGGCGTTGCGACGGAGCGATCACGAATCTGTGAGCGCGCTTGGCCTGGCATTCACCGGGGCGTTCGGCTTCGGTGCCGGGTTGCTCTTCGGACTCGTGGCCGGGGGACTGCTGGGCGACGTCGACCAGGATCGTGTCAAACGCGCGGTGCGCCGATTTCAGCCCACGGACGATGAAGAATCCGCGGAGGGAGACGAGCGTCTCGAGCACGACCTGCTGGACGCGCTCAAACGGAATCCGGCTACCCGGCCGCTCGATCTCAACGTCACCGCTCTTGGCGGTGGGCTCGTCGAGTTGACCGGCACTGCCCCTAACGAAACCACCCGCGAGTTGGCCGCCGACCTGGCGCGCGGCGTGCTCGGGGCCGAGGTCGTCGTCAACCGGATCCTCGTCGAGGGTACGGACACAGACGGGCAATCGGCAGTCGTTTCTTAGTCACCTCCGCCTTGCTCGCGGTACCCACCTCTTATTTTCGCTTCCCGATTGGTTGACGGATGACGTTTTTGTTCTGCATGGCCCGCGACAAATGAAATGACGAGATCGACAACGGTGAGAGAACTGGCTCCCAAGTACGACCCGGCGGCAATCGAGTCGGCCGTCTACCAGCGATGGGTGGAGGCGGGTGTGTTCACCGCCGATCGGTCATCGGATAAGGAACCGTACGTCATCGTCATTCCGCCTCCCAACGTCACCGACGTGCTGCACATGGGACACGGGCTCAACAACGCGTTGCAGGACGTGATGATTCGGTTCGAGCGGATGCGCGGCCGTGAGGCTTTGTGGCTCCCGGGTACCGACCATGCCGGGATCGCCACGCAGAACGTCGTGGAGCGTCAGTTGAGAGAAGAAGGCAAGACACGACAAGACCTCGGTCGCGAAGCCTTCGTCGAGCGGGTATGGGACCACGTGCATCGCACCGGCGAAACGATTCTCGATCAGCTAAAGGCCATCGGCGCGTCGTGTGATTGGTCACGCACACGCTTCACGCTCGACGAGGATTATTCGGCGGCGGTCAAGCGGGTGTTCGTGCAGCTTCACAACGACGGGCTGGTGTATCGCGGTCACCGAGTGATCCACTGGTGCCCGCGTTGCCTGACGTCGCTGTCAGACGAGGAAGCAGAGCACAGCGACCGCGAGGGTCGCCTGTGGTACATCCGGTACCCCCTCACCGATGGATCGGGGCACGTTACCGTCGCGACGACCAGACCAGAGACGATGTTCGGCGACGTGTGCCTGGTACACCACCCGGACGACGAAAAACACCAGGCTATGACCGGCAAGACAGTGCGAATCCCGTTGACCGACGTCGAGATACCCATCGACGTGAGCCGCGCGGTCGAGCGCGAGCTCGGCACCGGGATGCTCAAGGTCACACCGGCTCACGACGCCAACGACTTCGACATCGCGAACGAACTCGACCGCGACTTGGAGCGTCCGGTCGTGATCGACGAACACGCGCGCATGGTCGACAGCGACCGGGTACCCGCCGACCTGCACGGTCTCGATCGTGATGCGGCCAGAAAGCAAATCGTCAAGCGTCTCGAGGCGGAGAACCTGCTGGAGAAAGAGGTAAAACACCAGCACGCGGTGCGCCAGTGTTACCGCTGCGACACCGTCGTGGAGCCGCGCCTCTCGCACCAGTGGTTCGTCAGCATGAAGCCGCTGGCCGAGCCGGCACTCAAGGCGTACCACGACGGGAAACTTCGTTTCATTCCCAAGCAGTGGGGTAAGGTATACGAGAACTGGCTCAGCGAAATACGGGATTGGAACATCTCGCGCCAGCTGTGGTGGGGCCACCGCGTTCCCGCGTGGTATTGCCAAGCCGAGGATTGCGGCAAAATCATCGTGTCGGAGGACACTCCTACGCAGTGCGATTGCGGCGGGGCCCTGGTGCCGGACGAAGACGTGCTCGATACGTGGTTTTCGTCCTGGCTCTGGCCGTTTGCAACGTTGGGATGGCCCCAGGATACCGAGGACCTGCGTCGCTTTTATCCCGGTCATACGCTGGTTACCGGCGCCGAAATCATCTTTTTCTGGGTCGCCCGAATGGTGATGGGGGGATACTACTTCCTCGGTGACCGTCCGTTCGACACGGTATACCTGAACGGTATCGTGCGCGATGAATTGCATCGCAAGATGTCGAAGTCGCTTCAGAACGGGATCGACCCGTTGGAAGTGGTCGAGCGGTACGGGGCAGACGCGTTGCGTTACACGGTGGTGGCGGGAGCGGCCGCGGGGACCGACGTCATCATGGATCGCAGCCACCTCGACGCGACGTTTGCCGCCGGTCGTAATTTCGGGAACAAACTCTGGAACGTCGCGCGCCTGACGCTGGCCAACCTAGACGGCACGCCGCCGCCGCTGGACGCCATCGACGAAAACCAGTTCGAGTTGGCAGACCGGTGGATATTGTCCCGCCTCCAAGGCGCGACGAAGACCGTCACCGAGCACCTCGATGCGTTCCGCCTGAACGAGGCGGCCGGCACCGTGTACCACTTCCTGTGGGACGAACTCGCCGATTGGTACGTCGAGCAGGTGAAACCGCGACTTCACGGCAAAGCGCCCGGTGGCGAGGTCGCGCGAGCGACGCTGCTCGTCGCGCTCGAAGGAACGCTGAAATTGCTCCACCCGTTCATGCCGTTCATCAGCGAGGAGTTGTGGGGTTGCCTGCCCGGCGAACGGGAAACGTTGCTGGCCCGTGCAAGCTGGCCGGTGGTGCACACCGGGTTGGTGGACGCCGAGTCCGAGCAGCGGTTTGAACTCGTGAAATCGCTGGTGACCGCCATTCGGACTATCCGGGCCGAGTACGGGGTCAAGCCCGGCAAAGCCATCCGAGCCAGCACCGAACCGGCATCGGACATCGCGCGCAAGGCGTTCGAGGCCGAACTCGGCACCATCATGCGCCTGTGCAAGATTGCAGACCTCGCATTCGAATCTCCGGATGACGCCGTAGGCGCGCACGCCGTGTTACCCGACGGGAGCGCGGTCTTTGTTCCGCTGGGTGACGCGATTGACGTCACCAGCGAGTGCGAGCGATTGGGCACTGAAATGGAGCGACTGGACCAACAGCTTCGTGCCGCAACGGCGAAGCTCGCCAACGAGAATTTCACGAAGCGCGCCCCCGCCGACGTAGTGGAGCGGGAACGCCAGAAGGAGCAAGCGTGGCGCGAGCAGCACGATACGCTGGCCGCCAAGCGGCGCTCGTTGGGCTGCTAGGGGGAGTGGGGATCGGGATCGTCGGCGCATGCGCCAGCATGCAGCCGCCGCCCGGCGCGCCGTTTGACGCGGACGCCCCGGTTCTCGTCTCGGCGTCTCCCGAATCAGGCACGGTCGTCGCGAACTTCGACGACGACGTGGAATTCCAGTTCGATGAAGTCATCACGGAACGGGGACTCGAGGGACTCGTCGCCATCTCGCCACGGCACGACGAACTGTCCATTTCTTGGAAGCGCAAACGTTTTACGGTAAAGCCCCGCGACGGATGGTATCCCAACGCGGTGTATCAGGTGACGGTACGGGCCGGTTTGGCCGACTTGCAAAACAATCGCACGGAGGAAGGATCGACGATCGTCTTCTCCACCGGGGGCGAGATTCCCGACACACGCATCATGGGATCGGTCGTCGACTGGGAAGCCGGACGGATGGCAGCCGGCGCCGTGGTGGAAGCCATCCGCCTACCGGATTCTCTTACCTACGTAAGCACATCGGACTCGCTCGGCGTGTTCGAGTTGTTGTACGTCCCGGCGGGTACGTACCTGCTGCGCGCCGGTGTTGACGGAAACAACAATCGGCGCATCGATGCACGAGAGGTCTATGACAGCGCCACTGTCACGCTCTCTGATTCGTTGATGCGAGATTTCTGGACCTTTCGGCACGACACCGTGGGGCCGAGAGTCAACGATGTGGCTCTCGCCGACAGCCAGAGCGTGACAATCGGATTCAACCAAGTGCTGGCCCTAGAGACCCCCGATCCCAGTGCGTTTGGCGTGTGGGAGCTGCCCGATTCCGTCCGAGTGGGTGTTGATCAGGTCTTGCTCCGCGCGGCGTATGATTCGCTCCGGCAGGCCGCGGCCGATTCTGTGGCAGCGGTCGCTGCCGATTCCGCGCTGGCGGCGCGGGCAGACTCTCTCGGCGTACCAATCGACAGCATCGCCGCTCGCCCCGATTCCGTTGTTGCCGACACCATGCAAATCGGCCAGCCACCCCCGCTCGACTCACTCGCCGGCGCGGCGCAGGCGGACAGCACACCGGGTGACCGTCTCCTCACCCAGCGACCCGCGCTGTTCGCCGAAATCGTGATCGTCACAGCCGAGCCGCTCAAACCGGGAGCGCGTTATTGGATCGAGGCCAGTGTCGCCAATCTGCTGGGCGCGGTGCGCCAATCCGGCCGATTCCTCAGCATACCCGCCGCCGTGGTGCCGGACTCGACATGAGTGACGCACGCAGCGACCTACCGGCGGTCCACAAACTGCTCGACGACGCCGAACGCCACGGACTGACCGAAACCGCGCCGCGCGATCTGGTGGTCAGCGCCATTCGGGAAACGCTCGACGCCGCGCGGAGCAACAACGGTACCCCACCGAAGGACGGATGGTTGGCGGAAGTCAGACGCGCGGTGGAAACCAAACAACGCCCGTCGCTCGTGCCTGTCATCAACGCAACCGGCGTCGTTCTCCACACCAACCTGGGTCGGGCTCCGTTGGCTCACGCCGCGCGCGAAGCCCTCGTGCGTGCCGCGGGTTACAGCACGCTGGAATACGACATAAATGCCGGCGAGCGCGGGTCACGACAGGTACACCTTCGCGGGCTGTTAACCGAGATCACAGGTGCGGAAGACGCACTGGTCGTAACCAACGCCGCCGCTGCTACGGTCGTGGTGCTCAACACCTTAGCGGCCGGCGGCGAGACGATCGTGTCCAGGGGCGAACTCGTGGAAATTGGTGGATCGTTCCGGATACCGGACATCCTCGAGAAGAGCGGATCCGTACTCATCGAAGTCGGCACGACCAATCGCACCAAGTTGGGAGATTACATAGGCGCCATCGGCCCACGCACCAGATGTGCTCTGAAAGTGCATCGCTCCAACTTCCGGCTGTCCGGGTTTGTGACGGAGGTTCAAACAGCGGAACTGGTCGAAACGATGGCGTCGCGCGATATCCCGGTGGTGCACGACGTCGGCAGCGGCCTGCTGGTGGACCTGACCGAATACGGCCTCGCGGGTGAGCCTTTGGTGCAAGACATCGTTCGGACGGGAGCGACGGTGGTGTTCTCGGGTGACAAGCTGTTGGGTGGACCACAGGCGGGAATTATCGTAGGCCCCAGCGACATCGTTCGGGAAGCCGCGGTGAACCCCTTCACGCGAGCCATGAGACCGGGCAAGACCGTTATCGCCGCGCTCGACGCTACGCTCCGACTCTATCGTGACCGCTCCGCGGCGCTCGGGCAGATCCCCACGCTGGCGATGTTGACCGCCGATCCTGCCCTGTTGCACGACCGAGCCGAGGCCCTCGCCGGGCGCATCGAAAGCGCGACCATCTTGCCGGGCACTTCATCCGTCGGCGGCGGATCGTTCCCCGACGCGGAATTGCGCACCACGTTGCTCTCGATCCCGACCGACCACCCCGACGCGTTCCTGGCACTCCTCCGGCGCCACGACCCACCCGTCATCGCCCGAGCCGACCAGGAATGCGTGCTGCTGGACCCGAGAACGATTCAGGAGGGCGAGGAAGAGGACGTCGTCAGGGCAATCTTTGGCGCACAGGGGCACGGGGGTACAGAGGCAGGGGAGGCAGGGGAGGCAGGGGAGGCAGGAGAGGCAGAGGAATAGCCAAGGGGAACGAAACGCAGCAACCAATTTGCAATCTGAAATCGTTAGTTTTATCTAACGTGACGTCCTTCCTCCCAGGGTTACCGAACCTTCATTTCGTGAGACGTCCCCCGTGCGCGTAGCCGTGTTTGCGTCGGGTGGTGGGACCAACTTGCAGGCTTTGCTCGACCGTTGCCGCCCACCGGAGGAGACGCGGGTCGGGCTCGTCGTCAGCGATAAGGCGTCTGCCGGGGCGCTCGAACGGGCGCGATCGGTCGGTGTCGAGACGGAGGTCGTGGCAGATCCTTCCGACGGCGCTGCAATCGTCGATCTCCTGGCGCGAGCACAAACGGACCTCATAGTTCTCGCCGGTTATCTCAAACTGGTGCCGCTCGACGTCGTGCGGGCGTTCGACGGACGGCTGATCAACATCCACCCGGCTCTGCTCCCGGCTTTCGGCGGAAAAGGAATGTACGGGATTCAGGTCCATCGGGCCGTGATCGAGTCGGGCGCAACGATCTCGGGCGCCACCGTGCACCTGGTCAACGAAGAATACGATCGGGGCACGATCATCGCGCAGTGGCCGGTACCTGTACTCGCTGATGACACGCCCGAATCGTTGGCGGCGAGAGTGCTGGAGATTGAACACGAGCTGCTGCCGGCCGTCGTGCTCGCCGCCTCACGGGCGGGTAAGGTTGTCCGGCTGCCGTTATCCAAGGGAGCCTTTGTAGCCGGTGATGTACCGAACGTCTCCACGACGCTCGTTCAACTCTAAAACTCAACTTCGGCGGAGGACACGTGCCGCGTGCATTGCTTTCCGTATCCAACAAACAAGGAATTCAAGACCTCGCTCGAGGACTGTCCGATCTCGGATGGGAGATCATCTCGACCGGGGGGACGTCGCGTACGCTAGAGGGTGCGGGCGTAACTGTCACTAAGGTTGAAGACGTCACCGGATTTCCGGAAATGCTCGACGGTCGCGTAAAAACGCTCCATCCTGTGATTCACGGAGCACTCCTTGCGCGGCGTGATCTACCATCTCACATGGAGGCGTTACAGGAGCATGGCATTTCGCCAATCGACCTGGTAGCCGTCAACCTCTATCCCTTCCGTGAAACCGTCGCCGATCCGAACGTCCTCTTCGTAGATGCGATCGAGCAGATCGACATCGGTGGACCCTCCATGCTCCGATCAGCGGCGAAGAACCACGCCGCCGTGTTGCCACTCGTCGATCCGACGGACTACGACCGCGTACTCCAAGCACTTCGAAACGACACCGTGGACGATGCGTTGCGGCATGACCTCGCAATGAAAGTTTTTGCACACACGTCCGCGTACGACGCGGCCATCGCAGAATACTTCACGAAAGACGAGCCCGGCCTCCCCGCGTTCATCAGCCTCAACCTCAACCGCACCCAAACGCTTCGTTACGGCGAGAACCCGAACCAAGCAGCCGCACTCTACACCACGGGCGAACCGAACGGTATCGGAGCAATGTGGCAACGCCACGGCAAAGAGCTGTCGTTCAATAACCTCATCGACATCGACGGAGCACTGATGACCGTCAGTGGCTGGAGCGATCGGGTTGCGTGCGCGGTCATCAAGCACACAACACCGTGTGGAGTGGCGCTCGCAAAAACGGCGGTAGAGGCGTACCGAAGAGCCCTGGCGACTGATCCAACCTCAGCGTTCGGATCCGTGGTGGCATTCAATACGGTGGTGGATGCGGCGACGGCCGAAGCGATGGCCGATTTATTCGTAGAAGTCGTCGTGGCACCTCGGTTCCGTGACGACGCGGTCGCCGTCTTTGCGCGTAAGAAAAATATTCGGGTGGTCGAGATGCCCGTCGAAGCTCCAGGCGGGTCGGTGTCACTCGACCTCAAACGGGTTCGGGCCGGGTTCCTCACCCAAGAACGGTTTGCCTACGGCGCCGATCAAACCAACTGGAGAGTCGCCACGCAACGCAAACCGACGGTCGAAGAGTGGCGTGACCTCTACTTTGCCTGGACGGCAGTGGCGAGCATCAAATCCAACGCCATCCTCCTCGCCAAAGACGAGGCGGCGATCGGGATCGGAGC
Source organism: uncultured Gemmatimonadaceae bacterium (assembly GCA_964388145.1). Classification (GTDB taxonomy): domain Bacteria; phylum Gemmatimonadota; class Gemmatimonadetes; order Gemmatimonadales; family GWC2-71-9; genus B3T1B10. Next base: position 473 of record CAYLZR010000040.1, on the reverse strand, counting down.
CGGCCAGATGAGTCGCGTGGACGCGTCGTTTCTCGCTGTGCACAAGGCCAACCGAGAAGGGCACGATCCCAAGGGATCAGTGCTGGCATCCGACGCGTTCTTCCCCTTTGCAGACGGTGTCGAAGAGGCCGCCAAGGCCGGCGTCACGGCAATCGTCCAGCCGGGTGGGTCCAAGCGAGACGAAGAGGTCATCGCCGCCGCCGACGAGCACGGACTCGCCATGGTGCTGACAGGCATGAGGCAGTTCCGACACTAGCCCCCCGCCCCGCCCTCCCAGGGGCACACACAACCCCGCCCCCCCTCCCCCCGAGGCCGCACACAACCCTTCCCCCCCCCTCCAGGGGGAGCCCCCCCGCACACCCCGCCCCCCCGGGCAGGACCGCAGACACCCACACCCTAACCCTCTGCCCCCGGGCCCCTCTTCCCCCCCTCCCCCCCCTCCCCCCCTACCCCCTCCAAACCCGGGCCGACTC
>CAYLZR010000039.1:11564-15063 GCA_964388145.1 uncultured Gemmatimonadaceae bacterium | reverse complement strand
GATTGGCGGCGGGCCGTCGATCCCAACCTCGTGCAGTCGATGCTGGCGGAGGATACCAAACACATATACAAGGCCGTGCTGGTGGTGCATAACGAGACCTCCACGGGGGTCACCAGCCCGATCGCTGACATCCGACAGGCGATGGATCGTGCGAACCACCCCGCGTTGTTCATGGTGGATTCCGTGTCGTCTCTGGGGTCGATCGAGTACCGGCACGACGACTGGGGCGTGGACGTCACCATCTCCGGATCGCAGAAGGGGATGATGCTACCGCCGGGGTTGTGCTTCCACGCGGTGAGCGAGAAGGCCCTCGTGGCGAGCGAGTCGGCCGGGTTGCCGCGGTCGTATTGGGACTGGAAAGCGATGCTCTCGTTCAATGATACCGGCTTTCTTCCGTACACCCCCGCCACAAATCTGCTCTATGGACTCAAGGAGGCCCTGTCCTTATTGAAAGAAGAGGGTTTGGATCACGTCTATACGCGTCATGCCCGGCATGGAGAGGCGACGCGGCGAGCTGTGGAAGGGTGGGGTCTCGAAATCTTCAGCAGGTGTCGCGAGGAGCGCAGCAACACCGTGACCACTGTGCTCATGCCGGAGGGATTGAGCGGCGACGAGCTGCGGGCTGTCATTCTGGAGCGGTTCGACATGTCGTTGGGTGGGGGACTCGGAAAGTTGCGGGACAAAGTCTTCCGGATTGGACACCTTGGGGATTTGAACGACCTGATGCTTGCGGGCACGCTTGCCGGAGTCGAACTGGGGTTGATAGCGGGCGGGATACCTCACGAGAACAATGGTGTCCGGGCCGCTCTCGATTTCTTGGCTGAGCCGACTTCGTGAGACGCAAAGTACCAGTCTTTTGTCTCGTTCCGCTGGTGGCGCTGCTTGGGTGTGCAGGAGGTGGGGCTGATGGACCGATAGAGCTGAAGTTCGGCCACGTTGGTGCACCGGGATCGCTCTTCGCGGTTACCGCCGAAGAGTTTGCCCGGCGCGCCAACGAACGGCTGGGCGACCGGGCCAAGGTGATCGTGTTCGGTTCGAGCCAGCTTGGCGGTGACGAGGTGATGCTGCAAAAACTGAAGCTGGGCACCATAGATCTCGTTCTTCCCTCGACCATCATGTCGTCCATCGTGGAAGCCTTCGGATTGTTCGAGATGCCGTATCTCGTGTCCGACCGGGAGCACATGCGACGTGTGGAAGAAGAAGTGTTTTGGCCCGACCTGCATCCACTGGCGATCGAGCGGGGATATGAGGTGCTGGCGATTTGGGAGAACGGATTCCGCCACGTCACGAACAACGTTCGGCCCATCACCACCCCGGCGGATTTGCGCGGCATCAAGTTGCGGACGCCTCGTGGTATTTGGCGTGTCAAGATGTTTCAGGCATATGGTGCAAACCCGACACCAATGCCGCTATCCGAGGTCTTTGTTGCTCTTCAAACCGGCGGCATGGACGGACAGGAGAATCCGCTCGCCCAGGTCGTGGCCGCCAGGCTGCACGAGGTGCAATCCTACCTCTCGTTGACTCGCCACGTCTACACGCCGGCATACGTCACGGTGGGCACCGAGCGGTGGGCCAAGCTTCCGGAAGACGTGCGCACGATCCTTCGGGAAACCGCGCGGGAGACGCAGGAGTTTGCGTATGCGACGGCGGAGCGCATGGACACGGACCTGCTCGTGGATCTCCGGGACGCGGGCATCGTGATCAACCAACCGAATCAAGACGCCTTCATATCCGCAAGCTCTGCGGTTTACGAAGAGTTTGCCGCATCCGTCGCGAACGGCGAAGAACTCATTGATCGCGTTTTGGCCCTCGCGACGCAGTGAGCCTACAAACGACGTCACCACGCCGATGACCGCCGGTCGGTCAAACACATTACGCGAGAAATTCGAGCGTTTTCTCGAATTCGTAATGCTCGCGCTGATGACGGCGTTAGCCGTTGTCGTGGTGGTGGGTGTGGTTTTCCGCAAGGCCGGTGCCGCGTTGGTGTGGTACGACGAGGTTGCTTCGATCCTCCTCTCGTGGCTCACCTTTTACGGCGCGTCGCTCGCGGCACTCAAACGCGCACACATCGCGTTTCCGACGTTGGTCAACAAGATGCGGCCGCGTTTTCAGGCGTACCTGTTGGTATTCCGCGAGGTAGTGGTTCTCGGGTTTCTCGTGCTGCTGACATGGGCGGGATGGCGGGTGATGGGCATTCTCGAGGGCACCACCCTGGTCAGCCTTCCCTGGGTTCCCGCGCGCGTTTCGCAGTCGGTCATTCCCATCGGTGCGGTGCTCTTCATCGTCGCCGAGTTGATGGGTTGGGATGAGGAGCGAAGACGGATTGGTTCGCTATGATGCTCCTCCTACTCTTGCTCGGCTTGATCGCGCTCGTGGCGGTGAACGTTCCGATTGCATTGGCGCTTGGGGTGGTGTCGGTGGTAGCTGTGATGTTTACGTCCGGGTTCGATGCCGTTCCCAACATGGCGCTCGTGTTGTTCTCGGGAACGACCAAGTTCCCGCTCATTGCGATCCCGCTATTTGTGCTTGCGGGTGCGATCATGAACGCCTCCGGTATCTCGCATCGGCTGATCGCTTTTGCCTCGGCACTCGTAGGATTCGTCAGGGGCGGCTTGGCGATGGTGACGATCGGTGCGTCGATGTTCTTCGCGGAGATCTCGGGTTCCGCCGTGGCCGACGTGGCGGCGCTCGGTTCAATTCTCATTCCCGAGATGAAGGCGAAGGGATACTCCACTCCGTACGCGGCGGCGGTGATGTCATCCTCGGCGACGCTGGCGGTGATCATCCCTCCCTCTATTCCCATGATCCTGTACGGTGTGATATCCGGCAGCTCTGTTGTGGAGTTGTTTGTGGCCGGCATCATTCCGGGAGTGTTGGGTGGATTGATGCTGATGGTGATGGCGCATGCCCTGGCCGTGCGGTACAACCTCCCGGTGCAAGAGGCGTTTCAACTCCGCCGAGTGGCCACCACGTTGAGAGAATGTGCCTGGGCGCTGCTGCTCCCGGTCATCATCTTGGGTGGTATTTTCGGTGGCTGGGTAACCGCCACGGAAGGAGCGGGTTTGGCGGTCGTGGCGGCGATCGTGATCGGAGGTGTGATTTATCGCGGGCTGGACTGGAGCCGACTGCGGAAAGCGGCCATCGAAGGAGGAGTCCAGACCGCCGTGGTGATGTTGCTGGTGGCCACGTCGGCGCTGTTGGGTGAATTCCTCACCGAGCAACAGTTCCCCCAGCGGGTTGCCGAGGCCATCATCGGGTTCACCGACAATCGCTTTGCGGTGTTGGCGCTCCTCAACGTTTTCTTCCTGCTCATTGGGCTATTCCTGCACTCGGCAGCGGCCATCATTCTCGTGGTTCCGATCGTCATGCCGTTGGTTCACGCCGTGGGCATCGACCCGGTGCATTTCGGCCTCGTGGTCACACTCAACCTCGGCATCGGGCAGCAGACCCCACCGGTCGCCAGCGTGCTCGTCACCGCCTGCTCGGTGGCGAAGGCGGA
>CAYLZR010000039.1:4795-11464 GCA_964388145.1 uncultured Gemmatimonadaceae bacterium | reverse complement strand
TCTTCGCGGTCTTGCTACTGGTAACCTACCTGCCGGCGGTTCCGATGTCGTTGGTAGAACTGTTGTATCGCTGAACGTCCCGGCGGAGGGGTTTTGAATATCCAATATCCAATATCCAATATCCAAGAATGAAATTCGATATTGGATATTCAGCCCCTCCTTAAGCCAGCCAATATCCGGATGGTGTTGGGTGTCGTACGGCAACACCCACCAATCAGCCGCGCACCGGCTTCGTACCATTCTCGAGCCGCCTCGGAGAAGTCGATTGGATCCGGACTCTCGGTCCAACAATGTTTCTCCCCATCCCACACCTCGCCGCTATTCGGGTATGCCGCGAGCGGATGCCGGGCGATGTCTCCTACCGACCGCAAAAGCGGAGTGATGAGTCTCGGCGGAGTGCAGTTTATGCCGGCGGCGACGCATGACACGGCATCGTTCGTGATGCCGATGCAGTCTACCAGCGGCTCCCCGTGAGAAACGTGCGCCTCGTCACGGCAACTGAAGCTGATCCATGCTGGTACGTCGGGCACCTCTTCCAACAACCGTACAATCGCTTCGGCCTCGACGGCACAAGGCACGGTTTCAAAGGCTAGCAAGTCGGCTCCCGAGTCGGCGAGCACCTCCAAGCGGGGGCGATGAAACTCGATCAGCTTGCGGGCCGATAAGCCGTAATCTCCGCGATACTCGGATCCGTCGGCGAGATATGCCCCGTAGGGTCCTATCGATGCCGCTACCAACGGTGCGGGACGCTCGGTGCGATGGTCGGCGATCGACCAGAAACGGTCTCGCGCGTCGCGTGCGACCTGTACGCTCAGGCGCAATAAATCTCGCGCAGCCCGACGGTCGATTCCCCGATCTGTGAATCCTTGGAACGTTGCCTGGTAACTGACACTAGCGGCAACGTCCGCACCTGCAGCGAAGTAGTCGTAGTGCACCTGTTCGATCAGTTGAGGAGTTTCGAGCAGTACCTTGGCGGACCAAAGAGGATCGTTGAGATCCGCGCCGCGGCGTTCCAGCTCGGTGGCCATGCCGCCGTCGAGGATGACAACGCCGTGAGTGTCGATGATGTCTGTGAATATGGGCATTTGCTATTAGCTATTAGCCGTTAGCTATTAGCTATTAGCCCATTAGCTATTAGCTAATAGCTAAAAGCTAACAGCTAACAGCTAACAGCTCATCTCAAAGCCGCGAGCATCTCCCCAACCTCGGTGAACTTCACCCGCGGTCTGCCTTGCGACGTACCTTTTTGCGTTTCCAAGTCGTTCAGACGCAGCCAGTCGCTGTACGAGACCATCTCGGGCCGGCGTTCGCGGACAAACGCCTCGATGGCCGCTGGGTCGGTCGCCGTTGGATCGAGAACGGCACCGGCGTCGGCGTCGGCCAGCATGGTCTTCACGGTTTCGGCGGCGTCCGGCTTGTTGGTGCCGATGATTCCCGTCGGGCCGCGTTTGATCCATCCGGTGACGTACATTCCCCGCACCGGTTCGTTTTCCATTGATGTCACTCTGCCCTTGTCGTTGGGCACGATCCCCCACTTGTCGTGGAAAGGCAGGCCGGGGATCGGCACCCCGCGGTATCCGACCGAACGGAAGACCATGTCGACCGGCAGTTCTTCGAATTGTTCGGTAGCTTGTGGCCGGATGCTGCCGTCTTCCGTCTCGTGCAGCGCGTTCTTTTGGAGGCGTATGGCGCGTACCCGTCCATCGGCGTTCCCGATCAGTTCAACGGGCGAGACCAGGAAGCGAATCGTCAACTTGCGGGGCTTGCCCTGGAGGGGCTGATCGACAAAGCCCTGGATGATTTCCACCTTCTTGTTCAGCGTGCGGTCGTCGGCGGCGTCGAGGTGTTTTTGCGACAATGCGTCGAGTCGTCCTTCCTCAGGTAGAACCGCAATGTCGGCCCCGGGCATCTCGCCGAGTTCCCGAACTTCGATGTTGGTAAACGCGGCCTGGGCCGGCCCGCGCCGGCCCAGCATATAAACCTCTTTCACCTTGCTGTTGCGGAGCGCATCGAGGGCGTAGTCCGCGATATCGGTCGTTGCGAGTTCTTCTGTAGTCCGGCAGAGAATACGTGCTACGTCAACCGCCACGTTCCCAACGCCCACGACGGCCACGCGCTCGGAGGTGAGGTCGAACTCGCAGTCACGAAAGTCGGGGTGGCTGTTATACCAGGCGACGAACTCGGTGGCGGAATGGCTGCCGGCGAGATCTTCACCGGGGATACCCATTTGCTTGTCGGTCTGGGCCCCGGTCGAGAAACAGATCTGATGATAATACTGCTTGAGATCGTCGAGCGTGACGTGCTCACCGATGTCTACGTTACCAAAGAAACGAAAGGCGTCCTTCGCGGCGACCTTGTCGAAAACGCGGGTGACGTTCTTGATTTTTTCGTGATCCGGGGCCACGCCGAACCGCACCAACCCGTACGGGGTGGGGAGGCGGTCATACATATCGACGGTTACCGTCAAGTCTTGCTTTTTGAGGAGATGATCCGCGGCGTAAAAGCCTGCCGGACCGGATCCGATGATGGCGATGCGAAGAGGATGTTCCGGCGTGCCTAACGTGGACATCAAGGCTTCCTTTGTTTGTGGCCACACACAAGGTACACGGCCATTGTTAGGGCGGCGAGTGTCCGATGGTGTACCCCAGCATGCCCGTGTCAGTCCCCTGTCGTTGGCCGTTCGGTGGCGACGACGAGGACGTGGGACGAACGGTCGAGGCCGATCGTGGTGCGGTTGCGCACGTCCCCGGCGATGCACATCAGGCCGGCCAGACCGGCCGCTCCCGAGGGTCCGACCGACACCGCGGGGTCCCCGTTCTCGAGCCGCCGCATCGCGGTCTCTACGGCCTCGTCGGCGATAGTCATGAAGGCATCGACGGAGCGTTCGAGCATGTACCAGGCAAGTGTGGAGACCTCCCCGCACGCCAAGCAACCCATGATCGTTCGATGGACGTCTGTTACCGTTGCAGGGCGGCCGAGAGAGGCGCTCTCGAACAGACAGTTGGCGCAATCCGGCTCGACCACAACGCATGCCGGACGGTCGGGGCCGAGCGTTTCCCATAGGTGACCGACCATCGAGGCCGCAAAACCTCCAACTCCGCCTTGAAGGAAGACATGCGTGGGCCGTTCGCTGGCCGGCAGCCGCTCCAGGACCTCGGTGAGCAACACTGTATATCCCTGCATGATATCTCGGGGCACGTTCACGTTGGCTTCGTAAGACGTGTCGGACACGACAAACCGCGCGAGGTGTTGCGCGTCTCGGTGGGCCTCCATTACCGCATCGTCGTAATCACCTCGGGTCCGCACGATCACCGCTCCGTACTTGGCGATGGCGGTTTCCCGGGCCGGACTCACCGCGGGCGGGAGGTACACGACGCAACGGCATCCAAAAAGCTGTGCTCCCCAAGCGACCGAACGGCCGTGGTTCCCATCGCTCGCACAGGTTACGGTGATGCCGGATGCGATATCGCGGTGCACACCGCCCAGAATCTCCCGCCCGGTGACGCCGGAAGTCCGGGTCAGGCGTGCGATTTCATCTTGAATGACCCGCAGCACGCCGTACGCACCGCCGAGGGCCTTGAAGCTGCCGAGTCCAAACCGCACGCCTTCGTTCTTGAGAGAAAGCCGGCCGATCGCAAGTTCCTTCGCCAACGAACGCAGGTCGAGCAAGGGTGTGGGCTCGTATCCCGGCCAGGAACTGATCTCCTCCTTTACTTCGAGGTGCCGCCCCCGGTTGAGTATCCACTGTTCGGCCAGCGAGTAGGGGGCCGTTCTATCCAGCCGGGGGTTCGGCAGAAGTCGGAACGCCGGAGTCGGGTCGGAATGCATGGAGTGAAGAAAAGCCAACGCGCTCCGAAAGGGAACGCCGGTTTTGCGCAGTATTAGCTATTAGCTATTAGCTATTAGCTTTTAGCTAACAGCTAACAGCTAAAAGCTATCCCCTACCGCACCCGTTCGAGGATCCAATCCGTGACCATCGGCAGGAACTCAGGAACGAACTCTTTCGGGAGCGACCCGTACTCGGCCGGGCTGCCGGTATTCGCCGTGATAAAGAGATGGTTGGCATTCGGCAACACCCGAATTGTGTAGTCGGGATGATTGCCGGCGCGAAGTGCCTCTTCCATGGGTGCGCGATTTTGCCCGGGAGTCACTTGCAGGTCGAGCTCGCCGAAGAGGGCGAGAACCGGTGTGTCGACCGCGCGCAGCGTGGCGGCTGGGTCGTAATCGATAAAAAACTGAAACCATGGCGTGCGCGACGCCGTGATTTGCCCTTGGACTTGAGCCTCGACATACGCGTCGACATCGGTGATGGCGCTCCGTTGACTATCGGGCATCGCAGCGAGACCCGCTTCTATTTCTGAGCGGAGCGCGGCGCTCAACTCGTCCCATCCCTCACCCGCACGGACGACGGCAAATACCCGACGCTGTAACGCGGACTGTCTCTCGATGTCGGCCTCCGACGCGCCCGCGGTTCTGGCAATGAGGGCGCTCTGCTCGAAAATGATCTCGGCACCGGTGACTGATGTCCCGGCCATCAACACCATAAACGCGATGTCATCCGATTGCGATGCGGCTATCGGGGCGACGATCCCGCCCTCGCTGTGGCCCATCAGGCCGATTCGCGCCGGGTGGATGTCATTGCGGTTCTTGAGCAGGTCGACCGCAGCGATGACGTCTGCGGCGAAATCCTCACTCGTTGCCTGCGACACCGATCCGGTCGATCCACCCACGCCGCGGTCGTCGTAGCGTAGGACGGCGACGCCGTTTCGTGTGAGATGATCGGCGATGACCTGGAACAACTTGAAACCAAATAGTTCTTCGTCACGATTCTGCGGTCCGCTCCCCGTGATCATGACAACGGCTGGATGCGGTGCACCGGTACGCGGCAACGTCAATGTCCCCGCCAAGGTGATGTCGGCGTTGTGGAACGTGACTTCTTCGGCGTCGTATGGAAGCGGCTCGGCTTCCACTTCGTCGGCAGCTGCCTCAGCCACCGCGCGTACCAGTGTGAATGTCCCAGTAATTCCGGCCTGCGTGAACGCCCCGCCGATGGAGTCACCCGTGTGCTCCCCGTCGAACACCGCCACGCTCCCACCGGCGGGAAGCTCGAAATGCACTTTGGGTGGCTGATATGAAACGCTTTGCAAGGGGAGTCCGGTTGCACCCTGAATATCGATCGCAGCGCTCAACCCGTCCTCGGCGGCAGTGAAGTGCACGGACATCGGAATGGCTTGCCCGGCGACCGAGATCGATCCGCTCCAGTCGCCGCCTATTGAACTCTGCTGTGACAAGATCGTCGCGGCGGCAACTGTATTGCCCACCATGGCGGTAATAATCCAGAATATCTTATTCATGATTTACTTTCCGTATTAACTCGGCTTCCATCATGAGGACGCAGAATCTATCTAGAGGACGCAGAATCCGGCTCGAGCACTGCAGCTGTTCCGTAGGCGAGAATTTCGGAAGCCGAACCCATGACGTATGAACTCGAGAAGCGCATGTCGATGACGGCATTGGCCCCCATCTCCTTCGCGTGCGCGCACATTCGATCGAGCGCTTGTTCCCGCGATTCTCCCAGCATCTTGGAATACTCTTCGATTTCGCCACCGACGATGTTCTTGAAGACCGCGAGAATGTCTCTCCCGATGTGTCGCGCGCGGATCGTATTGCCGGTGGCGAGTCCGAGGGTTTTTACCACCCTCTGGCCGGCGACGTGAGACGAAGTACAAACAATCATCGCTGAACGTCCTTATACGGGTCAGATCGATAGATAAACCACTTTTCGCGTGCAACCGACACGAATACAATCACCGTCCCCACCATCGCGACGAAGATGGCCGCTTTGATGATTATGGGAATCGCGGAGTCGGCGATGATTTCCTGGACTACTTGCCACAGTCCGTACGACAGTGAGACGATGGCGCCCAACGATAACAAGATCCAGCCTACGCCACGCTCGAACCGATGGTAGACCGACGTCCAATAAGTTTCCCAGACCTCGGCCGGGGGAGACCGCAGTGCCATCGTACCGGTAACCTCCTTGACCTCTCTGAGTCGCTTCCATTCGCTCTGGAGAGAGGTATCCCGCTCCAGTAAGCGCTTCAGCTCTGTCTCTTCGGCGTCGCTGATTTCGCCGTCCAAGGCGCCCATCATCAATTGGTGGGCGCGCTCCACCTGTTTGCTCATCTTACCTTCGCCCATTCTGTTCCTCCGCCAGGCTCGCGGCGAGTTGCCGACGAGCCGAGTAGAGGCGGGACATCACGGTACCGATCGGAATGCCGAGTAGCTCGGCGATCTCGCGATACCGAAGACCTTCGAATTCCTTCAACACCAACACCTCGCGCTGGCGATCGGGAAGCCCGTCGATCGCGACGGAAACTCGTGAGCGGAGCTCTGCGAGTTCCGCAGCTCGAGCCGGATTGTACTGTTCGGCGCGGGTATTGGCTTCGCCGCTGATCCAACCGGCGGCCTCCTCGATCTTTCGTGCCCGCGTTTTGCGGTCCCTGAGGAAATTGAAGCACAGTCGGCGAAGGATGGCGTACAGCCATGTATAGAAAGGGCGTTCCGGGTCCAGCGACTTCCGCGCGCGAAAGGCCCGGGCAAACGCTTCCTGTGACAAGTCCAGCGCGTCATCATGCGATCCGACGAGGCCCAGAGCGCCGTAATAGG
>CAYLZR010000039.1:0-4695 GCA_964388145.1 uncultured Gemmatimonadaceae bacterium | reverse complement strand
GACAAGTCCAGCGCGTCATCATGCGATCCGACGAGGCCCAGAGCGCCGTAATAGGCACGACGCATGTACCGCGAGACCAGCTCGCCGAAGGCTTCCCGATCTCCGGCTTGGGCCCGCCGCGCAAGCGCGCGCTCGTCGGTGGGCAATGGATGCGCCAGGGCTGTCTCCAACGCGGCATCTCCTCATCAACCTTGTGTAGCGGGGGCGTCACAAGGGATACACGCGGGTTGGGCGTTTATTCGAGGCTAGTTTGCTAGCTAGGCTGGAAGAGCGCAAGTGGTTGGGAGGGAAGGGTTTGGGGCTGGTTAGCTGTTAGCTGTTAGCCTTTAGCTAACCGCTTGCGGTGCCGAAGCTCCGCTGTGCGGGACTCACTTCAGACGAGCGCGGAGAAGTATCGCGTCCTCGTGTGAAGCAAGAAGTATTTTTTCTCTGCACGCAAGCTAACAGCAAGCTAACAGCTAATAGCTAATAGCTAACAGCTAATAGCTAACCAGCTAACCACTTCGCTCCCCGTCTATTCATAGCGCAACGCCAGCATCGGATCCACCTTCGCCGCTCGCCGGGCGGGAATGAAGGTCGCGACCGACGCCACGACGGCGAGCGTGCCGGTGACGGCCACGAAGGTGATCGGATCGGTGGGGGTGATACCGAACAGGAAGCTCTCGATCGTCCGACTCAACATCAGGGCGCCGATCGCGCCGAGTGTCACGCCCGCCACTGCAAGGCGAAATCCGTGCCCTACCACCAGCCGAAGCACGTCCGATCCGTTGGCTCCTAAGGCGGTGCGGATGCCAATTTCTCGAACACGCTGTGACACGGTGTAGGCCATCACGCCGTACACGCCGACCGACGCCACGATGAGCGCGAGCAGCCCGAGCGCGCCAACGAGCACCGTCGTCGTGCGGTCCTGCGCGAGGTGATTCCCGAGATGTTGGCGCAGGGTGTGTACGTTGATCAACGGCATGTTGGGGCGCATGGCACGAATCGAGTTACGAATCCCCGGCAGGATATCGGTCGGCTCGCCGACGGTACGTACGCCGAGTGTCAGCGGCGGCAAGAACGGCTGTTGTGCCGCGGGGACGTAGAAATACGGGATCGGATCTCCCCGGATGTTGCGATATTTGCCGTTTGCCGCGAGACCGATGACCTCGAGCCATGGCCCACTGGGGCCTTGCAGGCTGATCCGTTTTCCCATGGCGTTTTCTCCGGGCCAGTATCGATCCGCGAACGTTTGGTTCACGATGGCGACGCCGGGGGCGGGGGCGGGGGCGGGGGCGCCCGCTTGGTGCCGCTCCGAAAAGACCTCGCCTTGCAGGATCGGAATTTCCAACGTGGCGAAGTAGCCTGGGGTGACGATGTTGAGGCTGAGCTCCATGTCCTCGCCGTCTTGCGGCTGATACCCATCCACCGTCACTGACGTGCGGCCGCCCGCCCGCTGAACCGGATAAAACGCCGCGAAGGCGGCCGAGGTCACACCGGGTAGCTCGGTCACCCGTGCCAGGGCTTCTCTGTAGAAGATTTGTTGTTCTTCGCCGTCCATGCCTTGCTGTGACGGGTTGAGCGACGCCAGTAGCACGCCTTCACGATTGAAACCGACGGGTACGGAGTACGCCGCTTGGAGACTTCTCACGAACAAGCCGGCGCCCACGAGCAGCATCGCGGACGTGGCGAGTTGCAGGACCACCAAACCGTCTCTCAACCCATACGCGTGTCGTGCGTGGGCCACCGGAGTGTCGGCGTCTTTGAGAGACCGTACGAGATCCGTGCGAGTCGAACGGATAGCCGGAATCGTTCCGAAGAGGACGCCGGTCAAGAGCGATAAGGCGAGCGCGAAACCGAGAACACGATAATCGAGCGTGAGCTGTGGAAGGGTGACGAACCTCGACATCGCCGTTGCCAGCCCGAGCGGAACGAGCATGCGGCCGAGCCACCATGCGAATCCCAAACCGACCGCGCCGCCCGCCAAACCCAGCACCGCGCTCTCCGTCATCATCTGCCGGATGAGACGGGCACGTCCGGCCCCCATGGCCAATCGCACCGCGATCTCCCGGCGGCGGTGTCGCGCGCGCGAGAGGAGCATGTTGGCCACGTTGGCGCATGCAATCAACAAGACGAGGCCGACGGTGGCGAGTAGCAGTCGCGCCCGCACGACGACGCTCGCCATCTGGCCTCCGCCCACCGCTGCTTCGTTCGCCGGTAAAACCTGTATTCCGCGGGGTGCGTCTGGATTGGCCAGGGTTCCAAAGTTCGACTGCGGAAACTCTTCAGCGATACGCGCCATCACACCGTTGACTTCGATGCTGGCGCGTTCGATGGTCGCGTTCGGCGCGAGACGGCCCACGAGGGAAAGCCACCGCCCTCCGCGCATTTCGAAGATAGGAAACTGATTGAAGAACGGATTGGCTGCCGCCACCATCGTGAGTGGCAAAAAGAGGTCGGGTCTCGCGCCCAACACGGTACCGAAGAAGCCTTCCTCGGTGACGCCGATAATGGTAAACGGCGTGTCGTTGATGGTGATTGCTCGTCCAAGCACGTCCGCGTCGCCGCCGAACCGGGTCTGCCACGAGCTGTAACTCAACACGGCAACCGGATGGGCTCCGGGCGTGACGTCATCCTGCGGAAGAATGAGTCTGCCGATCGCGGCTTGTATCCCCAACAACCCGAAGTAATTCCCGCTGACGTTGGCGGCGTTGATCTGCTCCGCCGCGCCATCGGCGCTAAAGGTGACGGGCCCTGGCGGATTGAAGGCGGCGAGGTCCTCGAGCGCGGAGGTCTGCTCCCGAAAGTCCACATAATCAGGATACGACGAGCTTCCAAACCCGCCGCCACCCGAACCGTCGGTGTACAATGCCACCACGCGGTCGGGGTCGGCGATAGGCAGGGGACGCAGGAGAACCTCGTTGATCAAACTGAAAATGGCCGTGTTCGCCCCGATCCCGAGAGCCAGCGTGGCAACCACGACGGCAGCAAACACGGGACGCTTGATCATCGTGCGAACGGCATAACGCAGGTCCTGCACTAGTTCGTCCATTCTCTGTGGCCTTTCGTTCCGCTTGCTATCCCGTGGAGCGCGCCGAATGCGCCGGCGAATCGAAGCAATGTGTTCCGGCACCGCGCTAACCAACACGTCGATGACGGTCCGTGCCCACAGCCGGGTGAGGCCGGCGACGTCGGCGGCTTGTTGCCGCAAACAGTCTCGAAACGCTTCCTGCATTTCTCGCCCGCTGCGGGTGCGGAAGGTCCGCGGATACGCAAGCAGCAAAACGCTGTAAACTCGCTCAGAGCGTGAGATCATGACCCGTGCTCGCTACGAAACGGGTTTGCGGTGAGACAGCAATTGCCCCGACCGCGCCGTGTGCACGAGCTGTTCCATGCGAGCCGCCTCGGCGGCGGCGACCTCGCGTCCAAAGTCGGTGAGGCGATAGTAGACGCGTCGCTCGTCGTCCAGGTCGGGAGCCGGACGGCGGTCGGATCGCTCGATGAAGTCCAGTGCCTGCATTTCGTTGAGGGTGCGGTACAGCGTGCCGGGTCCGAGGATCGATCGCCCGTGGGTCCGTTCCTTCACGTCCTGCATGATCCCGTAGCCGTGGCGCTCCTCCCCGTTGAGGATGAGCAATATCTCGAACACTACGGGCCTGAGGGGGATGAGTGATTGTGGAGTGGAATCAGCGCTGCGTTCCATGGAATCCTCACCAAGTCGTTGTGTTATAAGGACTTGTATGCTGTGGGACTGTAAGCAAATTGGATATATCCAATAATGGATACATACGGTAGCGCCGCCGGAAAGTTTCGGCAAGCAGCCGTTGAAATTTTTCGCCGTACTCCCTAGTATTACTACATAGGTTCAGTATTAATGCTATATAGGGAGTGCGTATGCGACGCGGTCGTGCGCTCGGTTATGCGACGGTCCTGATCCTGAGGGCGATTCACCGAGGCAAGCGTTACGGCTTCGACATCGTCGAAGCCACGGGCTTGGCGAGCGGGACGGTGTATCCAACGCTTGGACGGTTAGAGAAGCGGGGCTATCTGCGCGCACGTTGGGAAGACCGGGAAGTGGCTACGCGAGAGGGTAGGCCACGTCGCCGTTATTACACGGTTACCAAACAAGGTGAACGGGCGTTGAAGGAGGCCGGGCGCCGCTTCGGTCAACTGGCTGACGAGCTGGCGGGCGATCGCTCCTTGGCTCACGGGAGGTACGACTGATGAATCCCCGAAGCAAGGGACCGATTCAACCTTCTCCCAGCAGATCTTCCAGTAGCTTGTCTACCACCTCGGTAGTGGCAGATTCCTTGGCCACGATGGTGTGCAAGACGTCGCCAGCCTCCAACGCCAGGTCATCGGGATGCTTACGGTCCCGCTGGAATCGGACGATATGTCCCAACAAGAGGGGCACGACGGCGTTTTCGGGAATTTCCTCGTGGTCGCGGTCTTCGAAGCTCGGCACACTCGCTGCCCACGGTTCCTTGGGCTCGGAGTCCGTCTCCCGGAAGTACTCGGCGGGTAGGAGTGCGAATAACCGGCACTGCAAGCCGGGCTCCTCCTCGACGGCGGCCAGGGCGAGGCGTACCGGATGGCCAAACGCGCCGCTGGACTCGAGGTCGGACAACATGTCGTCGGGGACCGCACTGCGGGCGATGGGTTGGGCCTGGTCCTTGAGAAACGTGCCCATGCAGATCATGCCGTCCGGAGTCCGCC
>CAYLZR010000038.1:10676-15393 GCA_964388145.1 uncultured Gemmatimonadaceae bacterium | reverse complement strand
ACGCTCTTGATGTCACACCGTGTCCACCGTATGTCGGGAGCCGTAATGACTTTTACGCCTTTTGTGACGTCCGCTTTGGGCTGAAACGGTACCGGCACCGCATAGGAAGTGGGTTGGGTAGGGACGTTGGGAAACGCGTGGCGACGGGGCGGGGGCGCCGCACCGCGCGTGACCTGCATGTACACGAGCGCATCATCTTGACCCAGATCGTTCTTTGCCAGGAGTTGCTCGCAGATCTCGCCAAAGGCGGCGGCGTCTATTCCCCGAATCTGCAGCTCGCATAGGCCGTTGTGCAGGCGCTGGAGATGCGCATCCAGGGCAAAAAACCGTCCACCATAGCTCCGCACAACCTCGTACACCCCGTCGCCGAAGAGAAATCCTCGATCGTCGGGTGATATGCTCACCGATTCCTTGGCAACGTACTCGCCGTTGAAGAAAACGGTGGGGTTGGAGTTCAACGACCCCGAAGCCACCGCACCAACCGAATGAGTGGCGCTTCGCGCGTTTGTGGCGGCCATACGCGGTTTGGCGGTGGCGGCGATGCCCGCGAGGTGGGCGGTCCCGGTGTGACGAGATTGGCGACGAAGCTCCCTGCGAGCGGTACCGGATCAGCCCACACTCCGTTGACGCCAAACGTGGAATCTTCGACCGCAAACCCGGTATACGCATAGGCGAAGTTTCCGTCGTCCAGGATACTGCCACCCAAAATCGCGGTGGTGTGAAACCCGAAGAATCGCCCGCACACACCCGGCAAGAACACATCGAGGACATCCCACGTAACGTCCGCCGTGTTGACGCCGACAAAGCCGCTGTCCGCGATGACGTGGGCGTCGAGCGAAATAAATGCTTCGGCGCCAAGGCCGGTATTAAATGCGGGGAAACTCGTGTCGAACTGAAAATCCTTGAACGTTAGGAACCCGGTGGCGGGGTTGTTGTCGAGGTCGAGATCGACGAACACCGAGGCGCGTGTCGCCTCGTCGAGCAAAGAGCGCTCTATTTGGAACTCGAAGAGTCCGTACAGCGTCGAACCGGATCGCGCGAGCGTTGCGCCCAGCATGTTTACCTGGTTAACGACTTGGGGCATACCGCCGGAAAAGATGGTCGTCGACGAGTCAACCCTGACGTCCGTTTGCGAATCGGCCAGTGGGATTGCGGTAATGAAGCAGGCATTGGCGCCCGTTGGGTTGCCCGCCTCATCGGTAAAGCCGGTGACGACCATCTCGTAGATCGAGGCCGGCTCCAACGGTTGAGTCGGCTGAAACGTGAACAGGGTCTTGTCTATCGACAGGGTCGCGGTGCCCAAGACGGTTCGGGAATTCTGCTTCAACGTGAACGCCGCACTCGGTGTGGTCTGCACGAGAGGCTCGCCGTACCGCACTTCGATTGCGGTAGTGAGCGACACGTTGACGTCCTTGTTGGCCGGAATCGAGCTGACAATCAACGGCCCAGTGTCATCGTGAAATACAGATACCACAACCCCAGGCGCGATCGACCCGGTGCCGTCGAACGCCGTCACCGAAAGCTGATTCTCCTGGTTGGTTTTGAGCCCTACCGTGAAAGTAAACTGGCCGCCGACGATGGTATCGGAAACTGTCGCCGACCCACCCACGATGCTTACAATCACCGGGGTCTCCGAAACGGGTTCCCTCGTGACGGTTCCTCGAACGTCGACCGTCGCGGTGAGGATGAATTGCGGAAGGTCCTCGACCGTCAACGTCAGAATCCCGGACGGTTCGGTGCCACAGCCCAGCGAGAGTGCAACAATAATTGCCAGTGACGAACGCTTCATAGTCCTCCTTACGTCTTAGATGGACCGGATTGCACCGCGGTCATCTTCGACTGCGAAATCAGACTCCAAAACATGGCCCCCCAACCGACGAGGAAACAGACCCCGCCAATGGGCGTGATCGCACCCAGCCAGCCGATGCCCGTGAAGGCGAGAAGGTAAAGACTACCCGAAAAGACAACCGTCCCCGCCACGAACAGGTTGCCGGCCCACTGAAGCAGTCGGGTCGAGTGGTTCATAGAAAACACCCCCACCGCCAGGAGGCCAAATGCGTGATACACCTGATACTGGACCGCGGTGTCGAACACGTCCAGTAGTTCGCCCGAGATCCGATCTTCCAGCAGGTGGGCACCGAACGCGCCCGCGCCAACCGCCACCAGGGCCAGCCCGGCCCCGATCGCGGCGAAGACGCGCCCGTCTGTCACGCGGCATCTTCCGGCTGGGCGTCACCCGAGGGTTTCCCAAGTACCGCCCGTGCGTGCACCGCCGCGGCGTCACCCACCAAAACCGTAGCCCCCGGGTTGATCGGCCCGTGGAGGATGCCTTCGGTGGACTGAATCACAAAGGGGATACCGGCGGCTTCCAGCAAGCCGCCCGCCATCTCGGCCTCCGCCTTCGTCTGAAAGTTAGCAATGGCAACTAAATCGCTCATTCCGTTATCCAACTCGAATACTGATCACCAAAGTTACTACGAAGATGGCCACGACGTTGAGCCACCAACCCGCCCGCGCCATGTCCACGGTGCGGACCCGCCCCGACCCGAATACGATCGCGTTAGGAGGGGTCGCCACGGGGAGCATGAAGGCCATCGAGGAGGCCATGGCGGCCACCATCATGAGGGGTAGGGGCTCGAGGTTCAGCCCAGCTGCAACGCCCGCCATTAGCGGCATCCCGAGCGCCGCAGTGGCTGTGTTGCTGGTCAGCTCGGTCAGAAAGACAAAAACCGCCGCCGTTGCCAAGTACACGACGGTGGTAGGAGCCCCTCGGAGACCTTCCAGGAGTCCTCCAATCGACTGGGTCAGCCCGCTGTCGGAAAACGCGGCCGCGAGCGCCAGACCGCCTCCAAAGAGCAACAGAATGCCCCAAGGGACCTTCTTGGCCGACTCCCAGTTCAGCGCCACTGAGTGACGCCCTCTTGGCAGTGGGATGACGAACAACAGGAGTGCGGCCCCAATAGCTATTCCCGCGTCGCTGAGGTTGGGCAAAAAATCGGTCAGACCCGGAATTCTGACACCTCCGATGAGCTTGGGGGCGCGAAGGATCCAGGCCAGGGCCGTCAGGGTGAAAACGCCGAGGACATACTTTTCGGCTCCTGACAAACGGCCGAGTTGCGCTCGTTGTTTCTCTACGGTGGCTGCCAGCTCGGGAAGATCGCCCCGCACATCAAAAAGACGAACCAACAACAACCAGCAGATCCCGAGCATCGGAACGGCGACCAGCATCCCGACCATCATCCAGCTTCCGAAGCCGATATCGACATTCAATAAGTCGCTTGCCGCGCCCGCCAGAATCGCGTTCGGCGGCGTGCCGATGAGCGTTGCAACGCCACCAATCGAGCAGGAGTAGGCGATGCCCAGCATGAGCGCCACCGCAAACTTTCCGTTTCCAGCGCTATTGGAAGTCTCGGCACCATCCACGACCGCGCCAGCAATGGGCAACATCATGACGGCGGTCGCGGTGTTCGAGATCCACATGCTCAAGAACGCCGCCGCCAACATGAATCCGAGGAGCACACGCGGTGCTTCCGTTCCCGCGACTCGCACCGTTGCCAGGGCAAAGCGTTTGTGCAGGTCCCAACGCTGGAGTGTGGCGGCGAGAAAAAAGCCGCCAAGAAACAAGAAGATGATCGGGTTGGCATACGATAGGGTGACGTCGCCGACGGCGTTGTCGGTGATCAAAGGCAAAGCAACGATGGGGAGTAACGCCGTCGCCTCGAGCGGCACGATCGCAGTGAGCCACCAGAGTGCCATCCAGGCGGCCAACCCCGCCACGTACCAGGCTTCGTCGCCGAGTGCGCCGGGGGGCGGCAACACGAGGGTGACGAGCAGCAGAAGGGGACCGGCGGGGAGAATGAGTTTCTTCAACACCCGCCTCCCGTCATTTGGGAATCAACGCGAGCGGATTCGTTCGCGTGATTTTGTCCTTCACGTCGTCCGGCAACGGCAACGCCAAGAACTGATCGAGATTCTGCCGCAGATCTTTGACACCCGGGCTCGGCCAATCGGTCCCCCACACGACTCGGTCTGCGATTTCTTCCAATCGCGGGAAATACTCGAGCAACCGCTTCGGTGGTATGCCCGACAACTCGAGGTGAACCATCTTGTGTCGCCGGAGCACGAAGAACGCTTCGTCCATCCACAGTGGCCGTCCCCCGTGCGCCATGACGATGGTGAGATCGGGAAAGTCGATGGCGACGTCGTCGATTTCCATCGGCCTCCCGTACTTGCTTCGCGCCCCGGGAAAGATGCTCGTCCCGGTGTGAATCAAGACCGGCAAGCCTCGATCCTCGCAGCGCCGATAAATCCGGCCGAGGTTGTCGAGACCCATCGTGTAGGCGTTCGCCGGATAGCCTTGATGAGGTGGGTGGATCTTGAGGCACCGGATCCCCATGTCGAGTAGCGCTTCGACCTGTCCTTCGGGATCGGTGGTGAATCGCGGATGGACGCCACCGAACGCAAGCAAACGTTCCGGATCTGCAGAGGCATAATCCGCTGCAAACGAATTTGTTTCGTCGGTGAATCCCATGAGGTCGGGACTCGGGTAGTTAATGAGCCCGACGCGCCATATGTCGGCCTTGTCGAGCAAGTCCAGCAGGAGTTTGGGATCGTCCATGAGCGCGGTGAGACGATCCCATTCGTCTTCCTTACCTCTCCGCATGACCGCCGCAACGTCCGGCTTGAGCTGACGCCACGGCTGAATGTGGATGTGTAG
>CAYLZR010000038.1:1681-10576 GCA_964388145.1 uncultured Gemmatimonadaceae bacterium | reverse complement strand
TGACCGCCGCAACGTCCGGCTTGAGCTGACGCCACGGCTGAATGTGGATGTGTAGGTCGGAGATGCCGGGGAGTTTGATAGTCACGAAGCGAGGGGAATTCAGTATTGGATATTGGATATTCGATCTATCATCATCTTCCGGTGAATGTCGGTTGACGTTTGTTCAAGAACGCGTCGACGCCTTCCTTCTTGTCTTCCGAGGCAAAAGCCAGCGAGAAGAGCGTCACCTCTTGTTTCAGACCCTCGTCGAGTGACGTGCGTGCGCTGCTTCGCACGGCTTGCTTGATCAAGCGCAGGGCCACGGGGCTCTTTGAAGCAATGGTGTCCGCCAGCTCTTTCGCCCGTGCCTGCAGTTGGTCAGGGGGTACGACCTCGTCGACCAGCCCAATGCGGTAGGCTTCGTCCGCTCGAATGAAATCTCCCGTGTACAGCATCTTCAACGCGGCGCCCATGCCCACCAACCGCGGCAGGCGTTGCGTTCCGCCGCCTCCGGGTAAGAGACCGAGGTTGATCTCCGGCTGACCCAGCCTGGCCTTTTCCGAGGCGATGCGGATGTCGCAGGCCAGGGCAAGCTCACAGCCACCGCCGAGACAAAAACCATTGATGGCGGCGATGATGGGCTTCGGGAATTCGTCAACGGCCAGGAACATGGACGAGTCGGTCATCACCCGGAACTGGTCTACCGGGCTTCGGCCCTCGAACTCGGCGATGTCGGCGCCCGCCACGAACGACTTCTCGCCGGCGCCGGTGACGATCACCACCCGGACATCGTCGTTCGCGGCCAGGTCGTGCAACTCCTCCACCATGCGGCTGCGGGTGGCAATGTTCAGTGCGTTGAGTTTATCGGGACGGTTGATCGTGAGCGTCGCAACGTGACCGTCGATTTTCTTGAGAATTACTTGTTCGGTGGCCATTCGTAGAACCCTTTTCCGGTTTTTTCCCCAAGCTCGCCCGCCGCGACCTTGTCCCGCAACAGGGCGGGGGCCTCGTAGTGGGGTTGCTTGAGTTCTTGATGTAGGTAATCGGCGATCGCCAATCGTACGTCGAGTCCAACGAGATCCGACAGCCTGAGCGGTCCCATCGGGTGACCGTACCCCAGCACGAGCGCCTTGTCGATGTCTTCGGGTTTCGCGACGCCTTGCTCGACCATGCGCATCGCTTCCAGTCCCAAGACAACACCAAGACGCGACGACGCGAATCCAGGGGAGTCGGTAACGACGATTGGTTGCTTCCCCATCATTATGGCGATCTCGCGGGCGCGTTCGATCACGTCGGAGTCGCTCTGCTCGTGGCGCACCAACTCTACCAACTTCATGATATGCACCGGATTGAAAAAGTGCATGCCCAGCACGCGACCAGGCCGTTGTGTCACTTCGGCAATCGATGTCACGGAAAGCGATGACGTGTTCGTCGCAAGAATGGCCGATGGGAGCGTTGAGGAATCCAATCGCGCAAACAGCTCGCGTTTGATATCCAGGTCTTCGATCACGGCCTCGATGACCACGTCGGCGCCCGACACGGCGGCTTCCATTTCCTCGATCATGGCAAGGCGCCCCAGCGCGTTCTGAGCGTCTTGTGCCGAGATTTTACCTCGCTCGACACCCCCCTCGAGGTTTTTCTGTATCCTGCCGGCAGCAGCGATCAGGGCATCACTGTTGCTATCGGTGAGGGCGGTCTCGTACCCCGCTAGGGCCGCTACCTGCGCAATACCGTGCCCCATCGTCCCCGCTCCCACTACGGCCACATTCATGACAAGAGTTTCCTCAGGCGATCGGGATAGTTTGTGCAGATACCATCAACACCCATGTCGATGAACTCCTCCATGCGCGCGGGGTCGTTGACCGTCCATGGGATGATCCTCGCGCCGAACGCGTGAACCGCCGCTACCAATTCATCGTCCAACAACTCTTCGCTTTGCCACAACTCTGCGGCGCCCGACTGCTCGAGTTGGATGAGCGGATTGAGGGGGTACGACGCCGACAGCACCCCACCCACCAACCCGTCGCGTGCGTGCAACAGTCGATAGACGATCCGGTGGTCGAAGGAATGTACGTGATAATTATCCGGAGTTGGCCCTGCCGCAATTGCTTCGAGCAACGCTGCATCGTGGCCGGCGCTCAAGGTTTTGACCTCGATAAAAACCGTCGGCCCTTTGCCGAGGAGCTCGAGCACCTCCGACAACGTGGGAACGGGTTCACCATTGGGTAACCGCTGCTGCCGGACCCGTTCGAGGGGCGACGTGGGGATATGTGCGTCTCCGACCGTCTCGTCGTGGTGCACCACCATCGATCCATCCGCGGTCGCGCGAACGTCCAGTTCAATCGCGTCGGCTCCAAGGGCTATGGCCGCGCGAAACGCGGCCAGTGAATTCTCGGTCTCCGCGGCCGACGCTCCTCGGTGCGCGATGACTAACAACTAATTCTTGCTCGACTTGTGCTCAATCCAGTCGTTGTCCTTCATGATGTCGTGCAATACCGCGTAATCCGCCTCGGTCGGCGTCACCTCTGTCAGGTACTTCTGGTACGGCTCGGGGCTCATCTCGTTTCCATGGATATCATAGCACTCGTGCGCGTACATACCGATGTTTCTCTTGAATTTGAGATCGGGAATGCCAAGGTGCCGGTCGCGGTCCGGAATGTAACGATTCAACCGTTCCACCAGTCGCACGCACTCCTCCCGAAACAGGCCCCGAGAGGCCTCGTTGAGACCGCCCTTGTCGGCTTCGCGTTGGTTTTCCCGCTCGTCGAAGCGTCCCTTCAACCCCCACACGTAGGCCCAGTGCGCCGACGAAGAGTTATCCGTACCGAAGAGATCGAACGCCGTGGGCACCCATTTGTTGAAAAACTTTTGCATCATTTCCGGCTCAATGCGTCCCGCCTTGATGACACGCAACAAGCCGTTGTTGCCGGTGCCCAAGTGATAACTCTCTTCTTTGAGCATCGGCCCCATGGATCGGGCCAGCGGCTCAAAAGCTGACGTCGACAACATCTTCAGCTGAAACTTGCCGTCGCGATCGATGAATTGCGTGTAGGTAAAGAAGTCCAGCCAATTGTCCACCATCTCGTTGAAGCTTCCGAGCAAGCGTTCGCCCTCTTGTGCGTTCCGCTCGAGCAGCTTGGAGGCCTCGCGGCGTCCTTCGTCTCCAAAGTGTTCGCACAGGAGATACGACATCTGCCAGCCGTGACGCATTTCCTCGCACATGACTCGCATGATTGACAGCATGTCGTAGTCGCTGGGCGGCTTAATGAGCAAGTTGCGCTGCTGCTCGACCGACGCAAACTCCGTGTCGCCCTGATAAATGATCAAGTTCATGAGCGCGTCGCGGATGCGCTGATCCGGGATGTGCATGAGCGTGGGCCATTTGCGCTGGCCCTTGTAGTGGCCGAACTCGATGGCTGCGACATCGGGGTCGTCAAATTTTATGGTAAAGTCAAAACTCCGAAGTTCGCTGCGTTCGAGCCCCACCTTATCCTGCCAATGCTTGAAGTAGTCGATCCAGTCGTCCCAGTTATGCAGTTTGCGCATCTGTGGCTCCTATTTGCCGCTAAATCGGGGTTGACGTTTTTCTAGGAAGGCGTTGAGGCCTTCGGTTGCATCTTCGCTCGAGAAGCAGGTCAATTGATGATCCAACTCCATGTCGAGCATGCCACTCAAATCGCTGTCGTCGCTCTGATAGATCGCCTTCTTTGCCAGCGCGAGCGCCAGCGGGGGCTTCTGTGCCAGCGCTCGAGCAAATTGCCGGGTTTCGGCCTCGAGCCGGTCGTGTGGCACCACCATGTTGAAGAGACCGATGCGATGACCTTCCTCCGCGCGAATCATCTCACCCGAGAAGATCAATTCGAGCGCTTTGGCGGATCCCACCAGGCGCGGGAGAAAGTACGTGCCGCCCCAGTCCGGGTGGAGCCCGATCCTGTTGAACGTCTGGCCGATGGACGCTTTCTCGGAAGCGATGCGAATGTCGCAGGCGAGCGCCAGGTTGGCACCGCCGCCCGCCGCCGGTCCGTTGACACTCGCCACCACCGGCTTCGGTGTCTTGCGGATCGTCGTCACCACCTCGCGCCCGGCTTCGACCAGTTGGTGGAACGCATCGGTGTCGTTGCGCTGTATCAGATCTTTCATGTACCCGATGTCGGCGCCGGCACAAAATGCGCGCCCCGCACCCGTGATGACCAACACGCGTACGGCCTCGTGGTCGGCCATTTCCCGCACCGCCTGGACAACCTCCTGCCGCATCGAGCCCGCAAACGCATTGAGCTTGTCCGGTCGGTTGAGCGTAATCGTTCCGACGCCATCTTCTACCGCCGTCAGCACGTTATCGAATGTCGTAATACCCGTCGTCATACCCGCTCCACGATCATTGCGATGCCTTGGCCGACACCGATGCACATGGTGGCGAGGCCGAAACGGCCGTCGGTCCGCCGGAGGGCGTGCACGAGTGTGGTGAGAATTTTGGCACCGGTACAACCCAGCGGGTGGCCGAGTGCGATTCCCCCGCCATACACGTTCACCCTTGCGTTATCGAGGTTCAATTCACGGATGCACGCGATGGCCTGTGCGGCAAACGCTTCATTCAACTCGACGAGATCGATGTCGTCGATCGAAAGATTTGCTCGCTGTAGGGCTTTTTTCGTCGCCGGGATCGGGCCCAAACCCATGCACGAGGGATCCACTCCAGCCACCGCCGTGGTGACCACGCGGGCGAGCGGCTCGACCCCGTCCGGAAGCGAAGCGTCGTCGGTGACGAGAAGCGCAGCCGCGCCATCGTTGATCCCGCTCGAACTCCCGGCGGTCACCGTGCCTTCTTTTGTGAAAGCCGGCTTGAGCTTCGCGAGCTTTTCCCTGCTCACGTCGGGTCGGGGATGCTCGTCCCGTTCGAACATCACCTCGCTGCCGTCTCGCAGGGACAGGGGCAGCGGTACGGGCACGATTTCATTTTGGAAAACGCAGCTGTCTTGCGCTTCCTTGGCGCGCCGCTGGCTTTCGAGTGCAAATGCATCTTGATCCTCGCGCGTGATACCGTACCGTTTGGCGACCACTTCCGCCGTCTCGCCGAGCGAGATCGTCCACTCTTTCGGCATCTTCGGATTGACGAAGCGCCACCCAACGGTCGTGTCGGCCATGTCGGGCGCGCGTCGATCCCACAATTTGCCTTGCTTGAGCATGACGTAGGGCGCACGCGTCATGCTCTCGACTCCCCCCGCGAGGAACGCACTGCCCTCGCCGGCCTTGATCGCGTGTGCCGCGTTGGTCACGGCTTGTAATCCCGAACCGCACAATCGATTGACGGTCTGCGCGGGAACGTCGACGGGAAAGCCGGCCAAGAGGGTCGCCATTCGCGCAACGTTGCGGTTGTCCTCGCCGGA
Source organism: uncultured Gemmatimonadaceae bacterium (assembly GCA_964388145.1). Lineage (GTDB taxonomy): Bacteria > Gemmatimonadota > Gemmatimonadetes > Gemmatimonadales > GWC2-71-9 > B3T1B10. The sequence continues at coordinate 5,213 of CAYLZR010000038.1, read as the reverse complement.
CTGGTTCGCACATCCCAGAATCACGTCGTCGAGTTTGGCCGGATCGAAACCGGTTCGCTCGATCACCGCCTTCATCGGAATGGCGGCAAGGTCGTCGGGCCGTACCCCGGCCAATGAGCCGCCGTGGGTGCCGACGGGTGTGCGGAGGGCACAGGCGATGAAAGGCTCGGCCATGGTCAGGTGCAAGGCTGTTGGACGGGCGGACAGATAGACGGGCGGACGGGCAGACGGGCAGACGGGCGAAGCGGTGGACGGGCGAACGAGCGTCTACGATCTCGACAGTGAGTTGGGAGACGCTCTTCCCGTCTGCCCGTCCGCCCAACTGCCCGTCCGCCCGTCCGCCCGTCCGCCCGTCTCATAATCCCACCCACACGGTCTTCGTCTCGAGGAACCCGTCGAGCGACTCGCGGCCCAGGTCGCGCCCGAACCCGCTGGCCTTGTAACCGCCGAACGGTGCGGCCGGATCGTACATGTTGTAGGTGTTGATCCACACCGTGCCGGCTTGGACTTCCCGCGCCACGCGATGTGCCTTTTGGATGTCCTTCGTCCAAATTCCGGCTGCCAGTCCGTATATGGTTTCATTTGCCAGGGCGATCCCGTGTTCCACGTCGTCGAACGACATGACCGCGAGCACGGGCCCGAAGATCTCTTCGTCTACGATCTTCATCCCGGGCTTGGCGTCATCGAACACCGTCGCCTCGACGAAGTATCCTTTTCCGTTCACGTCGCGCGCGTTTCCGCCGGCAACCAGGGTTGCCTGTTTTTTGCCGGATTCGATATACGAGAGGACGGTCTCCTGTTGTGCCTTCGACACGACCGCGCCGAGGCGAGTGTTCTTGTCCAACGGATCGCCGGGTTCGAGTTTCTTCGCCCGCGCGACCAATTGTTCGACAACCTGATCCTTCACCGACTGTTCGACCAGGAGTCGCGAACCCGCGGCGCACACTTCGCCCTTGCCATAGAAGATGGCGGTCTGAGCACCGCGAACCGCGCTCTTCAAATCGGCGTCGGCGAAAATGATGTTCGGGCTCTTCCCTCCGAGTTCCAGCGTCACGCGCTTCACCGTGTCCGTGGCGTCGCGCATGACCTGCTTGCCGATTTCCGTAGAACCGGTAAACGAGATCTTGTTGACGCCGGGGTGACGCACCAACGCCGATCCGGCGGTGGATCCACCTCCCGGCAGCACGTTGAACGCACCGGGCGGGAATCCCACGTCGAGCATGATCTCGGCCATGGCCAACGCCGTGAGGGGCGTCTCCGAAGCGGGCTTGAGGATCACCGTGCACCCGGCAGCGAGCGCCGGGGCAAACTTCCAGGTCGCCAGGTTGAGCGGGAAGTTCCACGGGACGATGGCTCCGACCACACCCACCGGCTCGCGGAGCGTGTAGACGAAAAACGGACCGTTCACCGGCAACGTGTCGCCGGTAATCTTGTCCGCCCATCCCCCGTAGTACCGCAACGTCTCGACGCTCATCGACACGTCGATCTTCGATTCGAACAGCACCTTGCCGTTTTGCAACGTCTCGAGCTTGGCCACGTCCGGCAGGCGCTCCGCCAACAGATCAGCGGCTTTGGTCAGCAGCGCGCCGCGTTTGCGTGCGTCCATCTGCCGCCACGCATCGCTCTCGAAACACGCCCGGGCGGCGTCAACCGTCGCGTCGACGTCGTCTGCGTCAGCTTTCGCCACCTGTGCGATGACCTCTTCCGTCGCCGGATTGATGACGTCGAACCGTTCGCCCGAAGCCGCGGCGCACCAATCGTTGTTTATGAAAAGATCGGTTTTCACTATTTGCCTTTGAATTCGGCCATGCGTTTTTCGACGTACGCGGCGATCCCTTCCTTGGCGTCTTCACTCTGGAACAGGAGTTGTTGCAATTCGCGCTCGATCGCCAAGCCGGACTCCATCGGCACTTCCACGCCGGACTGTACCGCGCGTTTGATGTGCCCCACCGCCTTGGCGGGTTTGTTGGGCGGGCAGAACTGCTTGGCGTAGAGCATCACGTCGTCCCAGAAGGTCTTGTTCGGGAGGACCTTGTTGACGATCCCCATTTCCAATGCGGTGTCGAACGAAACCAACTCGCCGGTGATCATGAACTCTATCGCCTTCGACTTACCGAGGGCGCGACCGAGTCGCTGCGTACCGCCCGTACCGGGGAGCACCCCGTAGTTCACCTCGGGTAGACCAATGCGGCCGGCATTCTCCCGCGCGAGGCGGATGTCGCAGGCGAGCGCTATCTCGAGACCGCCGCCGACCGTGTGTCCGTTCATCGCGGCGATCGTCAACTTCGGAGTGTGCTCGAGACGCAGCAACGTCTCGTTCGCATGGAGGCAGAAGCAATACTTGAAATGCGGCGTGACCGTGTTCAGCATGCCGAAGTTGGCCCCGGCCGAAAAGAACTTGTCTCCCTTACCCCGCAGGATGATCACGAACACCGAAGCGTCCATACGGGCTTTGAGTATGGCCGAGTCGAGTTGCAGGTTCATTTCGTAGGTGTAGGTGTTGGCGGGCGGATCGTCCATCTCGATCACCGCGATACCGTCCTCCGCGGTGTAATGAATGAGTTCGCCGGTTTCCGTATCGGTGCTCGGAGCAGCGGTCGTCGCCATGTGGGTCATCCTCCGGGTAAGACTTGGGTGTGAAAATGGGTGGTCACCCCGCTCAGGAAGAGTCGAGAGAATTGCTCGGACAATGCCTCCGGAGAGACCGGTCCAGTCGGGTCATACCAGTTGTATATCCAGTTCATCATGCCGAACAGCGCGTAGCTCGCTACGTGCGGATCGATTCCGGACTCGTGGGCGCCGTCTGCCGATTGGATGAGGTCCGTCAACAGCGCGACGTAACGACGCTTGAGGGCATTGATGGTATCGAGGCGCTCTCCCTGCAGGCTTTTGGCCTCATGCGACAGTACCTTCATTTCACTCATGTGTCCGGTAAAAAAAATAACGTGGTGGCGTATGAAACGTTCGAGTCGTTGCCGCGGGTCGGTGCCTGGCGCCATGGCCGTCTCGGCGCCCGAGAGGACCCGTGTGAAGCAGCGCTGCTGGATGAGGAAGAGCAATTCATCTTTGCCTTCCACGTAATGGTACATGCCGGCGAGGCTCATGCCGGTTTCGCGCGCCAGGTCCCGCATGGTCGTGGGGTGGTACCCCTTGTCGGCAAAGACCCGGGCAGCGGTAGTCAGTAAGCGATCGAGTCGCTCGTCATAGGAGGGCATTACCATTCGAACGTTCGTTCGGGAAGCTTAAAGGATACGTTAGCGAAGTCAAGCCGCTGTCCTCACAGCCTTTTCACCGCGGAGCACGCAGAGAACGCAGAGGTTGCTCTGGGAGGCCATTCACCCAATCATCTCTGCGCCCTCGGCGGTCTCTGCGGTGATTCATTTTCCCCATATTATTACATGACAAGTGTTTACAATGCGTTCGGGACAACCGGATTCACGCTTGCGGTTAACGCGCCGCCCTCGAGGGCGTCTATTGGCTTGTGACGACACCGATGCCCCTCGGTGACTCGCCGCCGGATGGCGATCTCATC
>CAYLZR010000038.1:0-1581 GCA_964388145.1 uncultured Gemmatimonadaceae bacterium | reverse complement strand
GCTTGTGACGACACCGATGCCCCTCGGTGACTCGCCGCCGGATGGCGATCTCATCGAGGCCTGGCGCGGCGGAGACGAAGCTGCTGCCGCCGCGCTGGTCCGGCGGCACGCCACAGCTCTAGCTCGGTTTCTGTCGGCAGCGGGGGCAGGGACAGGGGCGGGGGCGGGTGAGGATGTCGATGACCTGGTTCAGGAGACCTTTCTCCGCGCCTTCAGACGGATCGAGACGTTCAAGGGAGCTTCCAGTTTCCGGACGTGGCTCATGACGATTGGGTCGAACATCCTGAAGGATGCGTGGCGCCGCAGGTCGCGGCGACCGGTGGTGGCGCTCGAGGATCGCGAGATTGTCGACCAGGCCAGCGACCCCCAAAGCGAGGCGGTGGCGGAAGACCTCGCAGCCCGGCTGGGAGCATGCGTCAGAAACCTTCCCAGATTGCAGCGCGACGTGTTCCTGTTGCGCGCGCAGCAGGGAATGCAGTATGAAGAGATCGCGGGCGCGCTCGGCACCACGCAGGGAGCGGCACGCGTACATTATCACCATGCCATCAAGCGGCTGAAGGCGCTGTTGAAGGCGCTAACGTAGAGACCGATGAACGAGCGAGACATCGAGCGAGCAGCGGCGGAGCTGGGATCCGACGTCCACATCGACGTCGAACGGACGGCGCAACGCGTGGTCGCGCGGCTACGCGAAGCACCTCCTCGCCCGGCGTGGTGGCGCGGCACGGCGGCACTTCGAGCGGCGGCCGCGGCGGTGGTGTTGGTGACGGGAGGCGTCCTCGTCGATCGCGCAATCGACAACACCGGCGCAGCAGACGGCGCCATTGCGCTGCCCGTTGGGCTCGAGGAACTCTCGACCATAGGCCTCACAGAGGTACTCGATTCCTTGGACCTGTTCATGCCGGCTTCAGAGTTCATACCACCTTCGTTCGGTGAATTGGACGAACAGCAACTGCGCGCACTGTTGGCGGCAATGGAGGGATAGATGCGGAAAGCAATCTGGGGCGTGTTGCTGATCTTCGTGACCGGGCCGCTTGCTGCGCAGGACCAAGGACCACCAGCACGCGAAGCCCTGCGCCGACAAGTGCTCGAGCGGTTCATGCAGAACTTCATTCAGCAGGCAGGGCTGGACGACGAGCAACGCGTCGAGTTTCAACAAACCACGCAACGCCATTTTGGCGAGAGGATCCAGCAGCAGCGGCGGCGACGCCAGCTGGTTCGGGCCCTCGACGAGCAGATGCGACCCGGCGTTGCGGCCAACCCCGACAGCGTGATTGCACTCCTCGAGTCGTTTGTGGTGGTGGGAGAAGAGATGGCTGCTACCGTCCGGACACATCAGGACGAGTACGCCGCCTTCCTCACGCCGGTGCAGCGCGGGTTGTTCGTGATCCATTACGAACGTTTCCAGCGCCAGATCGAGGGTGTTCAGCGCCGCCAGATGCCGCGGCGGGGGAACCGGGCGGGTGGAGGGTGACGCTTCGCGATTGCAGATTTCAGATTGCAGATTGATTGTTGATACGGAAGACATTCTGAACGAGGACGAACAGCGGTACTGCGGTGACCCCGGGCTCGCGCCTGGAGTTT
>CAYLZR010000037.1:0-15485 GCA_964388145.1 uncultured Gemmatimonadaceae bacterium | reverse complement strand
CCTTCACGATGAACGCCATGTAGGTGAGCTTGGCGCCGCGATTCCCAAAGTCTTGTTTGTTCGCCTGTCTGATGCGGGCGATGGCCGTGAAATCGATTTCGTAGAAGCTCGTCACATGCGCCGATGTTCGGCGCGACATGATCATGTGATCCGCCGTGAGCTTGCGGATCCTGCTCATGGGTTCGACGCGATCTCCGGGCCACGCCTCTACGGTCGGATGGGCCACGTCGCCGGCGGGTGTCGCCGCCGCGGGGGCACGTGGCGCAGCCGGGGCAGGCGGCGCGGGTGCGGCAGCGCCCGATTCGATGAAGCTCAGAATGTCTTTCTTGGTCACGCGACCGGCATAACCAGTGCCCGGGATCTGGCTGATATCCAGCTGATGTTCGGCAGCGATCTTTCGGACCAACGGGGTGGATCGCTGTCGCAACCGTTCTTCGACCGTCTGTGGAGCGCCGTCACCCTTCCCCGCCGGCGGTGGACCGGCAACGGCCGCCGGTGATGGCGGTGCCACGGTGGGAGGTTGGGCAACCGCCGGTTCGGGGGACGGGGGCGGGGGCGGGGGCGGGGGCGGTGCCGGTGCCTCGGCCGCTGCAGCTCCCGGCGCGCCGGCCACAGATAAGGCGGCGTCCTTGTCGGTCTCCAGAATCGCGATCACCGTCTGCACCTCGACGGTCTCGCCTTCGGGGACCCTGATCTCCGCGAGAATTCCGTCGGACGGTGACGGAATCTCGGCATCCACCTTGTCGGTTGAGATCTCCAGGATGGGCTCGTCCCGTTTTATCTCGTCGCCAACCTGTTTGAGCCACCGCGAGACGGTTCCCTCGGCGATCGACTCGCCCATTTGCGGCATTATGACATCAACACGGGCCATCGATGATCTCCATGAGTGACCTCACCGTCCCCGGACGGTCCATCGACAAGAATAGTCGCTGTTGCTGCACCGCTCAATACGCCAAGAGCCACCGAGCGGATTTCAGGAGATCCTCGGTCTGAGGAAGCACGAAATCCTCGAGGGGCGGTGCGTAGGGCAAGGGTGTGTCGTGCGCGGTGACCCGCATGATCGGACCGTCCAACCACTCGAAGGCCTTCTCGTTGATCCTGGCCGTAATCTCGCCGGCGATACCGCCAGTCCGTGTATCCTCATGCACGATGAGCACCTTGTTGGTCTTTCGGACGCTGGTCACGATCGCGTCTTCATCCATCGGAAGGAGGGTACGCAAATCCAACACCTCCACAGAGACGCCGTCCTCTTTGTCGAGGATTTCGGCCGCTTCCAACGCCTTCCACACCATAGCCGACCACGTCACGATCGTGAGATCCGTCCCCTCGTTCGCCAGACGTGCGCGGCCGATAGGCGTAACGATATCGTCTCCTTCAGGAAGATCTTCTTTGATTCGCCGGTAGAGATATTTGTGTTCGAAATAGATGACGGGATCGTCATCGCGAATCGCCGCTTTGATCAGTCCTTTGGCATCGCGGGCGGTTGCCGGACACACGAGCTTGAGGCCCGGCGTGTGAAAAAATCCCGCTTCGGGATTCTGCGAGTGGAACGGACCTCCACGTACGTATCCCCCACTGGGTCCTCGCACCACGATCGGTGTCGACAGCCCGGCACGATAGCGCGCCGTGGCGACGTAGTTGGTGAGGATATCGTAGGCGCAGGCGATGAAATCCATGAACTGCATCTCGACGACGGGCCGCATCCCCATGTGCGCCGCACCGGCCGCGGCGCCAACAATGGCCGCTTCACTGATCGGTGTGTCGATGACACGGGCTTCGCCAAAACGGTTCTGGAACCCCTCGGTGACTTTGAACGCTCCACCGTACTTGCCCACGTCCTCACCGAGAACGAGCACTTCTTCGTCGCGCTCCATTTCCTCCCAGAGCCCTTGCCGGAGAGCCTCGAGATACGTCACCTCAGCCATCCAACCTCCGAAACCACAGGCGTTCTTCGTCGGCCGGAGACGCGTAGACCTGCGACAAGGCCATCGTTCCTTCGGGTAGTGGATCGTGTTCGCACTCAGCCACGGCCGCGTCCAGTTCCTGGCTCACACGTTGCCCGACCGCGTCCAAGTCGTTGTCGGTGGCCCAGCCCTCTTCGAGCAGGGTGCCGACGTATCGATCCAGCGGGTCGTTGGTGTCGGCCCACCGAGCGATCTCCTCTTTAGGCTGGTACCGCTGATCGTCGTGCTCCGCGTGGCCTGAGCGACGATAGGTCACCATTTCGATCAGTGACGTCCCCCCGCCGGCACGCGCGCGCGCCACCGCGTCTTTGGTCGCTTCGTATGCCGCGAGCACGTCGTTTCCGTCAACCGAGATGCCGGGAATGCCATACGCCTTCGCTTTGTCCGCCAGCCGGGAGGTTGCCGTTTGCTCGGAGGTCGGAGTTGAATACGCCCACCCGTTGTGCTCGACAATCACGACCAGCGGTACCGCTTGCACGGCCGCGAAGTTCACGCCTTCGTGAAACGTGCCGGTACTCGTGCCGCCGTCCCCAATGTACACGAGACCAACTCGGGGCTCCCCTCGCAGTTTGAAACTGAGACAGATGCCGGCCATGACAGGGATCATGTCTCCTAACGGTGAGATCTGTCCCAGGTATCCGAGATCGAAATCGTTGAAATGCAGATTCATCTCTCGGCCGGCCGTGGGACTCGTCTGCTTGGCCATGTACTGGCGCAGTATCTCGACGGGTTGCGCCCCCATTACCAACATCGATCCGAGATTTCGAATCAGTGGTGACAGAATGTCCCCGGATTGCAAAGCGTAGGCGCTCCCCACGCTTTCCCCCTCCTGGCCCAACGAGCCGTACAATCCCCCGACGACCTTGCCCTGACGATACAGGTTGACGAGACGTTTCTCCAAGGACCGCGTGAGGGAGAGGTAGTAGAACATCTCGAGGAGCTGCTCACGTGACAGGCCAGCGGGAAGGGGCGAGGGCGAGGGCGGGGGCGGGGGCCCCTGGGTCGCGCGGCTCATCGCCAGATTAATACGCGCCGCGAAGCTCGTGCGCCGGATCGGCGAGCTTGTGCACCTGTGCCAGGAATCGTTTGGCGAGCCTGTCCACCTCGCTCTCGCCCACTTGATCGGTGTGCACCGTGACGTGCACGTAGTGTCCGCCTTCGGGACGTACGCTGACACCGACCGTTCCGACCGATCCACTGTACGTACGAGCGCGCTCATGACTCTCGTTCGCCTCGAGATACGCACCAAAATACCGATCTGCCTCTGCCAGAACCCTCTCGGGAGGCAACGAAGTACGATGGAAATATCGCATGTTGTTACGTCGCGAGTGTTGGGTTGAATTTGGCGAGTCGGAGGCTGTTCGCGACGACGATCCACGTCGCGACCCCGCCCACCCCGGCCGCCAGCATCGGAGTGAGCAGCAGGCCCGTCATAGGATACAGCACCCCCGCCGCGAGCGGTATCCCGATCAGATTATAGAGGAAAGCAAACATCAGGTTGGTACGAATGGTCGTCGCGGTCCGACGGGCAACCTGAAAGGCGGTCACAACGCCTTGAAGGTCGCGACTCGGAAGAGTGATGTCCGACGCCTGCATGGCAACCTCGTGACCCACTCCCACGGCGATGCCCACATCCGCTTGCGCGAGGGTCCGTGCGTCGTCTATCGCGTCGGCGACGACCGCCACCACCCGGCCGTCTTCCTGAAACCGCTTGATTTCGTCGGCCTTGTTCCGGGGTTCCACTTCTGCTACGACGCGCTCGATGCCGTTCTCTTTGGCCACGAGCCGAGCCGTGGATTTGGAATCACCACTCAGCATGAACAGGGTGTACCCAAGCTCCCCTAACTGGGTGATGGCCTCTTTGGCGTTGGGTTTGGTTGGGTCTGTGACGATAATCAGTCCTCGCACGACGTCGTTCACGACCACCACCACCGGTGTGCGTCCTCCGAGCACGTGCCGATCTACGGCTTTCGTGAGGCGGCCGAGGTCGAGACTTCGCTCGCGGGCATGCCGAACACTAATGACCTCGACGAGGAAGCGGCCGACGATGCCCCTAACCCCACGTCCGTGCATCTCGACAAACCGCTCCACGCTCGGGACGCTAACATTTTTTTCTTTTGCCGACGCCATGATCGCGTTCGACAAGGGGTGCCCCGAACGCGACTCTACCGCCGCGGCCAGCTGTAGAATCTCTGTAGGACTCACTGTTGTACCGTCGGCGCGTTTGGCGCCGACGACGTGTGTGACGGTAGGGGTCCCCTCGGTAATCGTTCCCGTCTTTCCGAACACCAGTGTGTCCACTCGCCGGAGGGTGTCGATCACGTCACCACCTCGAAACACCACGCCAAGCTCCGCCCCACGACCAATCCCCACTTTGATCGCACCCGGGACGGCAAAGCTGACCGCTGACGGTGCAGCGACCGCGAGGACCGTGACAAACGCGAGCATCGAAAGCGCCGCCGGTGCAACTTGGTCGAACAACGCCCATAACGCCACGGCCACGATCGCGAGGGCAATCACGATCGGTGTGAGATGGCCCACGAGCCGATCGACTCGTTGCTGGGTGGAGCCCTTCTTGAACTGGGCATCGTCAATGATTTGGACCGTCTGACCAAGCGTGGTTTTCCGCGCTGTGGCCTCCGCCTGTACCTCCAGCAACCCGGCGCCGTTGACGCCCCCGGCGGGCACTCGCGATCCGGGCTCAACGCGCACCGATTCGGCATCGCCAAACATCGAAAGGTCGATTTTGGAATCGCCGGCCACGACTATGCCGTCCACGGGAATGCTCTCACCGGGCGAGACGGCAACTCGGTCACCGACCCGAATCTGGTAAGCGGCGACCTCATGCGACTCATTGCCGCGGCGCACCAGGGCGATGTTCGGCTGCAACGCCAGCAACCCGTGCATCGCTCGAGACGTGCGGGCACTGGCGCGGGCTTCGATGAGACGCCCCAACAGCACGAAGGCGATGATGCCTGTGACCGATTCGAAGTACACGTCGGGCGGAAAGTTCGAATTGGGGGCGGCCGCAGCGACGATGATTGCCACAATCGAGTATAGGAAGGCTACGCTCGTCGCGATGGCGATCAACGTGTTCGCGTCCGCGGAGCGATATTGAATACGCTGCCACGCCACGGCATAGATGTTCTTGCCGTTGTGGAGCATGACTCCCAACGCGAGCAGTGCCAGCCCCAGCTTGATCCACACGGAATCGATTTGAAAGAGTTGCGGCAACGCTCCGCGTAGGGTGGGCTCGAGGGCATTCACGAGCCGAGCTATGGTATCGCCGCTTTTGACCGTTGATTCGCCAAACAAGGGTATCGATGCGAGCAATGCGACGGCGGTCGCCGCAGCCGACAGTCCCAACTTCCACCCGAGCCCATGCGTTCGTTCCGCGTTCCGCATCCAGTCGGCACTGATGGGATCCGACGCCTGCGTGGGCTCGGCGAGAGAAAATCCTACCGCGGTGATCGCCTGCTCGATATCACGCGCAGCCACAACTCCCGCGAGATACTCAACTTCGATTTGTTCGGTTGCTTGATTGGCCGAGGCACTGAGGACGCCCCGCAGTTTCTTCAACTCCCGCTCCAGCCGCTCCACCGCCGACGTGTGACGAAAGTTGGACACATCGAATCTGACCGTGGTACCGGCACCGTCGAACCCGAGTTCCCGCACGGCTTTGAGTAGATCCGCAGCCTGTAGCCCACCGTCGGTGATCGACACCGTGGCCAGTCCCGTCGTGAAATTGACATGCGCCTCACGTACACCCTCGGCACTCGCGAGCCGCCGCTCGATCATGGCGGCGCACGCACCACACTCCATCCCCTTGATGGGAAGGATGACGCGGCGGTCAGCCATGTTTTTGGTGTCCCCGGCCCAGATTCGATCGGGCGGCTTCGCCACCAACTTGGGCAACAACGTATCCCTCGCAGGTGCCACAGAAGAACCGATGGTCTCCTGGCTCGTTGGGAATGAACTCAACCGATGCGCGGGCGAATTCTGGCAGGGCCTTGGTGATCTTGAGGGTATCGAACGCCAGTTGCTCCGCTTCGGTATCGAGCTCGCATCGGAAGACGTCCAAGCGGACGGGCCGGCCCGCTTCGACGATGATTAAATCGGGATCAAACCCGCCTTGGAGCGTGACGCGGAACTCTTGGGTCCGGGATTTCGCCGGGTCGCCTGGCGAAACATAGTCCCGGCGACCGCGAAAATACCAAAGCTCCCACGCAATGAACGCGAGAGCGAGCACCATGACGGCCACGTCACCGGGCATTAGGCCCGCTCGTACTGGTAGTACTCCACGCCGAGGTGTGTAATCTGCTCCTCACCCATGAGCCAGCGCAGTGTGTTCTTGAGTTTGGCATGTTGGATGAACAGATCGTGCTCCGGGGTTAGCTCGGGTGCGGCCATTGGGCTCTTGAAGTAGAAAGAGAGCCATTCTTGAATACCCGACATTCCCGCACGCTGCGCAAGGTCGAAGAACAATGCCAGGTCGTGCACAATCGGTGCGGCCAGGATAGAATCACGACACAAGAAATCCACTTTGATTTGCATCGGGTATCCGAGCCACCCGAAGATGTCGATGCTATCCCAGCCCTCTTTGTTGTCGCCACGAGGCGGGTAGTAATTGATACACACCTTGTGATACACGTCCCCATACAGCTCCGGATACAACGACGGCTGAAGGATATGTTCGAGCACGCCAAGCTTCGACTCTTCTTTGGTCTTGAACGATTCCGGGTCATCCAGGACTTCTCCGTCTCGATTGCCCAAGATGTTGGTCGAGTACCATCCGGCGAGACCCAGCATTCTCGCCTTCAGCATGGGCGAGATCACGGTCTTCATCATAGTCTGTCCGGTCTTGAAATCTTTGCCGCCGATCGGAACCTCGCGATCCACAGCCAACTGGATGAGCGCCGGCGTATCCACGGAGAGATTCGGTGCTCCATTCGCAAACGGCACGTTCTCCATTAAACTCGCCCACGCGTACAACATCGATGGCGCGATCGTTGGATCGTTCTCGTCCATGGCGGCCTCGAACGCCTGGACGGTCGCGTGCGCAGGACCGGGCGTGATGAATATTTCCGTGGAAGCACACCACACCATCACGAGTCGCGAGCAATCATTCTGCTCCTTGAAGTTCCGGATGTCTTCACGAATCGCCTCGGCCAAATCCCGCTTGGTGGCTCCCGTCTTCACGTTGATACCTTCGAGACGCTTCACATAGTCGCGTTGAAACACCGCCGGCATGGGCTGGATGGATTTCAGAAAATCCGCAATCGGCTCGACATGCTTGCTCTCGAGCACCCCGGCTACCTTGCATGAATCGTAAGCGTTGTCCGGAATGGGATCCCACGCACCGAACACGATGTCGTTCAAGTCGGTGAGCGGCACGAAATCGCGAATCCTCGGGCTCCGTTGCTCGGTACGCTTTCCGAGTCGGATCGTGCTCAACTCAGCCAAGGATCCTACGGGGGTCGCTTGACCCCGGCGGACGTTTTCTACTCCGGCAATGTATGTGGTGGCTACCGCCCCCAACCCCACCAGGAGAACTCCCAACTTCCCATCAACCGGCTCGACTTTTTTCCGTTCAAACTCACTCACTCAGTAGATCCTTTCTGCAATGAATCCGCTAACGCTGGCATCGCGTTCCCCGCTGGGGCATCGGGCGACGTCAACTGATGCACATGATGAATGCGCTGGATCACCGTCGCCAGGGACGCCACCCCCAGCGCGGTCACGATTCCGAAAAGCAACATTCCGTTCGGGCCGGCGCCAAAAAACAATACCGGCACACCCAGCACCAAGACCCGCTCCGCGCGCTGCACCAACCCCACCTTACACTCCAGATTCAATCCTTCGGCGCGGGCACGCGTGTACGATACGACCAGTCCGGTAGAGAGCGCCACGGTACTGGAGATCACGGCATACACCATCAACTGCGAAGACACCCCACCGTTCATGAAGAACAGAGTGATGCCAATCATCACCGCCGCCTCGCCCAATCGATCCACCGTGGAATCGTAGAACGCGCCGAACCGCGACATGAGCCCACCCTGGCGCGCCACCCGACCATCCAACATGTCCATCACGCCACTGAGCAGCAACAAGAAAGCGCCGAGCTGCACGCGTGCAAAACCGAACGCCACACCGGACACCACCAGCGCTAGGAAGCCTAAGGTCGTGAGAGTATTCGGGTGGATTCGGGCGGCGATGAGACCGTTTGCAATGGGCCCAAGGCCTCTGTCGATGGACTCCCGAAGCCACGCGGGGATGAGTTTCATGGGCTTCTGTTCGTTAGGGGGCTAACAATAACGGAGTCATGTGCTTGGGACCAGGGCCGCCCCTCCGCCCCGCCACCCCGCCGCACCCACGCCACCCCGGGGATTCGGGGTTCGGGGTTCGGGATGGCGACCCCCGACCCCCGACCCCCGACTCCCGTACTCACTCATACAACAAGAACTCAGCACGTTTTGCCCGAAACCCATCCAGTTCCCCGTCCCACACACGCCACAACTCCTCTAGGTCGCCACCGGACACCGCTCGCCGTACCGCGTCCGTTCCCGCGAGACGGTCGAAACGGCTTTCGCGAATCTGGAGATCCTCGCCGTGCACCAGGTAGATGGTGGCCAGGATTCTGGTTGCGACCTGAATCGGGTCGTACGTCATGCGGTCGGTTACCCTCAAGCGGATCGATGGAATGGCTAGCCCCGCATATTTCCCGTCGGTCGGATTCTCCGGAGTGACGATCGTATCGGAAACAACCACACCAGCGAGATCCCCGAGTTGGGACACGACCTCGGCCGGCCGGAGCCATGGCGCGCCCAGCACCTGAAACGCGATGGGTGTCCCCCGCCCCACCGAGAGGTTCGTGGCTTCGAACATGACCGTTCCGGCATAGTGCGTCGCGCTCTCGAGATTTGGCATGTTGGGTGACGGCGCGATCCAGGGTAACCCCACGGCATCGAACCACATATCCCGCTGCCAGCCGTCTACCGGGATCACGGTCACCTCGGCCCCGAGGTGCAATTCATTGTCACCGTACCGCGCCAATTCACCGATGGTCATCCCGTGTCGCAAGGGGATTTGGAGCATTCCGCTAAAGGACGTATCGTGAGGAGTCATGATCGGCCCCTGCACCGAGTGTCCGCCGATTGGATTCGGGCGATCGAGAACAATTGCCCGGACGTTGGCCGCCCGGGCAGCTTTCATGGCCACGAGAGCCGTTGAGATGTATGTATAGGTGCGCGTCCCGATATCTTGCAGGTCGATAATCAACACATCGACGGCTTCGAGCATTTCGGGGGTTGGCGTGCGGCTTTCACCGTACAAGCTGTAGATCGGTAATCCGGAGGTGGAGTCGACGCCGTGGCCGATGTTTTCCTGGTCGAGCAGGCCGCGGAAACCATGTTCCGGACTGAGTAGGATGGTCAGGTTTACGCCGGCACTGAGAAGCAGTTCGATGTTGCTCGATCCGTTCCGGCCGACCCCAGCGTGATTCGTCACCAAGCCCACGCGGGCGCCCTCGAGGAGATGGAGAGAATCGGAAATGAGCACATCGATTCCAGGCCGTACGACCGCACCCTCCCGATCGGGAATTCCGCACGCCGCTGCCGCGATGAGTAGATAGTGCTGCCATCGACTCCAGTGAAACACGTTACCTCCCTCTCCATTGTCGCGGGCGTTCTCGGGTGCCTGCTCGGCGGTCGGCCCGCTGTCCCACGGCAAGTCCAGGTTCACAAGCTAACCGTTGATTCGATTCTGGAAACGCTGACCGTCCGTGAAAAGATCGGACAACTGATCATGCCGTGGTTGCTGGGCAACTACATCGCGACCGAGGGCGATGCTTTTGACAATGCTGCTGAATGGATCGACGAATTCGCCGTCGGCGGAATCATCATCTCGATCGGCCCGCCGCTGGCCGCGGCCGCCAAGCTGAATGCGTTGCAACAGCGATCGCGTTTACCGTTGATCGTCGCCGCCGATCTGGAGTACGGTGCAGCAATGCGCATGGTCGGAGCCACTGGTTTTCCAATGCCGATGGGCATCGGGGCAACCGGACGCGAATTCGACGCGTATCAACTCGGTCGCATCACGGCGTTGGAAGCCCGGGCGGTGGGCATCCACTGGACCTTCTCCCCCGTCGCCGACGTCAACAACAACCCCGACAACCCCATTATCAACACACGCTCGTTCGGCGAGTCACCCGCCGCGGTGTCGGGTTTGGTGGCGGCCTACGTGCGGGGAGCGTCTCAGCACGGTCTGTTTACGACCGCCAAGCACTTTCCCGGGCACGGGGACACGGGCACCGACTCACACCTCGCGTTACCGACGCTCGATGCATGTTGGGACAGACTCGATTCGCTGGAGCTCGTTCCGTTCCGCGCCGCGATCGAGGCCGGCGTCACGAGTATCATGACGGCGCACGTTGCACTACCGTGCTTCGATCGGTCCGCCAGGCCGCGACCCGCAACCTTGCTTCCGAACATCATGACTGGCATGCTGCGAGACTCGCTCGGGTTCAAAGGGATCGCCGTCACCGATGCCCTCACGATGGGCGCGATCGTAACCCGATACGGCGCGGGCGAGTCCGCCGTACTGGCCTTTCTCGCGGGGAGCGATCTCTTGCTGATTCCCGACAATGTCCGGCTGGCCATCGAGGCCATGGTCGAGGCGGTAGAATCCGGACGTATCACGTCCGAACGGCTGGATCATTCCGTCCGCAAGATTCTCGTGCTCAAGGAAGAGACGGGGTTGTTCGTAACACGCACCGTCGCATTAGACAGCATCCCGGCGGTTGTGGGGCGGCGGCGGCACCAGCTCGTCGCCGACGACATCGCGCGCCGCGCCCTGACGCTCATCCAGCAAGGCCCGATCGAGCAGTTTCGCACGACTCGAGGCCGGGTGGCGCTGATCACCTACGCCGAAGAAACAAATCACTCCATCGGTAACGTGCTAATCAGAGAGTTGCGCCTGCTGGGAGAGACTGTTGTCCCCTTCCGATTGTTTCCGGCTTCGGGACCCATGTCATACGATTCAGCGCGCGTCGTCTTGAGAAATCATCCAAGAGCGATCTTTGCACCGAGTGTCCGCCCAATAGCGGGAAGGGGGCACGTCGACTTACCGTCCGCATTGGCGCGGTTGATCGAAGAGACCAGTGCCAGCAAACCCACCGTGCTCGCTTCATTCGGTAGCCCGTATCTCCTCAATCAGCTCACCGGCTATGCAGGCACCTACCTCCTCGCGTGGAACGCGGTTGCCGCCAACGAGCGCGCCGTTGCCAACGCGCTCGCGGCCGGAGCTGGAATATCGGGTAAGTCTCCCATTACGCTGGGAGATCGTTTCCCGCGAGGTACCGGTATCGCACTCCCCCGTCGATGAAGCGCACTCTGACGACTGCGGTTCTTCTCGCCGCGTGCGCTCCAAGCAGCGGTGACGATTCCGGCGGACCGCTGCCGAGAGTCGAACCGGCATCCGTGGGGCTATCAGCCGCCGGATTGGACAGCGTGACCACGTTTCTTCGCCAAAAAGTCGAGGAAGATGCCTTTCCGGGCGGCGTCCTCCTGGTAGGAAGGCACGGTGCGGTGGCGTACACGGCCGCCGTGGGCCAATACGGCGACGACGATCCTCGCCCGGTTGATGAAAACACCATCTACGATCTCGCCAGCCTCACGAAGGTCATCGGATTAACTACGGTCACAATGTTCCTCGTTGCCGACGGGACCTTGGACATCGAACGCCCCGTGGTGGATTACGTTCCGGAGTTTGGCGGTGGCGACCGGAGCGAGGTAACCGTGCGTCACTTGCTCACGCACACCTCAGGTTTGCCCGCGTGGGTGCCGTTGTATCTCGAGACGAACGACGCCGAAGATGCGCTACGCTACATATATGCATCTGAGCTAGAAAACCCACCCGGCGAGCACTACAGTTATTCCGATCTCGGTGCGATCCTCCTCGGCAAGGTCGTGGAGCGGGTCGCGAACACCTCGCTGGATACGTTCCTAAAGGAAAGACCCTTCCAACCGCTCGGCATGACGAGCACGCAGTACCGGCCACCTGCCGAGCTGCAGGAACGCATTGCACCGACGGAGGATGATTCGTGGCGCGGTCGGCTGCTGCGGGGCGAGGTACACGACAGAAACGCGTTTCACTTGGGCGGCGTATCCGGACACGCGGGCCTGTTCTCGACGGCACCGGATCTCGCGCGTTTCGCCATTTGGATGCTGGACATGTACCACGGGCGGCTCACCGACAACCTACCCAGACTCCCAACCGAGTTGGTTCGCGAGTTCACGAGCCTGCAACCCGGTCCCGAGGGCTCGACCAGAGCATTGGGATGGGATACGCCAACACCGGGCGGTGGCGCGAGTTCGGGGCACTACCTCAACCCCTCGAGCTTTGGGCATACGGGATTCACCGGGACTTCGATTTGGGTAGATCCGGTACGCGATCTCTTCATCATCCTGCTCACCAATCGTGTGCACCCCACGCGAGACAATCAGGCCCTGTTGCCCCTCCGCGGTATCGTCGCCGACATGGTGGTGGACGCCATCACCGATGAACCCCGTTGAGGCATCAGCCCTCCTGACGTAGCGCTCGACCTGACGGGCTGTAACTCTATAAACGACAACAGCTTCACGCATTGACGCGTTGACACAACGCCCAGTACACCATAATTTTCGTTCCCACGCGACCGAAGGATTAGATGCGATGACGACAGCGCAGCGACCTGAAATGACCGTCAACGTCAGTCTCACTGATACGGCTGTCGAACAGGTGCACAACTTCATGAGTGCCGAAGCCGTCTCGACGGACACCGCCGGGCTGCGGGTTTCCGTGCTGCCGGGTGGATGCGCCGGATTCAAGTACGGTTTGAACATCGAGGAACAGCCGCTCGACGACGACATCATCGTCGGTTTTCAAGATTTGAGATTGTTCGTGGATGCGTTCAGCGCGCAATATCTCGAGGGCACCACGATCGACTTTGTCGCGAACGTAAACGGAAGCGGTTTCACTTTTAGTAACCCAAGTGCAAGCGGTGGTTGCGGCTGCGGTAGCTCTTTTAGCGCCTGAGCCGATTGAGGCCCTTCCGCGTCTTCCCAACGGCCTGCGATAAACGCAGGCCGTTTTTTCTTGTGGGGAACCCCTGACACCACTCGACCTCGTAGTGATGGGCGCATATTTCGCCGTGGTGCTCGCCATCGGCGGGTATTTCGCTCGTCGGCAAACCGACGCCAGCGATTACTTCCTCGGCCGTCACCACATGCCGTGGATAGCGGTGATGCTGTCGATCGTGGCGACCGAGACATCGGCATTGACGGTTATTTCGATTCCCGGCCTCGGCGCACGGACCAACCTCACGTTCCTGCAGCTGGCGTTCGGCTATTTGATTGGGCGAATCGGTGTCTCGGCCTGGCTGCTCCCCGGATACTTCCGCGGCGAACAAGAAACCGCGTACGCGCGCTTGGAGACACGGTTCGGTCAACCCACCCGTCGAGTCGCGTCGGCGGTGTTCATGACGGTTCGCGCGCTGGGCGACAGCGTGCGCGTGTTCGCCACCGCAATCCCGCTGACGATCGTCACCGGTTGGTCCATTCCCACGAGCGTGGTGGTCGTGGGCGTAGTCACGGTCGTCTACACCTGGGCCGGCGGAATCCGCGCCGTCGTCTGGGTGGACGTCATGCAACTCGGCTTGTACACGATCGGCGGCCTCGTCACCGTGCTCGTTGCTGCACGACTCGCGGGCGGACTCGACGTAGCATTCGGATCGGCACTCGAGTCTGGTCGGCTACAGACTTTCGACTGGAGCCTTTCATTCACCGCCCCCTATACGTTTATCGGGGGCATCGTGGGCGGCGCGCTGTTGTCGGCGGCGTCGCACGGCACCGACCACCTCATCGTGCAACGAATTCTGACGGTTCAGAATCTGTCGAACGCGCGGAAGGCGCTCATCGGATCGGGCGTTCTGGTCATCGCGCAGTTCGCTCTTTTTCTTCTGGTAGGCGCGCTCATTTGGGCCGCAGGAGCTGACGATGGAACCCTGACGAGCGATGAGATCTTCCCATATTTCATCGTGAATCATCTCCCCGCGGGTGTCGCCGGGCTCGTCATTGCCGGAGTACTCGCTGCCGCTATGAGCACCGTGAGCTCCTCGCTGAACTCGCTTGCTTCGGCAACGATTCACGACTTTTATGCGCCGATGACGGGCCGCCGCGACCCACGACACTTGCTCACCGTTGGACGCTGGGCGACGCTGGCGTGGGCCATTGTGCTGATGGGCGGTGCCTTGGCATTCATCCCGTCGCGCGACACGCCGGTCGTCGTGCTGGCGCTGTCGATCGCATCCATTGCGTACGGTGGCCTTCTCGGAACGTTCATCATGTCGGGTATGATGTCGCGTGCCGAGGGACGCGACGCTATCGCGGCCATTGCGGTGACGACGGTCGTGATGATTGTTGTCGTGCTCATCAAGCCCGGACCATTCGAAAGCCTCGCCTGGCCCTGGTATGTACCAATGGGAACCGCTATCACGTTGATCGTGGGATACACATCGACGGCCGTCCGCCGGATGGCCACTCGATGACTTTGCTCGCCGGAGTCGACGCCGGCGCTTCACACACCGTCGCGTTGATCGGAACACAGGCCTTGGCCGAGCTGTCCCGTGCAACCGGTGCTCCAGGCAGCGTAGCGATCCGCGGTGTCGGCGAGGCGGCCGAGGCCATTGCCGCCGCGGTGCGGCAGGCGCGTGGCGAGGCGCACGTCGACGACCCTATTGCCGTACTCACCGTTGGCGCCGCGGGCACCCGCCTGGATGCCGACCGTGAGGCCCTTGCGACCGCCCTGCGGGGGATGAACATCGCCAGGGACGTGGAGGTGACGTCTGATGCATTGATCGCCCTCGAGAGTGTCTTTTCCGATACGCCCGGGATTTTGCTGTTGGCGGGAACCGGGTCGATCGCGCACGCACGTGATCGGTCCGGAATCGTAAGGCGTGTGGGCGGGCTCGGGTGGCGCATCGGCGATGAAGGGAGCGGCTACGCTTTGGGCCGCGCGGCGGTGGCAGCCGCCATCATGGGACACGAACGCCGAGGACCCGCAACCCAATTAACCGAAAAACTGTTGTCGGCGGCCGGCGTGTCGGATGCGGAGCAGATCCCCGCGTGGGGGCAACAGGTAGACGTGCCCACCATTGCCCGGCTCGCAAAGACCGTGTGCGACGTTGCCGACTCAGGAGATGAAGTAGCCATCAAGCTGGTCGCCGAAGCCTCACGGGTGCTGGCGGATCACGTGATCGCACTGTTGACACATTTTTCCGACGGAGAGGAAGTATCCGTAATATTAGGGGGTGGGTTAATCGGCTCGGATACGGCGGTTCGTCAACACACGCTCACAGAACTCGGCACGCGCGCACCCCAGGCCCGCGTGCTTAACGCGGAGATCGATCCTGCGGACGGGGCGCTTCGCATGGCAGCCAAGAGGTTTCTGAAATTGAAATAGCCACGGATATCGAATACCGAATAT
>CAYLZR010000036.1:13622-15519 GCA_964388145.1 uncultured Gemmatimonadaceae bacterium | reverse complement strand
TGGCTCTCGACATCACGTCGAAGCCACCGGGCACGATCGAGTGGGAGTAGAGGTGGGTCTACTGCACCACCCGTTTCATTTTTGTTCCTGCCCGAATGGTCGCACCGACTTCCAGCTGGTTGAGAAGCGCAAGTCGATCGACCGACACCTCTGAGGGATACGACTCGGCAAACTGTTGCAAAGTCATCGCCCGTGGCAGGGTGACGATGTCTAACCGCAGCGGCTGCCTGCCAAGCGCTTCTGGATCGCGCAACTCTCCGAAACTGCCAAAGGAACGCTGCACGTCGTCGCGATTCGATCGCCAGGTATTGGCGATCCCGTAACCGAGGATCTGATACACGTTGCCGTCGTATGCAACGAAGGCCGCACTCCCCGTCAGCGTGGCCTGTGAGGTGACGGCTCGGAAGTCGGTCGTAACCGCACGCAAGCCATTGATCGTCGTGCGCCGGGGTGTCGAACCCGATAGGCTTTCTTGAGCAAGGAAAGCTCGAGCCGCGGCGTCGGGCGTCGGTTGCGATGCCAGGGACAATTGTATGATCGCGTCCTGTTTCTCGTTGACTCCGACAACGGCCTGTCGCTGGTTTTGTGTTTGCCACCCTTCGGGGAAGGTGATTCTGAAGCGGAGCCGCGGATGCATGAACAGCGCGCCTTCGAAGAAGCCGTCGCGCGGGTCAGGGCCGAACACCATGCCGTCGAGGCGATCTAAATAGGAATCCCGCCCTACGACTCGGCCGCTGAAATCCGTAGCCATCGCTGCGATGGCCTGCCGGATCCGCTCTTCTCGATTCTCGGGATTGGGGTGAGTCGACAGCCATTCGGGTGTGCGCCCGCCGCCCGAAGCCGCACTCACCCGACCGAGCATGGCGAATACGCCCGGCATCTCGCGTGGGTCGTATCCCCCGCGATCCATGTAGCGAAGGCCCAGGTCGTCTGCCTGGCGCTCGTCATCGCGGCCGAACTTGAGAAAGAGCAACCCCAGGCCTGCGCCCGCCGCGCCGAACACGCCCTGAAGTTGATCGGGTCCGAAGATCGTGCCCACGGCCAGACCGACCTGCGCGAGTTGAGCGCGACTGAGTTGTTCCACCGAGTGCCGGCCGGTTACATGTCCAATCTCATGTCCGACAACCGAGGCGAGTTGAGCCTCTGAATCGAAATGCGCCATGATGCCGCGCGTGATATAGATGAACCCGCCCGGCAGTGCGAATGCGTTGACAACGGGATCATCGATGAGCTTGAAGCTCCAGGGGAGGTTGGGTCTCTCGGACTGTGCCGCAAGACGGTTGCCGATTTGTGTGAGATACGCCTGGAGTTCCGGGTCGTCGTAAACTCCCATCGAGGCCGAGATCTGCACGTCGGCCTCGCGGCCCATGGCGATCTCACGTCCTTCCCCAATCAGGATGAATTGGCGCTCGCCGGTGGCAGGATTAACCGAGCATGCCGTGATGAAGAGGGTCAGCGTGAGGATCCAAGGAGCGGCGGTCTTGGGTGTCCGGGAAAAGCGTTTCATGTTGCACCGGGATTGGGTTTGGGGTCTTGGGTATTGGGTGTTGGGTTCTAATATACCAAACACCAAATACCCAACGGTTGACCCTTCCCGCAAAGTATCGGGTGCAGCGTGTAACTCATTGTAACATAAAGTCTTAGTGGTATCTTGACACCGTGCGTCATAATTTGAGTATCTTGGACGAAACGAGGCACCGCTCAACCTCTCCGGGCTGAAACTGTCGATGCAAGCCGAGCAACCGATGGCCGTCTCGATGTACCTACGCATGGTTGGATTCGTGTTGTTGGGCGCGGGAGTAGTGGTCGTAATCAGAACGAACAACGGACCGTCGGGAGTAAACGAGCCGGCCGTTCAGGAGGAATCGGCGGTGCCGGACATGAGCATCGAGGACGC
>CAYLZR010000036.1:11081-13522 GCA_964388145.1 uncultured Gemmatimonadaceae bacterium | reverse complement strand
ACGAGCCGGCCGTTCAGGAGGAATCGGCGGTGCCGGACATGAGCATCGAGGACGCGCACAAAGCACTAACCGATTCGTTGATGGTCAAGGCGGGCATCGCCGGTACTGCCATAACGGAATGCGCCGGCACCCCTTGTCTGCAGGTCTATGTCGTGACGGACACCAAGGAGATCATGGACCGGATCCCGAAGACCTTTGCGGGATATGAAGTGACGGTTCAGGTGACCGGAGAGATTGAGGCCCGAGAGTAGACAAGCGGGTGGAGGAGTTGTTCGACTAGGAGTCCTATGTCGCGTGAACGCACCCTGACCATCGCCGGCGGGTTGGTGGCCCTTGGCATGGCGGGATTGATTTCCATCACGGCGGTGAACGGCGGTTGGCTGGGCTTACCTTCACACTACACCCAAGGGGACGTGCGTTCGCCTCGACCCACTGTCGATCGGTGGGGATGTGGGGAACCTGCGCGAAGAAACGTGCGAGGTGATGGACTCATCCGTGTCGCCTGCGGAAATACTCGGCGTCCTCAGCAACCACCGATGATCTGCGCGTAGCGAACCCGCGGCGTTGTGCTCTTAGGTTCTTGTGTCCGCCGATTGACTGGTCTCGTCGCGGCTAGCGGACTCTCGGAAAAGCTGTCGAAGGAATGACTGCCAGCAGTCCGAACACATGTACTCGCTGGCCGAGACGGCGATGGCACGACCATCGATCTGGACTTGGCAATTCTTACAAATAACTTCACGGTCCGTGGAGTGGTCCATTCTCCGATTCCCATTCGTGCAGGCAGACTGCCTTGATTATTATGGAATAGCAATTCCGGTGCCACGGCATCGGTCCTCCAGCGTGTACGGTTGGCCACTGACACCATGTGGCATCTGGGCAACACCTGAGCAAGCGTGACAACACCCGGGGTTATGCAAATCCAAACACCTGAATCGCTCATCAACGAGCCGATGGCCGTCCTCGCCTTTCTGAGCGCGGTTGTCGCAGGAATTTTTTGGCTCGCGAGTCATCAGCGCTTCAAGAGTTTTTTCGATAAGGTACCGGCCGTCATTTTCGTCTATTTCGTGCCGATGTTTTGCACCACCGCCGGAATAATCCCGGGGAGTTCTCCACTATACGACTGGTTCAATCGATATCTCCTCCCGTTCGCTCTCTTGCTTCTCATGATCAGCGTGGATCTCCGCGGCATCATGCGCCTCGGTCCGACCGCGTTGTTCATGGTTGTGGCCGGGACCGTCGGGATCGTGATCGGCGGGCCCATAGCGCTCCTGTTGTTCGGGGCGTGGTTGCCGGACGACATCTGGATGGGCTTCGCGGCGCTGTCGGGGAGTTGGATCGGTGGCACGGCGAACATGGTAGCCATCGCCGATAGCGTCGGGATGCCGGATGCGATGTACGGCCCGATCATCGTCGTGGACACGGTGGTCGGCTACGGTTGGATGGGTGTGCTCTTGTTCTTCAGCGCGTTTCAAACACGATTCGACAAACGCACGAATGCCAGAACAGAGGTAATCGAAGAGACGAATCGCAGGCTGGCCGAGCTGAGTGTCCATCGACGGCCCATCGATCTCGGGCAGGTGATAATGCTTGTGGGATTGGGTTTTGCCGGATCGGTATTGGCGGTGAACGTGGGGGCTGTGCTTCCCCAGTTGGGGGATCCGACCATCATCAGCAGTACCACTTGGACGGTTCTGCTCGTTGTAACGGTCGGTCTGGTCCTCTCGTTTACGCCACTCCGTAGCCTGGAAGAGGTCGGGGCCTCGCACTTTGGCTACGCCGCCCTGTACCTGCTGCTCGCCGGCATCGGGGCTCGCGCCAATCTCCGAGAAGTATTGGAGGCCCCCATCTATCTGGCCGCAGGGGCGGTCTGGATTGGTGTGCATGTGGCGGTGCTGTTTGGAGCGGCTCGACTGGTGCGCGCCCCCTTGTTCTTCATCGCGACCGGAAGCATGGCCAATATTGGTGGGGCGGCTTCCGCGCCGGTTGTCGCTGGTGTGTATCATCCGGCCATGGCTCCAGTGGGCCTGCTGATGGCGGTCGCCGGATACGTGTTGGGGATTTACGGCGCACTGGGATGCGCCTGGTTGCTGAGTTTGGTTGGTTAGAGGAAATAACTGCCACGGATTGATTCTTTGTGGACACTGATTGTTCGGTTTGGACAATTGGGCGCTCTATAGTTCACCAACATCATTGTGGATTAGGCATCAATTTCCGTGGGCGCGTTCCGCAAGATCCGTGTCTCTCACCTCTGAATCGAGTTTCAGCTTCTACACAAAATTTGGGGACACTACTCAGGATCATCCGTGTCCGATAAAGATCAATCCGTGGCCGCTATTTCCTTATATCGTGAAACCATATATCGTATCACAACGTAATGACCGCTAGAGTCCCAATGAACGAAACCGCCGATTTCTTGCCGCTCACGGCACCGGTCTTCCGCA
>CAYLZR010000036.1:0-10981 GCA_964388145.1 uncultured Gemmatimonadaceae bacterium | reverse complement strand
GTCCCAATGAACGAAACCGCCGATTTCTTGCCGCTCACGGCACCGGTCTTCCGCATCTTGCTGGCGCTCTCCGGTGGTGAGCGCCACGGATACGCCATTCTCCAAGAGATCGAATCGAAATCGGACGGGGCCGTAAGTCTCGGCACTGGCACACTTTACACCGCCATCAAGCGAATGCTCGCCTCCGGATTGATCGATAGGGCCCAATCGCCTCTCGACCCGGCACACGACGACGAGCGCCGTCGGTATTACCGCATTACGGCGCTGGGACAGCGGGTGGCGAAGGCTGAAGCGGCACGAATGGACTCCCTCGTGGGCCTGGCCCGCGCGAAACGTGTGTTCTGAGGGCCACGAACAATCATGGCTCGATTGCTGATTCGTTGGCTGCTCGCGTTTTATCCGGCCGGGTTCCGTGAGGAATTTGCGGGTGAAATGACCGCTGTTTTTCTCGATCGCTGTGCAAGGGCCAGAGCGGGGCGAGGTCGGTGGGGGGTGCTCACTGTCTTCGCACGAGAAATCCCAGACATCATCAAACAAGCGATCGTCGAACGGTCCGGGTTTCGAGCGGCAGGTGGCCGGCGTGTTCGACGGGATCGCGGTCGAAAGGGGAGGGGCGCCAACGTGTTCGAGACCATCGGGCGAGATATTCGTTACGCCATGCGCACGCTCGCGAAAGCTCCTGCATTTACCCTGACTGTTGTCGGCACGCTCGCGCTCGGCATCGGCGCCAACACCGCCATCTTCAGCGTGGTACACGCCGTCCTCCTCACTCCTCCGCCCTACGACTCACCCGATGAGCTTGTGATGGTGTGGGAATCGTTCGCGGCAGGAGGCAACACCCGAAACGTGCTCAGCCCTCGGAACTTCAACGCGTGGCGTGAGGAAAACGAAGTTTTCTCGGGCATCGCGGCGATGTACGAGAGGGGCCTTAACCTGACGGGCGAAGGAAACCCGCAGGTGGTGTCGGTAGCGTTTGTATCCACTGATCTCTTCGAAATACTGGGTGTCCGGCCGCTGCTGGGCCGTCGGTTCGCGCCTGAAGAAATTGCCCAGGCCGCGGGCTATGTCGCGATCTTGGAGTTCGGATTCTGGCAGCGGCAATTCGGCGGGGACACAGGGGTCATCGGCAGGACGATTGTTTTGCAGGACAACCCGGTTGAAATCGTCGGCGTCATGCCGGAGGGGTTCGACTTTCCCAGCGAACCCGACATGTGGAGTCCCCTGCCGTTCGAGCAGCGGCAGTGGCAGTCGACCGGTAGGTTCCTCACCTCCATAGCCCGAGTTCGTCCCGAACTGACCGTCCAACAGGCTCAAGCCGGCATGGACGCGCTGGCGGCAGCGTTACGCGAGCGTTACCCCGATTCCAACGACGGTTGGGGGATCAATGTCGTTCCGTTACAGGAGCAGGTGTCTGGCGGCATCCGACCGGCGCTGCTTGTGCTGCTCGGAGCCGTTGCTGCCGTGTTGCTGATTGCGTGCGCCAACGTTGCGAACTTGTTGCTGGGGCGTGCAGCAGTGCGAGGAAAAGAGATTGCGATTCGCGTCGCGCTCGGTGCAGGGCGCGGGCGGCTGGTCGGCCAGCTTCTCACGGAAAGTGCTGTACTGACGTCGGCGGCCATGTTGGCGGGGCTCCTCGTGGCGTTCGTTGCCGTACGAGTGTTGGTCGCTTTTGGCCCAGCCGACATTCCCCGTCTCGACGCCATAGGGTTGGAGGGGCCAGTGCTGGCGTTCGCCGCCGCCATTGCCGCATTCACGGGTATGGCCTTCGGTTTGGTGCCGGCACTGCACCTGTCGAAGTCCGACGCACAAACCCAACTCAAAGAGGGTGGCAAGACGTCCGCCGTCTCGGGCGGGCAACGTGTCCGTGGGTTGTTGGTCGTGACGGAAATCGCACTGGCGATGGTATTGCTCATCGGGGCGGGATTGTTGGTACGGAGTTTCCAACGGCTCTTGGACGTGGATGTCGGGTTCGATCCCAACCAAGTCCTCAGTATGGAAGTACAACTGCCCAGCGCCCGATACCCCAATCCGACTGCGCAGGTGGCGTTTTTCAACGAGGCGGTTTCCCGGATGGCCGCGCTACCGCAGGTGGAGTCGGCAAGCTTGATCAGCTTCTTGCCGTTAGACGGGTTGGGGTCGGCAACCAGCTTTTTGGTCGACGAGGTCCCCGAGCCTGTGCGGGCCGATTGGCCGGTGGCCGACGTACGGGCGGTCCACCACGACTACTTCGCCACAATGGGTATTCCCCTCATTCGAGGCCGGGCGTTTGACGGTACCGAACGCGAGGATGCCGAGATTCTGCCCATCGTAATCAGCAAGTCGATGGCCGATCGGTTCTGGTCCGATGAGAATCCCATTGGCAAGACTATTACCATGCCATGGAATGGCTTGATGCATGGCGAGGTCATTGGCGTGGTCGCGGACGTGTTGCACAGAGGTTTGGCGTCCACTCCCCGGTCCAAAATCTACTGGTCGCATCAACAATTCCTCTACAATTTCACGTCGTTTGTGATACGCACGAACGTGGACCCGATGGACGCGCTGCCCGTGATCCAAGAACAGATATGGGCACTAGATCCGCGGGTTCCGCTGTCGGACATTCGGACAATGGGCGAACGACTCGGTGCCTCACACGCGCAACGGCGGTTCAATGTGCTGCTCTTGGGGGCTTTTGCAGCGGTTGCAGTCATTCTTGCATGTGTTGGGATCTACGGCGTCGTCTCGTACGCCGTTTCGCAACAAATGCGCGAGTTGGGCTTGCGGATTGCGTTGGGAGCAACGCCGGGCGACGTGTTGCGCATGGTCGTGGGACAAGGACTGGCGCTGACTGGTGCGGCCGTGGCCATCGGTCTCGTGGCTGCCTTCGGCGTCACGCGAACGATGTCAAGTTTGTTATTCCAGATTAGCTCGCTCGATCCACTGACATTCTCCGGAGTTGCGGTTCTCTTGTCAGGTGTAGCGATTGCCGCCTGTTGGTTACCCGCTCGCCGGGCGACCAAAGTGGACCCGATGGTGGCGCTCCGCACGGAATAAGGAGCGTGGTGCATTATTCACCGCAGAGAACGCAGAGAACGCAGAGGTCGTTCTGGGATGTCATTCACCCCAATCATCTCTGCGCCCTCGGCGGTCTCTGCGGTGATTGTTTTCCTCGCCCGGCCGCCCATTGATGCACCGCAGACCGCTTCTGCGCTTCCGTTGTAGCACCCGCCCCGGTTAGTTTCCCGATCTTAACTGAACAGTTCTCCCTTTACAGGATGCTATGCCGGACAGCGGCAGACTCTCTTTATTGGTCGGGATCGTTGTGGCCACGGCGTGTGGTGGTGTCGACGAGCTGGACACGTCGCCGGGAGTAACATGGGCCCTCGCGTCTCATCGCGCCAACACTATCTCCGAACTTCGATACAACATCTCGCTGTCCGTACCCGCATCGCGCGATGAACAGATCCGCGGCCACGAGATCGTAAGCTTCACGTTGTCTGATCGCGATCATCCGGTCGTATTGGATTTCAAGGACGCCACCGAGAGGGTGGTGAGTGTGAAGGTCGACGGGAACGACGTGTCTTACGAAACCGTCAACGATCACCTCATTGTTCACCCGGATGCATTGTTGGATGGTCTCAATGCCATCGAAATTGAATTCGTGGCCGGTGATGGTTCGCTCAACCGCCGCGACGATTTTCTGTACACGTTGTTCGTTCCGGACCGAGCACGATTCGCGCTTCCCGTATTCGATCAACCCAACCTCAAGGCACGTTACCGGCTGACCCTGGAGGTACCCGCTGATTGGCGGGCGGTCGCGAATGGGCGGCGCGAGAGCCACCAGCTATCAGGCGATCGAGCGACCATCGTGTTTGCCGAGACGAAACCGATCAGCACGTATCTCTTTTCTTTTGCCGCCGGCCGATTTGAAGAAGAAACAGGTGAGCGTGACGGCCGCACCTTTACGATGTACCATCGCGAGACGGACGATCGAACCGTAGCCCGTAACCGCGAAGCCATTTTCGATCTTCACGCAGCAGCACTGGCCTGGTTGGAAGAATATACCGGACTAGAGTACCCGTTCGACAAATTCGATTTTGTGCTCATCCCCGCGTTTCAATACGGTGGTATGGAGCATCCGGGCGCCATTCTCTACCGTCAATCGCGACTTCTGCTGGATGAATCCGCGACACAGGACGAATTCCTGGGTCGTGCCAGCGTCATCGCGCACGAGACCGCACACATGTGGTTTGGTGATCTCGTGACCATGGATTGGTTCGATGACGTTTGGATGAAAGAAGTGTTCGCCAACTTCATGGCGGCCAAGATCGTGCACCCATCCTTTCCCGATGTCGATCACGACCTGCGGTTCTTGTTGGCACACCAACCGGGGGCATACGACATCGATCGCACAAGCGGCGCGAATCCGATACGGCAGCCGTTGGAGAACTTGCAAGAGGCCGGCACCCTATATGGGCCCATCATCTACCAGAAGGCTCCCGTCGTCATGAAGCAATTGGAGCTCTTGATGGGTGAGGACGCGTTTCGGGACGGGCTGCGCGAGTATTTGGCGGAGTATCAGTTCGGGAACGCTACGTGGCTCGACTTGATCGACATCCTGGATCGAAGGACACCCGCTGACTTGACGTCCTGGAGCGAGGTGTGGGTGCAAGAAGCCGGACGCCCGTCGGTGACGGTTCTAGTCGAATCTCGCGACGAAAAGATTTCATCGCTCGTCGTTGCACAGATCGATCCTCTCGAACGGGGCAGGGTGTGGCGCCAACGGCTCAACGTTCTTCTGGGATTTCATCGACGCCAGCCCCGCTTTTTGTCCGTAGAAGTGGATGCGCAGCGCGTTGAGGTGTCAGACGCGGTGGGCATGCCGATTCCGGACTACGTATTGCCGAGTGGTCAGGGGGTGGGATATGGACTCTTCCGCCTGGATTCGAGAACCCTGACATATCTCTTGGAACACCTTCCCCAGATTGCCGATCCGCTCACGAGAGGAGTCGCGTGGGTCTCGCTGTGGGACGCGATGCTAATGGGCGATGTTGCGCCTGTACGGTTCGTGGAGTTGGCGAGAGAGGCGTTGGGCGGTGAGACCGATGAGCTGAACGTCGAGCGCATTCTCGATTTTCTCACGACCGCCTATTGGCGCTATCTACCTGACACGGTGAGGGAGGCGCTGGCTCCGGAACTCGAGGAACAGTTGTGGCGGTTGATGAGACGCGCCGCCCGTCGGACGTTGCGATCGGCATACTTTGCCGCGTTCCAACAGGTGGCGCTCACGGAGTCAGCAGTGGCGCGGCTGGAGGGGGTATGGAGCGGGGAGGAAACGATTCCGAACCTTCCGCTCTCCGAGAACGACATGAGTGCGCTGGCAGCGGAGCTCGCGATCCGGATCCCAGCGAAGGCCGACGAGATTCTGGAGGTGCAGTTAGGACGAATAGAAAATCCAGATCGCAAGGCCCGGTTCGCGTTCGTGGTACCCGCGCTGTCTGCGGATAGCGAAGAGCGCGATCTGTTTTTCGAGAGCTTGAAAGACCCTCGGAATCGAGAACGCGAGCCATGGGTCCTCGCCGGGGTTGGGTATTTGCACCACCCCCTGCGGCGCGAGTCCTCTCTGCATTATATCCGGCCGAGCCTCGAACTGCTCGGTGAGATACAGCGCACGGGCGATATCTTCTTTCCGCAGCGATGGCTCGGGACCACACTGAACACGCACAACTCGTCGGCCGCTGCCGCCGTCGTTCGAACGTTTCTCGCTGAGGATCACGGCCTTTCGAGTCGGTTAATGGGAAAACTCCTCCAATCGGCCGACCCCCTGTTTGCGGCGGAACAGATTCTGGATACAGCAGGCAACCGGTGAAGGAGTGAGAATGCGAGTACCTACCCGACTCTCGTCCGTAGTGACCGTTCTTGTTTCTTTTGCCGGCAACGCCGTTCTACCGGTAGCCGTTTCCGCTCAAGACTTGGAGAATCTCCTCACCCGCGCAGAACGCTCGAACTACGAAGAGACCAGCACGTACCAAGACGTGATGGACTTTCTCCATGTGGTAGCCGACGCGTCGCCGCTCATCCAACTCACCACGTTCGGCACGACGTTCGAGGGTCGTGACATGCCGCTTGCCGTGGTGGGGCATGTTGCGGGTACGAATCCGGAGGACGTTTTGGCGACAGGCATGACACGGATCTACATCCAAGGAAACATCCACGCCGGCGAGGTCTGCGGCAAAGAAGCGATGCAGATGTTTCTCCGTGACGTGGCGCAGGGACTGCACACGGAACTGTTCGACTCGTTGGTCTTGCTGATTGCACCGATCTATAACGCAGACGGCAACGAGCGGTTCGATGTGAACAATCGGCCGCGGCAACACGGGCCGGTTCGTGGCATGGGTCAGCGTTCCAACGCGCAAGGTTATGACCTGAACCGAGACCACATGAAACTCGACTCGCCGGAAGCGCGTGCCCTCGTCAGCCTCATGACACGCTACGATCCGCACCTCGGCGTGGATCTCCACACCACCAATGGCACTCGCCACGCATATCATCTGACATATTCACCCCCGCTCCACCCGAACACCGACGAAGCCATCTCGTCTTTCAACGCCGAGTGGTTAGTTGCGGCAAAAACCCACCTGTTCGAAGGGACGGGCTGGTATTCCTTCGATTACGGCGGTACAGGGCGGCGCGGTGAACCCTCGTGGCGGACGTTCGACTACCGTCCACGATTCAATAACAATTACATCGGCTTGAGGAATCGGTTTGCCATCTTGAGCGAGGCGTATGCCTACGCGAGCTTTGAAGAACGCGTGCTCGCCACGAAGTCATTCGTAGAAGGGATTCTCTCCTTCGCGGGCGACAACGCCGGCGAAATTCGTCGGCGCACAGCCGAAGCCGACGCAAGAGTGCTCGCCGCGACCGAGCTGGCGGTCCGCGCCCGGCCCAAACGTTCCGCGGAGCGCGTCGAGATCTTGATGGGCGAGGTGGAAGAAGAAGAGAATCCGTACTCAGCACGGACCATGCTTCGTCGGCGCAACGTGGTGAATCCCCAATCGATGTACCTATTCATCGAATTCGAGGCCGCCGAAACCGAGCGGGTGCCCGTGGCGTACTTCGTTCCCGCCGACGCGACCGAGGTATTGCAAAAACTCGAGGCCCATGGGGTGCAGTCCACGACGTTGACCCGGCCCATGCGCCTGTCGGTGGAGGTATTCCGCATAGACTCCACGACCGCCTCCGAACGTCCGTTTCAGCAACACAACGAGCGCACGCTCTTCGGCCGCTACCGGCAGGACAGTCGCACGCTGCCGGCCGGGACGGTGGTGGTACGGACCCAGCAGCCGCTGGGGAGATTGGCGTTCAAGTTGCTCGAACCGCGGTCGAGTGACGGGTTCTTGAATTGGAACGTGCTGGATGCGCTGCTCGCGGACGCGACAGAATATCCCATCCTTCGGGCTGTCGCGATGCCGTTCTAAAGAATATCGAAGATCCAATGTTGAATATCGAACATTGGATATTGGATATTCCAACAGGCCATCTCTGTCTCGGGCGTCGAGTAACTCGTAAACCACTGCCAAACAATGGGTTATCGATTGGTGAAACCATTGGCTGTTTCTGTCGTAGTATATCCATGATGGATATAGCTACGGTGGATACCCAGCAAAAAGGGCCACGCATGAAAATCGAAGTGCCAATGACGCCCGCCGTGTACCAGATCCTGTTATCGCTCGCCGACAGGGACCGGCACGGTTACGGCATCATGCAAGAGGTGGATGAACGGACTGACGGAGAAATGCGCTTGGGGCCGGGAACTCTCTACCGGTCCATCAAGGGCCTGCGAAAGGCCGGTCTCATCGAAGCGTTGGAGGTTGCGGCGCCGAAGCGAGAGGACGACGATCGGCGTCGCTTTTATCGCATCACCCTTTCGGGGCGAAACATGCTCGAGGACGAAGCGCGCAGGTTGGCGCGTCTCGTGGCCCAGGCCGAAACGAAGCGTGTGTTTGACGTGACTTCATGAATGCGCGCGCAACCCGCCGAGCCAATCGCGTTTCGCGACTGTGCTACGCACTTCTCTTGGCCGCATACCCCGCAGAAATTCGGCGAGACTACGGACGCGAGATGATGGATGCGTTCCGGAAGCGATGCGCGTCAGCTTCGCGAGATGGAATCGGGATGCTGGCGCGACTGTGGGCGTCTACCCTCCGTGATTTTGCCACCTCTGTTTCCGCAGAGTGGTTCGACTGGATGCGTGAACACTTAGGCAGCCACCGCCAAGGTCGCCCAGCACCCAAGCCCAGGAGAGAAGAGATGATCGCTGGAATGTTAGGAGATTTACGCTATGCACTGCGACAGTTGCTGAAGCGACCAGGATTTTCCACGGTTGCCATCATCACGGTGGCACTTGGGATCGGCGCCAACACGGCAATCTTCAGCGTTGTCAACAGTGTGCTGCTGAGACCGCTGCCGGTGGACGCCCCCGATCGGATCGTGATGGTGTGGGAGTCGAACTTATCACGCGGTTGGCCGCGCTTTTCGGCATCACCGGCGAACTACATGGACTGGGTGGAACAGAACGATGTGTTTGATCATGTCGGAGCGTACTCGAACGCGAGCGTGACGCTAACAGGCAATGGGGATCCCGAACGGCTCCCCGGTACCTACGCTTGGGCCAGCGTATTCTTTGCCGTCAATGCGCAGCCGTTGATGGGGCGCACGTTTACTCCGGAGGAGAACCAAGTCGGCAACGACGGCGTCGCCGTGATTTCCTACCGATTGTGGCGGTCTCGTTTCGGTGGTGATCCCGAACTCTTGGGCCGTACCATTACGCTCAATGGGAACGCGATCGAAGTGATTGGTATTCTGCCCGCCGATTTTGGGTTCCGGTCGGAAACCGATGTTTGGCTGCCCCTGGTTTTCGACTTCGACGTGTCGCAAGCACGCGGAGGGCACTACTTGGCCGCGGTGGCTCGCTTGAAAGAAGATGTTTCGTTCGAGGTGGCGGATGCTCGGATGAAGGATCTCGCGCGCGCGCTCGAACAACAGTACCCAGCTTCGAATGAAGGTTGGTCGATTCAACTCGTGAGCTTGCTCGATCAAACAGTTGGGAACGTGCGCACCGCACTCATGGTTCTCCTCGGTGCCGTGGGAGTGGTGCTGCTGATCGCGTGTGCCAACGTTGCGAATTTACTACTTGCCCGGGCGTCGGCTCGGCAGCAGGAAATGGCGGTGCGCGCCGCACTTGGTGCCGGTCGGGGTCGCCTGATGCGCCAACTGTTGACGGAAAGTGTGGTTCTAGCGGTGTTGGGTGGGGTGGCCGGGCTTGGTCTCGCGGTAATAGGTCTCAAGGTCATCCTGGCGTTGAACCCAGGCACGCTTCCGCGCGCAGAGGGAATCGGCGTGGACGTTCCCGTCCTGCTCTTTACGTTTGTAGTGTCGTTCTTGACGGGGGGACTTTTTGGATTGTTTCCCGCCCTTCAAGGCTCCCGCGCCGACTTACATCAAGGATTGGCGGCGAGTGGAGCCCGTGTGGGGCGGTCCGCCGGACAGCGAGTTCGAAATGTGTTGCTCGTGAGTCAGATTGCGATGGCGTTGGTGCTCGTCACAACGTCGGGGCTCCTCGTGCGAAGCTTTCGTGGTCTGCAAAACGTTGATCCGGGGTTCATTTCCGAAAACATCGTGACCATGCGCGTCAATCCTCCAGCGGCGCGATATCCGGAGACACAGCACATTGCATCATTCTTCGATCGGTTGGTGGAACGCCTCGAGGCCGCTCCAGGCGTTGAATCGACCGGCGTGACGACGGACATTCCGCTGGTTGGCTCCCTGAATTTCACCTTTACCATCGAGGGCCGGCCGCCTCCGCGCGTGAGCAGCGAGGCACCAACGGGCAACATGCGAATTGTGTCCCTCGACTACTTGTCGACGATGGGGATTCCGATACTCGGAGGGCGTGGGTTCACGATCGCCGATCGCGCCGGAGCTCCGTCGGTGGTCATCGTCAACGAGAGTCTGGTGCGAACGTACTTTGCCGACGACGACCCCATCGGACAGGCGATAGACGTCGGGTCGGGCAATGCCAACTGTCCGTGTATGATCATCGGAGTCGCGGGCGATGTGAAGCAGCGGGGAATCGCCGACGATCTCGAGCCGGGGTATTATCTGCCGTCTACACAGGCCAGCTGGCGGTCGAGAGTCATCGTAGCACGGGTGTCCGTCGAGACGGGGGCAGCAGTAGCGGCAATGCGACAAGCCGTCGCCGAGATAGATCCGGACCTGGCGGTCTATCAAGTACAGACGATGGCGGGACGGCTCGCCGACGCTGCGGCCCAGCCGCGTTTCAACACCGTGATGTTCGGCATCTTCGCCGTTGTGGCGTTAATGCTCGCGATGGTGGGCGTGTACGGCGTGACGAGCTACGGTGTCAGCCAGCGCGTCCACGAGTTGGGAGTGCGAATCGCACTGGGTGCTGGGGGCACGACGATCACGTGGCTCGTCGTGGGTCGCGCGCTTGCCCTGGTGGGAATTGGCGTTGGGGTGGGGCTTGCAGTGGCGGTGGGTGCGACACGTTTCATCGAGGGGATGTTGTTTGAAGTGAGGCCGTTCGATGTTGCGACGTTCGCGACGGTCGCAATCGGGCTTGCGGCTGTGGCAGTGGTCGCCGCCTACGTGCCGGCACGGCGGGCGGCGCGGCTGGATCCGGTGACGGCCCTTAGAGAGTAAGCCGTGAGCCGTAAACTGTGAGCCGTGAGCCGTGAGCCGTGAGCCGTGAAACGTAAGACGTGAGTGGTGAGACGGCCCCCACCCCATCCCAACACGACGGGGGTAGGGTGGGGCCGGCTCACGGCTCACGGCTCACGGCAATAGGTATCCGCACCCGGGTCGTTTCCCACGCCATCACGATATAGGCAGCGTCGCCGTCGCTTTCGGCGGAAATCGTGAAGGTCTCCGTGTGATCGGCGGCGCGTACGCTCGGCACGCGAGCCCGGGCAACCTCCTGAGC